>CAYJQY010000001.1:0-2108 GCA_964372905.1 uncultured Candidatus Saccharibacteria bacterium
TTACTTTTAATTCCGGTGGCCAAACGCCGTCCGTATAGTCCCCGGTAGCCGCCGTTACATGAACACCCCACATTATTTGGCGCAGTTTGGGCATTTCGCTCAATAATTGTTGCGCGTAAGCCAGCCGCCTCGCCATTTTAAGTTCATCTTCCTGCCTCACCTGCTTGGCAACATCCTCATCCTCTTCATCATAGGGGCCAATGGCCCGATCCTCATGCTCTGTCATGGCGAAAATCTTTCAAAACTATCCGCCTTACCAGCTCCCAAACTTTGTTGTGGATTTGCCGGGGCGCCAGTAATTGTTTGCCGTTCATACATTCCACCAGCTTGGTATTAGGGAACAGTTTGGCGATTTCCAGGTACACGCGTTCGGCGTTTTGCAGGTGCTTTAAGTCCGCTTCGTGGAGGTCGCGCTTTTTGCCGTTGGCGTATTTGCGCGTTTCCGGTTTTTTTTTGTCCACGAGTTTTTGGGCGATGACGGCTGGCACATGCAGGATTATATTCAGGTCTGGCTTGGGGATATTGAAAATTTTGTATTCTAAATTATCCAGCCATTTGAAAAATTTAACCCGTTCAAAGTAGTCGGCAATCTTGCCGCCCTGATGTCCGGCATTGGCCGTAACATAGCGGTTGGCCACCACCACTTTCCCCTGCTCCAGCCACTGCCGGATTTGGAAAGCTACATCGAACCGGTCAATGGCGTAAAAAATGGAAGCCGCGTAAGGATTAACTTGTCCGTATTTGCCGTTGAGATATTCTTCCAGCGGCCCGGCTGACTTGGTGCCGTACTGGGGAAAATCCACGGTGGCTACGGCATAATTTTCCGATTGCAAGGTTTCAACCAGCAATTTGAACTGCGTGGCCTTGCCGGTGCCGTCAGCGCCGTCGAGCACAATAAGTTTGCCGCGCTTTTTGGGCTCGGATTTTTTGGCTCTCCCGAAATGCAGTTTTTTTGTGATGGCCATGGGGCTAACGAAGGCGAAGGGACTCTTTGATTAGGTTCTCGACTTTTTCGGAAAGTTCTTCCAAGGAGCCGGTGTTGTCAATGCGTACATCGGCGCGGGCGCCGAGCGCGGGAATGTTAATTTCCGTAGGCTCCTGTTCCTGGATTCGGAATTGCTCCAGGCTCATATTGGCATCATCGGTTTTTTCCTGCCGCTTTAGAAAGCGTTGGTAGCGGATGTCTTCGGGCGCGGTTATGTAGATTATTTTCGCGCCTAAGGCTTTGGCGTTGTTCAACTCGTCCGCAAAGCGCACCCCGTTAATTACAATTAAATCGGATTTCGCGGATTGCACGCGCTTGGCCAGGGCTTTGCCCAGAATTCCATCGCCAAAAAGTTTGCGCAGGCTCATGCCCAAATCAATTTCGTTGCGGCGGGAAACTGGCACGGCCAACAGCTGCAAAATTTCATCAAGAATGTGGCTGTGGCGAATATGCGCGGCGCCGTGTTTTTTTACAAGATATTCCGCGGCCGTGTCTTTGCCCGCCAGTTTTTCGCCAGTCAGCGCCAGGATCATTTAAATTTCATCCACTGGTTATTTTTGAGAAAATTCTTGTAGTATTGGCTGGCCTGCGGTTTCATCGCCCCAAAATATTTGCTGTTAAGCCCGTCCTGGCCGTAGGGCTTGTCCACCGGGCTGGACAGCTTCACGAAGGCCACCTGCGCGATGGGCATTTTATAATACAACTTTACGGGCAAATTGGCCAGATTATGAAATTCTAAAGTAATCTTCAAGGTATTGCCCGGGTCAACATAACCGGCCGTGGCGTGGACAATAAGGCCGATGCGGCCCAGGGACGATTTGCCGTTTAACTGTAGCACCATGTCATGCGGCACGGACACGGTTTCGTAAGTCATGCCCAGAGCGAATTCGCCGGGGCGCAAAATGAACTGGCGGTTTTCGTCTATGGTTCGGGGCTCCATCATGTCGTCCACCGGCTCTTTGGGGTCAATGAGCGCGTGATTGTTATTTTTGAATACCAAAAAATCCGCGCCCAAGTGCACATCCACGCTGGCCGGCTGGATGGATTCGGGGAACAGCGGCTCAATCTTGATTTTGCCTTCTTTTAAGGCCTGCTTGATGTCGCGGTCGGAGAGGATCATAAA
>CAYJQY010000001.1:2208-141254 GCA_964372905.1 uncultured Candidatus Saccharibacteria bacterium
TGATTTTGCCTTCTTTTAAGGCCTGCTTGATGTCGCGGTCGGAGAGGATCATAAAGATAGCTTAGTATTCTTGCCCGAAGCCCTTACTTTTAACCATTGTTTGATTCTCGAGACTACAGACATTACATCCGGCTTTTTCAGGCCTAATTCTAGGGCAATTTCCGTGGTATTTTTTCCTCTAATAAAATATAGATTTCCAATTTTCCGGCTTCGCCCCTCAAGTGTTTCTATCTGCTGTTCCATCCATAGTCTTTGATTTTTTTTCTCTTTTTTGTATGCCTCGCTTTCCGCAGCCATTAGCAATTTTTCCTCGGGGTTAGGGTTTTTATCAGCAAGCCCTTCCTCATATAGTTTTTTGGAAACATCGTCCGGTGAGACCGTCGGATTACGTTTATTTCGCCAATATAGATCGCGCATGAAATTCATCGCAATGGTTTTTAACACCCTCGGGACGCCGCCTTGATTTTTGAAATCGTATTTTTTCAGAGCTTGCGATTCCAATACTGCAGTAAAAACTTGTTGAACCACATCAAGAATGTCGTACCCGGAATTTTTTAACATGTCTTTATGTTGAGTCACCCACCGGATAACATGTCCCCTGTATTTACTGTAAAAACCGGCATAGTCATTTACTTCCGGATCGATTGTTTGCCAGTTTATTTCGCTGGACTGCTCACTAACACCCTCTGCTTCCGGCGCCATTTTAGCGCCTATTTCGGATTCGGAATTCATAATTTAGTTGATTAACGATTATATAAATTACCTCGTCAGATTATATGTGATTTAAACGGATTCCCGGCCCCATACTGGCGTTTATGGACACACCGGCAATGTAGGGTTTTTTCAGGGTTGATGGCTTGGCCTGGATAACGGCATCATAAAAAGCGCGGAAATTTTCCTTCAGCTTTGCGGTGTCAAAATCGCTTTTGCCGATAATCTGGTGAATGTTGCCGGAATCATCATTTTTGAAATTCACCTTGCCGCCGGAAATCTCCTTTATGGTTTGTCCGATGTTGGCCGAAACCGTGCCGGTTTTGGGATTAGGCATAAGCCCCCGCGTGCCGAGAATTTTGGCAATGGCCGCGAGTTTGGGCATTAAAGCCGGCTCGGCGACAGCCACATCAAAATCGGTTTTTTCCGTTTCTTTAATCTGCTTGATGAGCTCTTCCCCGCCGATGAGCGTGGCACCGGCTGACCTGGCCTCGGCTTCTTTGGTCTCGGTGACGAATGCGGCCACGCGCTTGCTCTTGCCCGTGCCGTGCGTCAAACTTACCATGCCGCGGATGGCCTGGTCGGTTTTTTTTGGATCGATATTTGTTCTGATGTGGACCTCAATGGATCCTGTGAACTTGGTGTTGGCGGTTTTTTTGGCCAGTTCAATGGCCTCTTCCAGGCCGTAGGTTTTAGCCGGGTCAACCAGCTCGTGGTTGGCCTTTGTCCGCTGGGAAACTTTGCTCATGTGATCCTTTCGTGGTGCGAGTGAACCAGCTTTGCGCCGCGGGCGGCCACGCCGGCTCTCCCACAAAAATTATTTTCGTAATCGTCCCCATATCATTGTTCCCTTTTCGCCAATCGCCAGTGGAACCACCACACTGGCGTAGCCACAATGATCATGGCCAGGGCCTGGGCCGCGTCGCGCTGTTTTTGGGCGGCGCGGTTTTCCGCGTCGTTTTTGCGCTGTAATTCCTGCTGCTCCGGGCTACATTCAAGAGTTTTGGCATCAAGCTTGCTTGCGGGTTCCGAAGCCGGCGCCACTGCCGGGCAAGCCGGATAGACATAGTAGTTCCGGTCGGCCTTGGTAAAGACCCAGGTTTTTAAAGCCATGTTAAGCAGCATGATTGCGCCGACCACCATGATGACTAGAGCGATAACCGACACCAGGTACAAGTAGATTTTTTTGATGTGTTGCATAGATGTTAATGTTCCTATTGTTAATACTATTGCGATAATAATGATTAATGCGCCGACAACTAAAATCATCCTAGCCGGTTTTTTTTATACCCTCCTGGTCGAGAAATTTTTTGATTTCGGCAACCGTGCTCATAAACTGCGCCGGAAAAATAATTGTGGAATTTTTTTCGATGCTGATTTCGGCCATGGTCTGGAGATTGCGCAGCTGCAGGGCAATGGGGTGGGCTTGCATCACATCGGCGGTGTCGGCCAATTTTTGCGAGGCCAGGAATTCGCCTTCAGCCGCAATAATTTTGGCGCGCTTTTCGCGCTCGGCCTCGGCCTGTTTGGCCATGGCGCGCTGCATGCCCTCGGGCAGTTCAATATCCTTAATTTCCACTACCGAAGCCACCACTCCCCAGCTTTCCGTGTGCGTATCCAATACCTTGCGGATTTCAGCGTTTATGGTATCCCGTTCGCTCAAAATTTCATCCAGCTGGAAGCGGCCCACAATGTTGCGCACGGTTGTCTGGGCAATTTGGTTAATGGCCGACATGACATTTTCTATTTCCACAATGCTTTTCACCGCGTCTACGACTTTGTAATAGGCCACGGCGGAAACATCGACCGAGACATTATCTTTGGTGATTATTTTTTGCGGCGGGATGGGCAAAGTTATGGTGCGCAAGTCCACTTTGCGCAGCCGGTCAATGTAAGGGATAATGAGGTTCAATCCGGGTTCGCGCACGCCAATAATTTTGCCGAAGCGAAACACCACGCCCTTCTGGTACTGTTGAACAATGCGCAGTCCGGGCAGGATGATGAAGAGCAGTATAAAGATGATGAGATAAATGAGGAGTGACATATGATTAGTATATTATTAGTCGATGACCTCCACGCCCATGGAGCGGGCCGTGCCGGCGATTATTTTCTGGGCGGCTTGCATTGAGATGGCATTAAGGTCCGGCATTTTCTTTTCGGCGATTTCTTTGATCTGCACCTGCGTGATCTTGCCGACTTTGGTCAGCAGCGGATTGCCCGAACCTTTGGGAATGCCCGCGGCTTTCATAATTAAATTGGCTGCCGGCGGGGTTTTTAAAATAAACGAAAAGCTGCGATCGTCAAAGACCGTCATTTCCGCGGGCACAATGGTATCGCCCATGCTGGCTGTTTTATCGTTAAATTCCTTAACGAATTGGGCGATGTTTACGCCGTGCGGCCCCAAGGCAGTGCCCACCGGCGGCGCTGGTGTGGCTTTGCCGGCCGGCAACTGGAGTTTGATAACAAGTTTAATCTTTTTGGCCATAAAATTAAGATTGCCTAGCCTCCCGCTCGCCTATTATTGAATCAATAACCTGTTGAACTTTCCGAAGTTGCTGTGTATTGAGATTTCTTAACAGATTAAGTAAACGTTCGCGCCCTGCTTGTTTAGAAATTTCGCTGTGAAAAATGATTGTGGTAAACGCAGTTTCTATTCCTAAGCGCACCTCTCTATCACTATTGCTTTCAGACTGATCTATTTCTGGTTTCTGATCGGGGGCTTGCCGGTTTATTCCATCGGTCATATAATGTTCTTTTTAAAATTTAAATCTTCTTCACCTGCAAAAAATCCAATTCCACGGGGGTTTCGCGGCCGAAAATCGTCACCATAACCTTGACCTTGCCCTTGGCTTCGTCCACATCCCCGACCTTGCCTTCGTAATCCTTGAACGGCCCGTCCGTAATTCGCACCAAATCGCCAACCACGAAATCAATTTTGAACTTCGGTTCCTCGGCGCCCATGCGCTTCTGCAAAAATTTCCACTCGTCTTCGGAAATCGGCGTGGGTACTGTGCCGCTACCCACGAACCCGGTTACATTGGGCGTGTTGCGCACCACATACCAGGAATCATCCGTGACAATCATATTTACCAGAACATAACCGGGAAAGATTTTTTCATCCACCGTAGTGCGCTTGCCGGCATGAATCTTAATGCGCTTTTCTTTGGGCACCACGGCGTCAAAAATTTTGTCCTGCATGCCCATGCTCTCAATGCGCTGCTTGAGGTTGAAGGCCACGCTGTCTTCGTAGCCGCTGTAGGTATGGAGCACATACCAATTGCGCTCGCCGGTAACTAGCTGTTTCGCCATAAGTATAGGATAAAATTAGATTTTTAGGAAGATGTTAAAAAGATGATGAGGCCGGCGGCAATTACGACGATTTCCAAGTAAAAACTGATGTGGGTGGTGTAAAAGCGGAAAAATTTCCACCAGAAGGCCCAGAAGCGGGGTTCGCTGATGCTTTCGGTTTGGCCGGCGTCCTTGAGGGCGAACAGGCGGCTGACAAGCGGCCAGAGCCACGGCACCCCGTGCTCAATTGAGTCAAGCGCGAAGTGGCTCCAACTGCCCAGCCAAATTATCAATCCAATATATTTTATGAATGGGAGCTGCTCGGCAGAGAAGTTGTTTGCAAAAGAATAATTTAGTGATGGGCTTTGGGCGATGAAAGCTAAAAAGATAAGGCCGATTCCCACAGCCGCCCAAATTAGCGGCGCGTGGGTAAAAAATTTGCGGTGGCTGACTCTACCTTCTTGGATAGTAAAACTTTTTACCTTGGCGAACGCCCGGAACATGTCCAGGTCAGGCGCAAAGCCAAAGACAGCGCCCAAGCCAAGCAAAAGGTTTATCTGTTCGGGCGGCAAATTTACATGCGTTAGTTTTAAAAGTGCGTAAGCGGCCAAATATCCCCCCGCGATGTGTCCCGGCGGCAGCATAGAGCGTAAACTGCTAAGGCTTCAAAATTGCTTCAAAGCCCTTTAATAGGCCAAAGTCAGCCGCGCCGAGTATACCCGCCACCACCAGACTGAACACAATAACAGTGATGGTATAGCGCAGGGTGTCCTTGCGCGAAGGCCAGACCACCTTGAACAGTTCGGCCTTGACATCTTTGAAGAATTGTAGCGCTCTGCCCATAATTTCTGCCTTAAATAAAGGAAATTTTAGTTTTCGCTCAAGATTTTCTCAAGCCTTTTTAAAAGGCCTCGGCGGCCTTGATAATGGAATTATAGCATATGCTTAAAATAGCGCAAATTGCCCGGTTTGTGGGGGGCTTAAATATCCAAATTTTTCACGCTCTTGGCGTGCGTGGTAATGAAGCGCTTGCGCGGGGCCACCTCATCGCCCATGAGAGTCTCAAAGATCTCGCTGACTTTTTCCGCGTCTTTGATGCGAACCTGAAGCATAATACGATTTTCGGGATCCATGGTTGTCTCCCAAAGCTGCGCGGGGTTCATCTCCCCCAAGCCTTTGTAGCGTTGGATATTAGCCTTAACGCCACCGACCAAAACTGCTTCCCCTCCCTCGGTTTCAGTGGTTTCGGTTTCTGCCTCCGATTGCGCTTCGGGCGCCGGCTTTTGGCCAGGCCTTGATCCCTTGCGCTCTTTCCTTTTGCTTTCCGTTTCAGCCGTTAAATTTTTTATAATATCATCGCGTTCACCGTCGCTAAAAGCGTATCGGGCTTGTTTGCCGACTTGCACGCGAAACAGCGGCGGTTGGGCAATGTAGAGGTAGCCGTTTTTTATGATATCTGGGAAGTAACGATAGAACAGAGTGAGTAGCAGAGTGCGTATATGCGCTCCGTCTACATCGGCATCTGTATTTATAATTACGCGGTGATAGCGAAGTTTTGTGATGTCAAACAGTTCCCCTACTCCGGCCCCAAGGGCGATGATCAGGTTTTTTATTTGCTCGCTTGAAAGCATACGATCCAGACGGGCGCGTTCCACATTTAGGATTTTGCCGCGCAAAGGCAACACTGCCTGAAAACGGCGGTCGCGGGCTTGTTTACTCGAGCCACCGGCTGAATCTCCTTCAACTATGTACAATTCCGATTTTTCCGGATCCGATTCCGAGCAATCCGCCAGTTTTCCCGGCAAGGCCAAGCCGTCCAAAACGCCTTTGCGGATGACGCTGTCGCGCGCGGCGCGCGCGGCCAGCCGCGCCTTGGCCGCCAGCATTCCCTTTTCAATAATTTTGCCGGCCGGCCCCGGGTGTTCTTCCAAGTAAATTTCTAAAGACTCGCCGACAATGGCTTCCACGGCCGTGCGTACTTCCGGGTTGCCCAGTTTGGCCTTGGTCTGGCCCTCAAACTGCGGGTTGGGCAATTTTACCGAAATAATCGCGGTCAAGCCTTCGCGAATATCTTCGCCGGTTAGTTTTTCCGCCTCTTTTACATATCCGTTTTTTGTGCCGTAGTTATTCAAGCAGCGTGTTAGAGCCGTGCGGAATCCTGTAACATGCATGCCGCCTTCGGGATTGTATTCGTTGTTGGCGTAGGCCAGCACCACTTCGTCAAAATCGTCTGTGTATTGAATGGCCACTTCTACCATAATATCGCCTTCATACATTTTATTGATGTAGATGGGTTCGTGGCGAGCTTTTTTATTGCGGTTGAGTTGGCGGATGTAGCTTAAAATGCCGCCTTCAAAGTAGTATTGATACATCAAGCCGATGCGCTCGTCTGTAATGATGAAGTGCAGGCCCTTGGTGAGATAGGCCTGGGAGCGCAGATGTTCCAGGACCGTCTTGAATTTAAATTCCGTAGTTTCGAAGATACTGACATCCGGATAAAATGTGATGGTGGTGCCGGTTGGGCGCGGGTCGTTTTTTTCAACTTTGCCGACAACTTTTACGGCCCCTTGCGATTTGCCGAGCTTGTATTTTTGTGCATAAATTTTGCCGTCGCGGCGGACCAGCGCGGTCAAATCGCTGGACAGCGCGTTAACTACGGATACCCCGACGCCGTGCAGCCCGCCCGACACTTTGTAGCCCGAAGCTTCGCCCCCGAACTTGCCGCCCGCGTGCAAAACCGTCAAAACCGTTTCCAGCGCCGACTTCTTCGTAGTCTTATGCACATCCACGGGAATGCCGCGGCCGTTATCGTGCACGGTCACTCCCCCATCCTGCTGCAGAATCACCTCAACGCGATTGGCAAAACCGGCCATGGCCTCATCCACGGCATTGTCCACAACCTCCCACACCAAATGATGCAGTCCGGACTCCGAAGTCGAGCCAATGTACATGCCCGGCCGCTTGCGCACCGGCTCCAAGCCCTCTAGGACCGTGATTTGCTCGGCGGAGTATTGGGATTTCTTTTGCTTAAGGTATTTTTCGGGCATCGATTTTTTCTGCCAATTCAAGCCCTAAATCATATTGACGATTATGAATAATATCAATCTCATCCGTAAGTGCCCTAATCTCATCTCGAATTTTCGTACTGGCTTCACTAAGTTTCCGCCCAATATCGAGCTCCGGGTGACTAGAACCTAAATTAACCCTGTTTAAATCATCGATCTGTCTATTTAAGCAAAGTATTAAATCTCTAGTAATGTTTTCTAGCTCACTACTTATTCTCAATTCATCCGAAGCGGCATTTTCGTTTAAATGATCTCTTTGGAGCTCACTTGCCCGTGATTTTAAACCGGCAATTACGGACTTAATCCGATCTTCTTCTTTTTTTAAATCATCAAGAAATCTGGGCTTTCTCCATCCCAGCCAGTCAAATCCCTCCTCTGAAACTGGAGGTCCTAAATCTGGGGGTTTTGGTAATGTATAGTCGCGTTTAGGCATAGGCTTCAGCTAATTCCAGTACGCACTCCTTACTCTAATTTTATCACAATTTGGTTCATAATTCCAGTGATTTCTATGTCGGCGAATGTACGATTGTTCACCATATTATTGCTAGCGAACCGTGGCCTTGAATTGGCTGGCCGTAAGCTCGTAAAGTTTATCTTGCAGCGGCTGGATTTCGGCCGTTTCCAGGGTGCGGTCGGTGCTGCGGTAGACAATGCGATAAGTGTAACTAACTTTGTCCGCGCCGAATTTTTCCGCATTTTTGTATTTATCTAAGAGCTTAACTGCCTCCACCAAGTCGCCTCCCACATCGCGGATTAAATCAAAATAATTGTTGGGCACGAAATCGTGGTCAACCACAAAAGAAATGTCGCGCGTTATCTGCGGATATTTGCTGACCGGCACAAACTTATTTCCCAAATGAAGCTGCTTTTTTACTCGCGGATCCTGCGACCACAGCAATCTAATATCCGGCAGTTCCATGCTCAAAATAGCCCAGCGCTCCAGGCCCGAACCGAATGCCCAGCCCGAGTAGGTATTTGGCTCAAGGCCGAGCTTTTCCAAAACCACTGGCTGGACCATGCCGCTGCCCAAAATTTCCAGCCAGCGCCCGTCCTTGTTGATTTCCATCTCTAACGATGGCTCCGTATAGGGGAAGGTATCATGATTAAAACGGACTTCAATTTTCGGACCATAAATCGTCTTGGCGATATCAGTGAGCGCACTTTTTAGATCTTCCAGGGTCAGCGCCGAGTCCTGATTTGAACGCAAGTACAGCCCATCAAACTGGTGGAAGATATTCATGTGATGACGATCAATCTCATCTTTGCGGTAAACTTTCCCCCAGCTAAAGACGGGCAGAGGCAAATTTTGTTTAATTTTTTTTTGAATGGCCGGATGTTTGAAATAGTAGTACCACATAACAGTAGTATGCGTGCGCAAAATATTATTATCATCAACATAATAAGTATCGGACCTGCTGCGCGCGGGATGGTCAGGCGGGAAATTGAATAAATCGAAACTCAAGCTCGCTGACACGATTTCCGGGGCTTGAATAGTGTCAAAATCCTTGAATTGAGGGATGGACAAAATGCGCTCTACCATTTCCTGCAGCGGACTTCCCGGCGTGCGGGACAAATCGGGCATGTTTAAATAGCGTTTGATGCGTTCGCCTTCGGCGTCATGCCTGCTCTCTAGCTGTTTGCGCAACTGTTTTTCTTCGTCTGATTTGATAATAATATTTTCCATGTAAGGTTTTCGAGAATTGGCTAGTATAAAATTTTACCAGGAGCTTCGGTCTTAGGCAAGACCATAATTCCCTCTCCCGGCTCATCGCTTAAGCCTAATTCAAAGCCCGCGCAAATCATACCATTGCTTTCCACACCCCGAATTTTGGCTTTGTCCAAAGTAAAACTTTCGTGTTCCGGAGTGTGAATATTGTGTTTGATTTCCGCTCCGGGCAAAGCCAGCGCCACCATAGCGCCTACCTCAAAATTAAACGCGCCGCAAACCACGGGACCAAATTCCTGGCCATCGGTAGCGGCGCTTCCCACATCCAAATAAACTACGCGGAGGCGGTCGGCATTAGGGTGTGGTTCAATTCTTAAAACCTTGGCGGCTATAATGCTCATCTATACATTGATTGCCGACCCGTATTGCCCAGCAAGTAGCATTTGCTACCTGCCGACATGTGAGCAACTCTGCTGCTTGCGGGCACCGGCGAGGCCATTAAATTTAGTAATTCTGGCACAGCTCCTGGGTGCATTGGTATCCGGTCTGGCCCGGCGGCGGATTTTCCAGAATGGTCTTAAGTGCAAAAGAGTCAAATTGATCGGAGACCGTGTAAACATAATCCTTGCCGGTAATCGGATCTGTGGGAATGCTGCTCAAATACGCCGGCGACAACTCGGTCTTATAGTTTTCCACGGGCGGAAACACATAATTTATGGTGGCGTTAACCGGCCGATGGGCCTCGGAATAAATCAGCAAGGCCGACTTTATGCTTTCAAGATCACGCACCCGCTGGTCATCATTCAAATTAGCCGTTTCCCGCGAAGCGCTTTTCTCGGCATCAGGCGCGGTAAATTTAATAAGCTGGTTCTGGCTTTCGCTGTAATAAGTAATAGTAAAGTCGAGCGCGGTCTGCGATACTAAATAGCCGTAGACTAGAGGCGAGAGGTTGACCGGATCGACGGGATTGGTGGCCACGGTCAGGTAGGGCCTTATTTCATTGACCATACTTAAAAAGTCCGGTGATTTGGGAAAAGTGGGGCGCTCTTTTTTATATTTGATGAGCGCCGCGCCGACTTTGCGGATGGTAGTGAGCCGTTGGGTGTCGCGGTCGAGTACGGCCTGGGGCGAGCGGTCAAAAGACGAGGGCAGATTTATGCTCGTTCCCCCGGGCGCTCCGCCGCCTTCCACAAAATCGTAGCGGATCAAATTATTCTCCCCAAGCGTGCCAATAGTGGGTTGGCGCAGCCCAGATTGCTTGACTTTTAATTTAACCTGGGCCAACCGCTCATCAGAATATTTGGTGTTATTGCTGGGATCATAGCCGCCGGCGGCATTGTCCGCATCGTCGTAGTCCGGATTGCCTGCCGTTCGTTGGTTTAAGGGACTGCCGCCAAAGACGTGGACCTCATCGCCGTCAGCCAGACCATCGCCGTCACTGTCAGGATTATTGGGGTCGGTACCATAAGTATATTCCTCAATGTTGGTGAGGCCGTCCTGGTCAGGATCAGCCGCATCGCCGCAGGCGGCCACGTTCTGACAGGTTTCATTATTGAAAAAGCGGAGCTGCCAATCTGACGGCGTGGTAACGCCCTCAATTTGGGTTGTCGGCGGGGGGGCTTCCTCAACCGGCGGGGTTTCAGCGGGAGCGGCGGGTTCGTTAACAGGTTCAGTTTGGGTACGGCCGCGGTACAGCATGTACCCGACTACGCCCAGCACAATTAATACTATTACCGCGATGCCGGCAATAATGGCTCGCCGCGGCAACGCAGACCTAGCCGCGGCCATAGACGCATCAGCATCTGATAGTTCAAAATTTGGCTCCGCACTGACCTGGGTTGGGCCTGCGCCTCCGTCTGCGGCGCCGGAAGCGTCAGAGCTGCTTACCAGCGGCCCGGTTGCCCGCTGTTTGGGCAGAAAATTATAGAAAATGTTTTGGGGCTCGCCCCCGGCCGACGCAGGCGATATAGAACCCGATGGTAACGCAGAAGCCGAATTTTCATCCATAAATTATTTCTTGATTTTTATTATAGGATTTTTATTACAGGTTAAGGAAAATTTCAGTGGTGATTAAAAACAATATAAGCAAGACCTCAACCCACCAAAATAGCAACCCCGCAGCACTCAACCCCAACGACGCAGTCACAAAAATGGCTAAGAACAGAGCTTGGCGAAAACTGGCGGCGAGGTGGAGCACGTAGAGCCCGGGCCGCAGTCGCTGGCGCACCGTAATTCCGATTAAACTAAAAAGCCCGAGCGTAAACAAAAATGTGCTTAAATAAAACAGTAAATGTGTGATCCAGCCGGCGCTGTCCGGGTTTGTAAAGCTAATAATCGATCCCAGGGAAAATCCCGAAAGAATCGTGCCCGCGCCAATCAGCCAAAGATGGGTTTTAACCGTTTCCGGCATTTAGAGTTTTGAACTCAATAAATTATATCACATTATGAGATAATTTGCCATTTGGCACGCGTGCTGTTTGGCTTTGGTATGGCGCTCGGCGAATAAATCGTACTTAATGGTGTGGCGTATGTCTTCAATCCTTTCGAGTATGGCTTGCTTTAGTTTTCCGATTTGCCCGTTTGTTGCCGGCTGTTTTATGCTTCTTTGGTTATCCTGCAGGTACCAATATTGGAGTTCCTTGACGGTTTCGTGGAGATAATTTTGTGCAGCCCATTGGTAAACTTCAAGCTGGTCAAGCGAAGTGCGAACTTTGGATTTTGTTGAGCTGGAAGTTTTGTAATCGATAAGCACTGCCTCCCCATCTGTTTCATCAATGCGATCAATCTTGCCGGTAAATTTGTAGTCGCCGAGCGGCAGAACAAATTTCTGCTCTATGAATTTTATGTTGGGTTTATTGCCTTCAAAATCAGCATAGACCAATTTCAGCATTTCCTGACCCAGCTTTTTATACCCCTGCTGTTCTTTTTTAGAATGATACCAGTCATCGATCCAGTACTGCTGGTAAAATTGTTCCATCATTTTATATTCAGGAAGAGTTGAGGCGGCCTTGGCGCCAAACAGGGCTTGCTGCGGGGCTTGCGCATTATTTTTGTAGAGCAGGGCAAATTGCTGCAGGACTTTGTGGATGGTTTTGCCAAAACTCAAGGCCGGCGTTCCCGGCATAGGCAGATGCAGGTAGTAACGAAATTTATAATCGAGCGGGCAGGTTTCAAAAGCGGCCAGCTCGGTAAAAGAATAGGTGGTTGGTAAATTTTGATAAACTATTTGTTTTGATGATCCCGCCGGCCGGGTAAATACGACTTTGCCGGTTGCCGTGGCCACCTTCTCGCTGGGCACAAGGTTGGTTTCCACTAAAAACTGGGAAGGTTTTTTAGCTTTGCCGCCGCCGTAGTCGCGCGCCCAGGATAAATATAGATGGGTCTTAGCGCGGGTCAGCGCCACGTAAAACAAGCGCCGCTCTTCTTGAAGATGAAAATCGCCGGCCGGCAAAATATCTTTGATGAGCGCTTCAGGGATTTCTATGGGGTCGCGATGGGTGCGCGTAGGAAAGCGCTGGTCCACCAAATTGACGAGAAAAACAAACTTAAATTCCAGGCCCTTGGCCGAGTGCACGGTCATGAGCTTGAGACTTTCCGGGCCGAGTTCGGGATCAAATTTAATCGGTCCGTCGCTGCCGGCCTGCATCTCCAGGTCCAGGTTGACCAGAAAATTGCGCAGGGTTTTATCGTCATTTTGCTCTTCGAACGTCTCAATTTTTTTGTAAAATTGCTCCAGGTATTCGCGGTTTTCCGCGTTTTGCAAAGTGTCGGGTTCCAGAAGTTCGCGCACGCCCAGGTCCTCTACAACGGTGACGAACAATTCGACCGCGGTTTGCGTTTTGGCTAGTTCCGCGTGCTTGCTTATTAAACCCAGCAGAAGTTCAGTTCTGATAATTGCGGCTTCGGAAATTCCCGGAACAGTGCGAATACCTATAAGCGCTTCGTAAAGCGACACTGCTTTCTTATGGGCAAAATCGCTTATGGCCGCCATCTTATTAGGATCAATAGCAAATTTAGGAAAGCTAAACAAGCGATAAAAAGTAGCCGAGTCGTGGCGGCTAATGAGCAGTTTGCAGTAGCTGATGAGGTCATGAATCAGGCGTTTGCGATAAAGTCCGCGGTTGGCCATAAAGGTCAAGGTTATTCCCGCAGCTTCCAGGCGCGGGATAATTTCGTTGGCCGCGGCGTTGGCCCGAACCAGAACGGCAAAGTCGTTCCAGTTGCTGTCTTTGTATGCCTGCTTTAATTCCAGAATTTTCTTGACTACCAGGTCCAGTTCCTCGCTTAAATCGCGGCCTTCAAGAACCTGAATCGCGCCTTTTTCGTTGCTACCGCTTACCAAATGTTTATCAATTTTTAATTTGGGCTCAAGCCGGTCCGGGTTGTTGGCCTGGATAAAGTTATAAGCCAGGTCAAGAATGTTTTGCGCGCTGCGATAATTTTTGACCAAAGTAATTTCTTTTACGCCGGAAAATTCGTCCTTAAATTTTAAGATGTTGGAAACCGAAGCCCCGCGGAATTTATAAATAGATTGGTCATCGTCCCCTACGACCACTACATTTGACGAGTCGGACAGCAGTTTTATCAGTCGGTACTGGGCATAATTTGTGTCCTGGAATTCATCGACCAGGATAAACTTGAATTTTTTTTGATAATATTTCAGAACATTGGGTCGTTTTTGAAAAAGTTCCAGAGTATAATTGATCAGATCGCCAAAGTCGAGATTGGCGTTGTCCAGGAGCAATTTGTTATAAGTGTGGTAAGCGTCTGCGATTTCCTTGATCCGCTGGATCTCCATAACTTGCTCCGGATCAGATCCTTTTACTACATCCGGATTATCTAACTCTAATTTTATCTGCTCTGCGTAATTGAAATAATCTTCGGGCTTGATAATTTCGTCCTTGCACTTGCTAAAATGATCAAGCAGCGCGTCTATGAACCGGTTTGGGTTACCCAGCGGCCGGTAATAGTTTAGATTAAAGTTGTCAAAATTTTTATAAACTAGAATCCATTGCTGGACCCCATCAAGCAGCTGAAAATTATTGGGTAGGCCGATATCAAGACCGTGCTGCTCTAAAACGCGCTGACAGAAACTGTGGAAAGTGGAAATCCACAGGTCATAGTTTCCCAGCGGCAGGAGTTGGTCTACGCGCGACTCCATTTCCTCGGCCGCTTTTTCGGTAAAGGTCAGGGCAAGGATTTCGTCGGGTTTAGCCAGTTTTTGTTCCACCAGGTAGGCAATCCGGCGGGTTATCACGGTGGTCTTGCCCGTGCCGGCGCCGGCAACAATGAGCAATGCCCCGCCAGTATGGGTTACGGCGGCCTGTTGCTCGGAGTTAAGATTTTCCAAAAGCGTCGGCATATATATAGATCATTATAGCCCATATCAAAAAAGCCGCCATGTGAAAGCGGTAAATGTATTATTTCGGGCTTGCGCGCTTGCCGCGCAAGTTCGATTATTGTGCTGTTTTATTTTTCGAAGATAAATTTGGTCGCAGTGGACCAAAGGTAGTTTTTATCGTTTTCGCTGTAACGTATCCAAAACGACTTTCATTGAAGTTTATATTGCCCTCATGGGTTATTCTCCCCCATTTGATTTGTAAGTCCAAGGGCAATCATTTCTTTATCGAATAGTTTTGGACTCTCGACCAAGGCTGTACTAGACATATTTGCTCCTTTTCTATTTTAATGAAATTAATGATTTGATTTTTTAATCGGCATCAGAAATTTGCGCGGGTTATCGTCCAAATCTATAAAAAAGTCGGTCAGCTCTTTAATTTTGCCGCTGCAGGATTTGCCGAAAGCAATGGTTTCAGTCATCTGCCCGGTCATTTGCAGGTATTCCAAAAGTGGCACAAAATCGCCGTCGCCGCTGGCCAGCACAACTACATCAAGTTTGTGCATAAGCTTGATAATGTCCATGGCAATGCCCACATCCCAGTCCCCTTTTTGGTGTCCGCCGGCAAAAGTTTGCAGTTCTTTGCGTTTGACTTCAAAGCCGGCCTTTTCCAGCGCCTCGAAAAAAGTATGCTCTTCGGGCATATCGGCCTGGACCACATAGGCAATGGCGCGTACGAGTTTGCGGTCGCCCACGGCGGCTTTCAAGATTTCATTAAAATTCACTCGGGCCTGGTACATGTTCCGGGCCGAGTAGTAGAGATTTTGCACATCCACGAACAGACCGACGCGCTGGTCAGGGTAGCGGATAGACATAAATTTATTTAAAAATTAATGGTTTAAGGCCTGCTGATGATTTGTAAAAACAACTTTGTTCGCTTGCCGTAAATTGCATAAACTTATTTCCAAAACCTGATTCCTTTGAGAATTTATTGAGGCTTCGGGTGGGGAAAAAATGGGTGCCGGATTTGGTTTTAAATAAGCATTAAAATTATTTTGCAAAAGGTCTATGGTATTTCCTCTACTGCCTGCTCGGATTTGAGCAATTCCCCCGCTTCCAGGGCCTGCGTTTCCGTAACCTTGGCTTCTTCAAGTTGCAAAGTGGCCGCGTTGGCAATGTTGGATTTTAATTTTAGGAAGTCGTTGCTGACCGCGCCCATGGTGTTGCCCGCGTTTTTTATGTGCGTGGACAGAACTTCCAGGTTTTTGCCGAACTTATCGCTTTCGCGCTTGATGCCGGCAATCATATCTAAAATCCGTTCGGCCGCCTCGTTAATCTGCTGGCCGCGCAGGGCAATGTGAATTATTTGGAGATGATGATACAGTGTGTTAGGGCTGACAAAGTAAACTTTTTTTTCGCGGCCGTAGCCCACAATGCCGGTATCGTCTATAACTTCGCTGAACACGCCCTCGCTGGGAATGTACATGAGCGCAAAATCAAAGGTGCCCTCCTGGGGCAAAATGTACTTTTTGTGAATTTCGTCCACGCGCTTTTTTACATCTTTCAAAAAGGCTCGTTTCAAATTTTCCGCCGCTTCATCTTCGTTGGCTTCCTTATAGAGCCGGAAGTTCTCCATGGAAAATTTGCTGTCTATGGGCAGGATTTTTTCGCCCACGCGCACAATTACATCCACGGCCTCGCCGCTCTTGAATTTATGCTGGGTTGCGTAAGCGGATTTGGGCAAAACTTGGGACAGCATTCCTTCCAGCATTTCCTCGCCAAAGTTCCCGCGCAATTTGGGGCTGGCCAGGGTTTCGCTAAGGCGGCGAATATCCGGGCCAACCTGGGAGACGCTGCCCAATTCCCGGGTTAGGCCGGCAATAATGCGGCTGGCATTGTCCAGCCGCTCGCCAATGGCCCGGTTGGTATCGCTGATGCTTTTTTCCATGCTCTGGCGCGTGGAGTTGGTATCCTGCTTTATCTCCTTCATCCACTCCATCATTACTTTCATCGGTTCGTTGTCGGCTTGCTGGCCAGCTTTTCGCTTCAGGGCCATCAAAAAAAACAGCAGTATCCCAAAACCGGCCACAAGCAAGACAATTATTCCTATGAGGGCATTTATCATACATGCCAATTATAGCAGATAATACAGGGGCAACCAACGAGGCGACGCGAGGCGTGACATTTCTACTTTGCTTTAGCACGAGGGCACGAGGCGAGTCTATTGATTTTATTTTACCGTTTGTTTATACTAGTAGTGCCCTATGTTATAGGGCATTAGCACTCGTCGCGGGATGGAGCAATTGGCAGCTCGCAAGGCTCAATCTCGAGGTAAGCTCTTTTTCATGAGTACTAAGTTAAAAGGAGATATAGCAGAGCAAGCCGCCGTTTTAAGGTTATTGGAACTCGGCTGGGGTGTCTCAAAACCAATTGGCGACAGACTCCCCTACGATCTAATAGCCGATGTAGATGGCAAGCTTATTAGGCTTCAAGTTAAATCCGCTTGGTTTAACGCTTTAGATCAAAATTATTGTATTGATGTGAGGCGCACCAAAACAAATCGGCGGCAGATGGTTAGAAGCTTATATGGCGATAAAGACTTTGATTTTGCTTTGGTATATCTTCCGGAAAAACGAATCTTTTATGTTTTTCCAATCAATGTATTCATAGGCTTCGGTAGCACATTGTCTTTGGTAGAAGCTGATAAACGCCAGCGCAAGCCAAAGTCCGCTAACTACCGGGAGGCATTCAAGCTTATCTCACAATGGGCTGCGCCAAGGGCAACCTTGGCGTGATTCCTGTCAAATTCGGGGAAGCCTCTAGCGGTGGTAATCCCGAGCCAAGGCCCGATGGACATCGGGCAAGGTGTAGAGACTTAATGGCAGGCATCCCGCCGTTCGGCGGGATGAAGAGAAAGTCCAGACCACAAACCTAGCTTATTACTAGGACAACGAAAGTTGTAGTGGTATGCATAACCTTGAGGTTCCGGGTTCGAATCCCGGTCCCGCAACCAAAAAATTTGAAACTCGTGACAGAGATCGTTTGATCAAAGCCCCTCTGTCCGAGGGGTCTTTGATTGGCCGCGCGCCGGCGTAGCTCAGTTGGTTAGAGCGAGGGACTCATAAGCCCTAGGTCGCAGGTTCGATCCCTGCCGCCGGTACCAGAAAAGAATTTTTTTGGAAGTTCCTATCAATAATACTTGGACCGGTAGTGTAGTCTGGTTTAACACGCCTCCCTGTCACGGAGGAGATCGCGGGTTCGAATCCCGTCCGGTCCGCCAGAAGAAAATAATATCGAGCAACCCGAATGCTTCAAAGCTCGGTTAATTGATATACTGTAAAAATGGACAAACCTCGGGTAAACATACTTACAAAAGGATTTGCTGATGAAACGAATTTAGTAGATCGCGGAGCTGCGCGCTATCTGCCGAATATCGTCTTAATTAGGACGGAAAGTGCTGTCATTGTTGTGGATCCGGGAACAGTCGAAAAACAAAGCGATATTGCGGATGCCCTCGCAAGGCACGATGTTGCAGTGTCCGATGTCACGCACGTGGTTCATACGCATCATCATATTGATCATAACCGAAATGCGGGCATGTTTCCGGATATTCCCGTTATCGCTGAATGGGCGACATGGAGTGGCGTTGATTACGTAACGACTGCGTTCGTATTACCCGAAGGCCTTCGCATTGAAAAAACTCCCGGCCATACTTATGACAGCCTAACGGTATTTGTTGATACAGAAGAGGGTATTGTGGCGATTTGCGGTGATGTGATGTGGTGGGAAGGCGACACGCAATCGGATGTATATGCAGAAGATATCAAGATTCTCAGGAAGAGCAGACAACATGTTCTCGAAAATGCCGATATTGTTATCCCGGGACACGGCCCGAAATTCACGGTCAAGAAATAACATCCCCGACCCGCAAGCCTCGAATTGATCCCTAGTCATGACCCCAAAGGATCCTTACGCTGTTTGTATACCCCGGGTACTTAACCCGAATGTCCCGCCACAAATTCACCCACTAGCATTTAGAATCTGGTCTTTATAAAAAGCCAAACCGCCCCTATTTTGGGGGCGGTCAGGTTCCCCGATGTTCATCGGGGTAGGCGACTAGCGGCGCTTCTTTTTTTTGCCGCCGGACTTCTTTTTCGCCTTTTTCTTCTTTGCCATGTTGGCTAGTCTCCCTGGAGTGCCGCAAAATTTTGGCGACTCTCCTTAATTTTCTACTCCCGAGGAATCGGGAAATAGATAAAATAAATTCTGTTCTGTGTTTCTCGTTTAATGTTCACTACGCCGGTCACTCCGCGCTTTATAAATTTATTATATCAGCAAGATAAAGTTTATGTCAAGTTGGCTTTATTGTTGATAACATCCATCATTTTTATCCTGTCTGCTCGGTTGGCAATTTTATTAATTTCTTTTTGCCGGCGTGAAACAGTCAGCATGTCCAGTAAAGGCAAATTTTTTTTGATGGCTCTTATTGTCGCCGGCGTGAAACTAAACTTTAGTTCATAGTGCAACCGCACGGCCCGGATTATTCGCAGCGGATCCTGTTTTATTCTTTCTTCCGGTTTATCTATAAACCGGATCAACCTTTGTTTTAGATCGCGCAGGCCATTATGAAAATCTAAAACTTTTCCTGTTTTTTGGCTTAAATATAAAGAATTTATCGTAAAATCACGGCGCCTGCTATCCAGGCGCGGCGTTGTAACAAAGCTAACTTTAGGGTAGCGGCCGAGAGTTTGGCGGTCGGTTCGGAAAGTCGCGATTTCCACTCTGTGAGAGCGGTGTGGAACAAAAATAATTCCAAATCTTTTTGCTAAAGCATCGTATGCGATGCGGTTTTGTTCCAGCAAGGCACAGATTTGCTCTGGACGCGCAACCGTAGCCACATCAATATCCTTAATCGTCCGGCCTAAAAGGAGGTCGCGGACCATGCCTCCGACGAAATAGGTCGCGGGAAAGTTTTCCACAAGCAAAAAATACAATTTCAGGCCGAAGCGCCCGTAATCCGAGCGCGGTTGAAAGCGCAAAAGCGGCGCGGCGCGGCGCGATTTTGTCATAAAAGATTATTCGTGCAATACTCCTTCGCCGGTTACTGGACTCTTGCGGCGATGCGCGTGCTTCCTGACAATTTTTAGGCGCGACAGGCTTCTCTCCAGGCTTGCGGCAACCTGGGCGTACTCTTGTTCCGAGAGGCGGACCCCGGCCAATTTTTCTTTGGCGCGCTCCCGGGCCTGCTCGGCCAGCGCCGCATCAATTTCATAAAAGTGTTCGGCCGCGTCAGCGAGTACGGTTACGGCGCTGTCCGGCCGCACTTCCACGAAACCGCCGGCGACATGGATGTAGTGTTCTTCCCGGGCGGTGCGGGCCGTAAGTTCGCCCGGCGCCAGTTCGGCCACTAAAGGGGCGTGGTTCGGCAGTATTGTAATTTCGCCCAGGCGGGTGGGGCAGGACAGGCTGGTTAAATCTTCTTCCAGCACCACGCGCTCCGGCGTGACAAGTTGTAAGTGGAGATGCGAATCGGTCATGGCAGATTTAAAATTTTTAAACTAAAATTTAAGTTTAGTTTAAGGCTTGCCGTTGGAAACTTGTTCAATGCCGCCTTTCATATAGAATGACTGTTCAGGAACGGCATCAAATTTACCGTCCAAAACCATTTTAAAACTTTTGACGGTTTCGGCGATGGGGACATATTGGCCCTTGCTACCGGTGAAGACTTCGGCCACAAAAAACGGCTGGGACAGGAAGCGCTGGATTTTGCGCGCGCGCGTAACCGCGAGCTTGTCTTCTTCCGGCAATTCTTCCATGCCCAAAATGGCAATTATATCTTGCAGGTCGCGATAGCGCTGTAAAGTTTTCTGCACGCCGCGCGCCACGGCATAATGTTCTTGTCCAACAATGTTAGGATCCAAAATTGTAGATGTGGAGTCAAGCGGATCCACGGCGGGATAAATTCCCAAGTCAGATAACGCGCGGGACAGCACCACGGTGGAATCCAAATGCGCGAAGGTGGTGGCCGGCGCGGGGTCGGTTAAATCGTCGGCCGGCACATACACGGCCTGTACCGAGGTAATAGAACCGTCCTTGGTGGAAGTAATGCGCTCCTGCAGCTCGCCCATTTCCGTGGCCAGGGTGGGCTGATAGCCCACAGCCGAAGGAATTCGGCCTAACAAAGCCGAAACTTCGCTCCCAGCTTGGGTAAATCTAAAGATATTATCAATAAAAAGTAAGATATCTGATTTGCCGGCGTCGCGAAAGTATTCGGCCATGGCCAGGCCGGACAGGGCCACGCGGGCGCGGGCGCCAGGCGGTTCGTTCATTTGTCCGAAAACCATGGTCATTTTGCTCAAAACACCGGATTCCTTCATTTCATGGTAGAGGTCGTTGCCCTCGCGGGTGCGCTCTCCTACTCCAGCGAACACGGAAAGTCCGCCGTGGGCTTTAGCAATGTTATTGATAAGTTCTTGAATGATAACTGTCTTGCCCACTCCGGCTCCCCCGAACAAGCCAACTTTGCCGCCTTTTAATATCGGGCAGATCAGATCAATAACTTTAATGCCGGTTTCCAGAATTTCGGTTTGGGTGGACTGCTGGGTTAGCGCGGGAGACGGTCGGTGAATGGGCAGCCTAGCCTGGCCCGCGACCGGCTTGCCGCCGTCAATGGGATTGCCGAGCACATTGAACATGCGGCCGAGCGTGTCTTTGCCCACGGGCACGGAAATTTGCCGCCCGGTGTTCTCCACGGGCGTGCCGCGAACCAGCCCGTCTGTGGAAGACATGGCAACTGTACGCGCAATGTTTCCAGGGAGCTGCTGCTGGACTTCCAACACTAGCGGCTCCTGGCCTTTGCGCGGAATAGCAAGCGCCGTATAAATTTCCGGCACGACATCTTCAAATTTTACATCCACTACCGGCCCGATGATTTGCGAAATGGTTCCCTGATTCATATCTTTTTGGAAACTTTCAATTAATTATTCCAGCGCGATTCTCCCCGCGGTTATTTCCGAAAGTTCCGTGGTAATTTTGTTCTGCCGCAGCTGGTTAAAAGTCAGGGTAAGATCGTCAACCAGGTCGCTCGCCGCGTCCGTGGCGTTCTTCATCATCACCATGCGGGCCGAGTGCTCCGAGGCGTCGCTTTCCAGAATGGCTTGGTAAAGCTGGCTTTCAATGATGCGCGGCAGTAAATGGTTGATGACCTGCTCGGTTGTGGGTTCAAATTGGTATTCGACAGGCGCGGTAGTAGATGCAGTTGGCTGTGAGGCGATGGAGGCGGAGCCGGATTGGGGCATAGTCAGTGGCAGCAGCTGTTTTATCGTCACAGTCTGGCTCAAAGTTGATACAAAATGGTTGTAAATTACTAAAATTTTGCTAAATTGGCCGGTTTCAAACTGCTGGGTCAAAAATTTTGCCAAAGCATAGATTGAAGAAATGTCCGGCCGGGTATCCAGCTTGGGAAATTCCGCGACTACGGTTTGGCGCAGGCGCGCCATGCCCATTTTGGCTTTTTTACCCAAGACAATCAATTCATACAACAACTCTGGTTCATTTTTTTGCTGTTTTAGTATCGTCCCAAACAGATTGGTATTGAAACTTCCTACCAGCCCGCGATTGGTGGAAATTACTACGATGCCTGTTTTTTTTGCCTTGGGATAGCTTGTCAGCAAAGGGTGGCTGATGGCTTCTTGTTGTGCGCTAATTTGGTTGATGAGTTTCCAGGCCGCGCCGGAATAGGAGCGGGTGGCCAGTGTGGCGGCTTGCGCGCGGCGCATTTTGGCCGCGGACACTAATTGCATGGCCCGCGTAATTTTGCGCGTGCTTTTTACGGATTTTATTCGGCGTGTTAATTCTCGGGTGGCGGGCATAAATTAATTTGAATTAATTATATTTTTGCTTAAATTGTTCAATTGTTTGTTTTAAATGCGCTTCTGATTTCTCGCCAAGTTCCTTACTGTCGGCAATCGTCTTCAACACTTCCCGGCCTTGCGTATCCATAAATTCATGGAACTTGGCTTCAAAGTCCGCGACTTTCTCCACCGGTACATCATCCAAATAGCCATTGGTGACGGCGTAGAGAATGGCCACCTGGTGCTCCATGCTCACCGGCTGGTATTGCGGCTGCTTGAGAATTTCGGTAAGCCGTCGGCCGAACTCCAACTGCTTGCGTGTGGCTTCGTCCAGGTCGGAACCGAACTGGGCGAATGCTTCAAGTTCACGGAATTGCGCCAGAGACAGTTTAAGTTTACCTGCTACCTTTTTCATAGCCTTGGTTTGCGCCGAACTGCCCACGCGCGAAACTGAAGCGCCTATGTTCAAAGCCGGACGAATGCCCTTATAGAACAAATCGCTTTCCAAAAAAATTTGTCCGTCGGTAATGGAAATGACATTTGTGGGAATGTAGGCGGAGATATCGCCGGCCTGGGTCTCAATAATGGGCAAAGCCGTCAAACTGCCGTTGCCGTGCTCCTTGTTGAGTTTGGCCGCGCGTTCCAGCAACCGCGAATGGAGATAAAACACATCGCCCGGGTAAGCTTCGCGGCCCGGCGGGCGGCGCAGCAACAGAGAAATTTCGCGGTATGCCACAGCCTGCTTGGACAGATCATCGTAAATAATCAAAACATCTTTGCCTTGGTCCATAAAATATTCACCCATAGCGCAGCCGGCGTACGGCGCAATGTAAGCCAGCGCCGCCGATTCGCTCGCCGCCGCCGAAACCACAATGGTGTATTCCATGGCGCCGCGCGCTTCCAGCTCCGCCACAATCTTGGCCACCTTGCTTTCCTTTTGCCCGATAGCCACATAAATGCAAATCATGTTCTGGCCTTTTTGATTGATGATGGTGTCCAGGGCCACGGCCGTCTTGCCCGTCTGCCGATCGCCGATAATAAGTTCGCGCTGGCCGCGGCCAATGGGAATTAAAGCGTCAATGGTCTTAATTCCGGTTTGCACGGGCTGTTTGACCGATTCGCGGGTAATGACCCCCGGCGCGATTTTTTCTATGGGATAATTTTTTTCGGCCTTGATTTCGCCTTTGCCGTCTTTGGGCTGGCCGAGCGCGCTGACCACGCGGCCAATCAACGCCTCGCCCACCGGTACGGACAAAATTTTTCCCGTACCGCGGACAATATCGCCTTGCTTAATTTTATGAAATTCGCCGAGAATTATCGCCCCAATAATATGTTCTTCCAAGTTCAAGGCCACGCCGAAAATATCCTGCCCAAAATCCAGCATTTCCATGCTGGCAACTTCCCGCAGGCCGGAAACGCGGGCAATGCCATCCCCCACTTCCAACACCGTGCCGACTTTTTCCACTGTGGCCGCAGCGCTGAAATTAGCGATTTTTTCTTTTAATTGTTTGACGATGATGTCTGATTGGATCATAAAAACTTTAATCTAGATATGAAATCTTGCCTCCCTGCTGTAAGCACGAAATTAGATCGGCAAGTACAAAATCCTCATCTATACTGGCGTGTAAAAAACCTTCCACATGTGCGCCTATCAAAAAATACATAACCGGCCGAGTTCCTGTGCTGTATGATGCATATTTATAACCTCTACTAATGGCATCTGCTATTATACCTTGTGCTTGCTCGCTAATTGTTTCTGGCGAGCGTTCATGTTTTACCATGCATTAAGTATTTAGAAATTTTTTCAGGCGATTAAGCTGGCCTTTGACGCTGGCGTCAAGCAAGAGGTCGTCAATTCGCACCACTACTCCGCCAATCAGCGATTCGTCTACCTTGGTTTCTATCTCCAACTTGGTTTTGGCGAATTCGTTAAGCTGCCGTATAAATTCATCGCTAACTTCCGTTTCCCTGGCAAATGCGACATTTGCCCGGGCCACGCCACGCTCCTGCCGGTCCAGGGCCTCGTAGGCTTCAATAACTTTTTCATAATGCGCCAAGTCGTTATTGTTTTTAAGTACGACAATAAAATTGTCTATGACCTGGTTTTGATCCTTGGGCGCGGCTTCCTGCAAGGCCTGGTATAGGGCTGCGGCGTATTGTTGGGCGCTATATTTCATGTGTTCGTATTGGTCTGGTATCTAGATAATCAACTAGCTGACCCACCGTGAGTTTAAGGATGCTTTAATCAGTTCTTTATCGGCTTTTTCGTCAAGCTTGCCGCGCAGAATTTTTTCCGAAGCTGCTACCACCAATGTTGCCAACTCCTGCCTGGCCTCGGCCACGCTCCGATTTTTTTCTTCCGCGAGCTGGGACCTAGTTTGGGCCATCACGCGCTCCTGCTCGGCTCTGGTTTTGGACAGTAACTCTTGTCTTACTGTTTGAGCATCGGCTTTTGCTTTGTCAATAATTTCCCCGGCTTCTTTCCTGGTGTTGAACAACTCGGCATTTTTCCAGACGGAAAAGTCCTGTTTTTCTTTGGCGATATTTCGCGCGTCCTCTAACGATTGCCCAATTTTTTTTGACCGGGCTTCCAGGGCTTTAACAATGGGCGGGAAGGCCCATTTCCACAGCACAAACAGGACAATGCCGAAATTAATCAGTTGGGCCAGAAATAATTTGCCGTTCAGCCCGAACATGGTGGCAACGCCGGGGCTGGCCGCTTCTGCGGCTGTTTCCGTGGCGGCCTCGGTCACGGCGTACGCAGCGCGGATTATTTCTGAATGGATGAAAAAATCAGCTATCATAAATCAAGCAAGAAACTTTTTTAACGACTGTTGGCGGCTTATTCCCTACCATACAAAGGTTAATAACTGGCTAACTTGGTGGCAGGCCCTCCCTTTTGCCACCTGGCCAACCAACTAAATAATAAAGGTTATGACTAAAGCGTAAATGGCGATGGCTTCGGCGAAAGCCATGCCGAGCAACATCGGCACAAACAATTTGTCGGTTGCTTCGGGGTTGCGGCCGATTGATTCCATGGCTTTGGCGCCAATCTTGCCGATGGCGTAAGCCGGCAATGTACCGCCAATGGCGATAGTAAGGGCTTTGGCCAAAAATCGCACTGCTTCTGGTTCCATACTGCTCCTTTAGTTTGCTTTGATCGACCGGATTTTTTATTGTTTAAGGTCGTCGTTGCAAACGTTAATTAGTTAATAAATGATGGATAAATTGGTTTATAAATTAGGGATTAAAATTGGCAATTGCCGGGACCGCCTCTTGCGCCTGATGCGCCTTTTCGTGGTTTTTATCCTTATCACCATGCCCGCGAATTTCCGCGGTCGCCATAGTTAAGTATACCAGAGTGAGAATAGAAAAGACCGCGGCCTGGACCAAGCCCACCAGCAGTTCTAAGGCCATAAACGGCAGAGGCACGAGGTAGGCAATAAGTGAGGCCAGGACCGTGAGCAGCACCTCGCCGGCAAAAATATTGCCAAAAAGACGAAGGGAAAGTGAAACCATCTTGGCAATTTCGGAAAAAATTTCTATAAAACCAACAAAGAATTCCACCACCGCGGTCAAAATGGCAACGGGCTTGCCGCCGCGCACGGCGTGCCAGAGGTCGCCCAGTTTGATGAATTTGTTGGCGTACTTGAAAAAACCAATTGCGATGATGCCGAACAAATGAGAAACTACCACGGCCAAAACCGCCATAGCCAGGGTCATGTTGAGATCGGTGTTGGCCGGGCGGAACATGGGGATTAGTTCCAAATGGCCATGGCGTGCTTGGTAGACGCCGATTGAGCCAATTCCGGGTAAAAGCCCGGACCAGTTGGAGATCAAAATAAAAAGGAATAAGCTGCCGACAATCGGCAAAAAGCGCATGGACTTTTTGCGGTCGCCGGTCACCCGATCCAAATAAGTAAAAAGAAATTCGAGCACGCTTTCAAAGAAATTGACTAAGCCTCGGGGCGCGCGGTCCTGGCTATAGGCCTTTTTGGCAACATAGTTTACAAGCAAAGCGAACAACACAAACCCAATCATCACCAGCGTGGAATTGATGTAGGTATTAGTTATGGTGAAATTTCCGATGCTAAAAATTGGTTCGGCGGCAAGGGGTGGTAAAGCAAACATAATTATTGGTTGCGTAGGTCCTTGAGAATTTCTTTAATTCGTCTGTACAGCCAGGTCGTGCTGATAATTAAAGCCAGCAAGATACCGATTAGTTTCAGATACTGCGTGGCGTTACGCTCATCAAGGAGTTTGCCCAGATAGCCGAACGCCAACAGCGGCAGGGCGATTATAAAACCAAATTCTAAAACCAGATTGCCGGCTTTTAACAACGTTATCCTGCGCTTATCTTGGACGATTTTTTCAGCTTGAGGGTCGCGCGGCTTATCTTGTTCAATATCTGACATAATTTAATTTAACGTGAAAAATAGTAACACAAATTACCGATTTTGACAAGACGAGGTTAAAAATCCGGGCTTGACATCTAGCCAAAAATCACCTTTTTGAACTTTGCCCTAAATTTGGCATCATCTCGGGCTTGCTTGAGCAACTTTTTGATTTCACCCTCAATAAATTTTCCCTCGCCGGCGAGCTTAAGAAAGCGTTCGAATGAATATAAGAGGACCTTGATTTTTTCGCCCGCGTCCAACTTTTGTTCAGCCACCTTAACACAGTTTTGAGCGATGAAAATATATATTTTGTGCTCAATTTTTCGCGATGGGTCTTCGGTCAGCTTCCATAGAAACAACTTTTTTGGGCGAAGTCCAGCTTCTTCCAGTAACTCGCGCTTGGCGGTCTGTTTGGGGGTTTCCCCTTTTGCGTCCATTCGGCCGGCCGGCAAACTAAAAAACCATTTGCTTCCCGGCTGCAACTGCTCTATAATCACTATCTTATTATTTAGCTCGGCAATTACTAAGACGGTGCTTTCCCGCCTGACTGCTTCAAACGTTTCGTAGCTGCCGTCAAACATTTTTTGGCGCCAATGATAAACGTCAAAAATTATTCCCTTAAAAACCTTCTTGGCATGCTTGGGTATTCTAGGCATCACTGAATTAATTTAACTCTTATTACCGTGGAGCCGGCTGTCGGACTCGAACCGACCACCTGCGGTTTACGATACCGCTGCTCTACCAGATGAGCTAAGCCGGCGTGACATAAAATTATCCTGGAGCGGGTAACGGGAATCGAACCCGTGCCACAACCTTGGGAAGGTCGCGTACTGCCACTATACGATACCCGCAAGGGTTAAGCAACTATTTTAATTTCTCAAGGGCAGCGCGTTTGACGCGTCCAGCGGAAATTGCCGTTGCTGCTTAATCATTTCGTTCAGATCGATGAAATCTGTCGGAGCTTCAACGGTAACCTGATTACCGTAATCAGAATAATCAATATCAAACTTGAGCTCGGCCGAGAAATCGACCTGGTCAAACGCACGGCCCTGCGCTTGCTCCCGGGGCGCGGGCAGAAGACAATTGGGTGAATTCGCCGGGCAGGGCTGGGCGGTGGAAATACCGGAAGGCGTAAGGATACCCAGACCCGCCTTATATTCGCCCACATTATCACCCAAGCAAAAAATAAGCTGATAATTGGGGTAAACTCTTGCGCCGTTTCTGCCCGTCGTTGAGCCCCCAACCGGAGTATAAGTATAAGTATTTGCGGCTTCAGTGCACAAGCCGCTTGGCGGTGGGGCTACGGGTAAGAGGGCCAGGTAGGCCGGCTTGTCTTTGGGTGTATTAGAAAGGTCAGATAAATTCTGCGGGTAGCCGCCAGTATCGTTATAATATAATTCCGAGGCGCCGGCAATTTGCCTGACGTGGGCCAAGCGCTGGGAGTCATCTGATCCCGGATTAAAACGCAGGCCAGCCATGGACAATTTTAGGAGCGAAATCAGCGAGGGCGCGTTGCCGACAAAATGAATGCGGTACGGCCGCTGGTCGAGAATGCCCACCCAGACTTCAAACTCCCTGGTCTCCAGGCGGCTTAAGAGTTGGGTTGTTGCGCTTGTTATAGCGCTCAACAAGTCATTGGAAAAATTTTGGGAGTCAGTTTCGCTCAACAAGGCTGCGGTATCCTTCAGGGCGCGCTCAATATTTGGCCGATCCAAAGCCAGCCTGAAATGAAATGTCTGCGTGTTGTTTACGCGCTCAATGCCGAGATATTTATCAAGCTTAATGATTTGATGACGGAGCCAGATGTCATTAATTTTTTCGCGGAGCGCTTCAGCATCCAATATTTGCATCAAAGCGGAAGTTTGTCCCCCCCCTGGCTCCCTAACTAACTGGTGGAAATTCATTTTAGCCCAATCTTTTTTTGTTTCGCGGGCCTGTAAATAGAATAAATTGAGCAGAATGTTATCCTTGGTATTCAAATAAATATCCTGGTCAATCTGGCGGTATTTTAAAGCCGTGCCGAAATTGCTTCCCCCGCCGCTTATGTTGTAGTTAATCTCGCCCTGGCTTGCGGAATGGCCGGATTCAATGGCGCGAAACTCCCCTGTGCCGGAAATTTCGAATGCCAAATTGCTTAAGGCCAGGCCCAGGTCAGAAGGGAGTTCAGCGGTGCCCCCGTCAGTATAGCTCATTACAAACTTGGTGTGATGTGATTTGCTTGATGCTTCATTAATAAAGCGATTAAACACGCGGGCGGGCGCATATACTGCGGCCAGAACCCCCGCGCCTACAACAATTACTCCCATACCTGTCCCGACTAACATGAGCCATCTTTTTGATTTTTTGCCGTGCGGGGGTTGTGGCAGCAAGGTTGGCTCCTGACGGGCTCCCGTTTCCGAAATGCTAACACTAGCCACAGGCGCCGCGGGCGGGCTGGCGGCTGCCTTGGCAAGCTGCTGTTCTGAATCAACCTCGGCAAATCCGTTGTCCACGGCTCGCGCGTTCCAACCCACGGTTAAAAGATTGCGGCGAATTTCCTCGTCATTGTGCCCATAGGAACGGGCTTCGCGGATATAGGCAACTATGTCTTCGTCCATCGTTTTAATTTAAGCGGACCAGAATGCGCACCGGCACGGTTTGGAGTTGGCTCTCATGCCATGCGGAAAAACCGTCCTGTCTAAGAAATATGCTCTGAAGCTGAAGCTGGCTGTTATCTTTTCCCAGAATCTTTATGACATGCTGGCCGTAACGGCTGGTTAAATATATAATATCGCCCTGCCGGGAATTTGCGAGACCTTCTTGAAGTTCAGGCAAAAGAATTTTCGGATCGATAAACCCAGAATCGCCGGAAAAAACCCGGCTCGATTGGTCATCAGAATATTTTTTCACCACCTGGGCAAACGCGCGTCCCGCGAACAACTCTTGCCGTATTTGCTCAAGACGGTTAAAGACGCTTGGGTCCAGACCGCGCTGGCTGTTATGCCAAATATTCAGTTTAACTAGGCGCAGTTGCGGAAGCAAAACCCTGATCTGAAACTCCTCGGGCGTCATACCGAAACTGCTTTTAAGCAATTGGCGAAACTCGCCGGAGCCACCGCCCTGCTGCTTGACCAGATTATTGTATTCATCCCTGACTTCTTGTGCTGATATGGCAATGCCGTAACGTGCCGCGATTTTCTCCGTGGCCCGTTCATCAATAATATTTTGGAAAATTTGGGCACCTTTAACTCCTGGGCTCCCGGCCAATAAAGCGCGGGTTTCAACCTCGTTTAAGCTGATGAATGAACCACCTGCTACAGCAATGGGCAAATGGCTGAAGCGAAACATTCCCCTTTTAGCCGGGGTCAGCGTACCGGTATACAGCCATAGCGGTAGCAGTAGTCCTACAATAACGAGAATGCCGCCAAGGCCGAGAATGAGCTTTTCAGTTTTAGTCATTTTAATTATGGAATAAATACTGCCACCAAGCTTCCAGGTTTGAAGGCCGATGGTTTGCGCCGTCCCGGCCAGATGCATCTCCCTGGCTGGCCGGTTCATCACCGAAGCTATAAATTATTTCGCCGCTTTTTTTCAAACCCAATTGCTGGCGGGCGATGCGGTCTTTATAATCTGCGCTCGTCAAATATTGGAGAGACTGGGACAGTTCCGTATTTTTTTGCTCCAGGGCCTGCTGCTGCTGCTGCAGGTGATTGATTTCGCTGTCCAGCATCCTCCGCTGCGCAAACTGGCGGTATTGAACAAACAGCAAGCCCATAAGGCCAAGGCCCAAAAGCGCGAGCGTGGGCTTAGCGGTTAAAATTTGCTTTAGGCGCGCTTTGGTCATAGGATTCTTTGGTCGTGCTTGGTATATCCGATGCGGTTCTGGAGCCGGTTAACTGGCCCCTGGTCAACTTGGATATCGGAATGACTGTGCTGTTTATGAAGCTGCCATAAATAATCCTTAATGCGAGCAGGATAGTTTATGCGTTCCAGAATTATTGGCTCGACCAAACCGACAACCTGAACTTCAACGTCGCCAAAATGGCCGAGGACAGAGCCCAGACCCGTGGTTTTATAGCTAACATTCAGGATGCGCTCCAGCGGCGTTTCGACCACGAACTTTTTAAACACGCCGACGTGAGCGATTTTGACTAAGCGTTTGTCGGTAATGAGGTACTGGTTCAGGTGCCAAATAAACAGCGCGCGCAGAGTGGTAAAAGCCACCAGCACTGTCCATAAATATAGCAGTCCGGCGTAATCGCGCCAAAGTCCGTATTTTGCCAGGAAATACCAGGGCGCGGCCACCACAATTACTGCGAGAAGCAAGGGCTTCACCAGAACAAACCCGGATCTGCGGTAACGGTTGAGAAGCCGTTCCCCCGGCTGAAAGGGCACCTTAGCCATTCAAACTCCTTAGTACTTATTTTAGTGCTAAAAGAAATTAGTGCTAAAAGAAATTGGGGCCGATTGTAAGCACGAGCATACTGGCGATAATTGCGATCGCCACCACGTACATAATTCGGTTCAAGCGCTTACGGTCACGAAACATACGCTTCATTATACCACGGAATGGCCGTCGAGCCAGCTTGCTCGGCGATCAGTATTTGCTCCGGGGGACATATGTGCAACTCTGCTGATCGCGGGCAACTGGCGAGGCGGTCAACGGCGAGGACAGGGACAAGATCATGCATTTTCGGCTCCCGCATTACCTTTTTAAAACGGCTAAAAACGCTTCCTGTGGGATATCGACCTTGCCTACTTTCTTCATCCGCTTCTTGCCTTTTTTTTGTTTGCTAAGCAATTTCATTTTTCTGGTCACGTCCCCGCCATAGAGATAGCCGGTTACGTCTTTGCGCAGGGCTGAAATTGTTTCCCGCGCGATAATTTTGCCGCCTATGGCCGCCTGGAGCGCGATTTCAAACTGCTGTCTCGGAATCAGCGACTTCAACCGAGCAACCAGAGCACGCCCCTCGGTTTCAGCCACGGACTTATGCATAATGGCTGATAGGGCGTCAACCTTTTCGCTGGCCACTAAAATATCGACCTTGACTAAATCGCCCGCCCGGAATTCTAGAAATTCATAGTTGAGCGAAGCATACCCGCTGGAAATGCTCTTCAATTTATCGTAGAAATCTACAATGATGCTGGACAGCGGCGCCTCGAACAAAAGTTCGACCCGGTCCGGCCCCAAGTATTTAATATCCTTGCTGATGCCGCGGCGTTGGGTCACCAGCTCAAGGATGGGTCCAATGTACAAGCCGGGCGAGAGAATATTAACCAGCACCCAGGGCTCCTCAATAACTTTGAGCATAGAAGGGTCAGGCAGCTGTGAAGGATTGTGTATGATCTGGCGCTGACCTTGGGTAGTAATCAATTGATATGCCACGCTCGGCGCGGTCAAAATTAAATCTAGATTATATTCGCGCGTCAGGCGCTCCTGCACAATATCCATATGGAGCAGGCCCAAAAAGCCAGTGCGGAAGCCAAAGCCAATGCTGGGAATATTTTCCGGTGCAAATTCCAGACTGGCGTCGTTAAGTTTAAGTTTTTCCATGGCATCGTGCAGTAAAGGGTAGTCGTCTCCCGACGTGGGAAAAATACTCGCGTAAACCATGGGCTTCACGTGCTTATAGCCCGGCAAGACGGGCACCGAGGTTTTATGTTGAATTTCAGTAACGGTGTCGCCTACCCGAGCGCGGTTAACGTCGCGCAAACCGGTCACTATGTAACCGACTTCGCCCGTGCCAAGCGTTTCCTGCTTTTGCATCTTTGGCTTGAAAAACCCCACCTCGAGCGCGTCGGCCGGGGCCTGACCCGCTACAAAATAAAGCTGCTGGCCGGATTTCACGGCTCCGTCCATAATTCGCACGTAAGCTATAACGCCGCGGTGGACGTCGTAAATTGAATCAAAAATTAGCGCCCGCAGAGGCGCTTCCGGTTTGCCCGCCGGACCGAGAACGCGCTCAATAACAGCCTGAAGCAGCTGCCCAACGCCCTCGCCGGTCTTACCCGATGTAAAAATTATATCTTCGCGCCTAAAGCCAAAAGCGGCAACGAGCTCCTGGGCCGTGCGCTCCCGCTCGGCGTTCGGCAAATCTATTTTGTTAACCACGGGGATAATTTTCAAATTGTGCCCCAGCGCCAAATGGGCGTTTGCCAGAGTTTGGGCCTCAATGCCCTGGGTGCTGTCAACAACTAAAATTGCGCCTTCGCAGCAAGCCAGACTGCGGGAAACCTCGTAACTAAAATCGACGTGGCCGGGGGTGTCAATAAGATTCAGGACGTACGGCGTCCCTTTATAAACGTAATCCATGCGCACGGGCTGGAGTTTTATGGTTATTCCGCGCTCGCGCTCAAGGTCCATCTGATCCAACAGCTGGTCCTTCATTTCACGCGCCGCAACCGTGTGCGTAATTTCCAGCAGACGATCAGCCAATGTGCTTTTGCCGTGGTCAATATGCGCGATAATACAAAAATTGCGGATGCGTTCCAAATCAGACATACGCTCATTGTATCAGATACTAGGACTGGGGGCTATCCGAGGCCACCTGGCTTTTATACACCAATTTTTTTAGAAACGATAACAGCTGCTTGGTTTCGTGCAGCCCGATCAAGTACCCGATTACAGCGTAAATAATAATCCCCGCGGCAACGGCCGTACCGGATTGGATTAAGATTCCGAGCGTGGTGCGCGTATTAACCAGCGGGGCTATGGCATAAAGAGTCCCGTAGGATACAACACCCATACCTATAGTGGCCAGCAGAATCTTGCTTATGGCCGCGATTAAGGTCAGATCAAATTTAGATATTTTCTGGGCAGAGTGCACCGCTTCGCGGCCGAGCTGCCGCCGCAAAACGATGAACAACATCAAGCAATTTATAATGCTGGCTATGGTAAAACCCAGAGCTACCCCCACTACGCCAAACCGCATGGCAAAGATATAAGAAAGGGTCGCGTTGAACGCCAAAGTGATAAGACCGATGATGACCGGCAATTTGGTATTATGCCGGGCGTAAAAAGCCCGGGCCAGCAGCGGTATCAGACTTTGGCTGAACAGGGAAAAAGTAAACACTCCGAAAGTGTTAAAAGTTAAAATCGTGTTGTCCCAGTTGAATTGGCCGTGGCCAAGAATCAGCCGGACAATATGGGCTCGCAACAAAAGCATTAGAATGGATAAAGGAATGATGAAAAATAAAACCTGGATTATGGCTTCACCCAGAGCGTCCAAATAGCCCTTGCCGTCGCGTTGATTATAGCGTTCGCTTAAAACCGGAAAGACGGCAATTGCCGTGGACACGGCAATAATTCCCAGCGGCGCGGCCTGCAGATCGTTGGCTAAGTTAAAAACAGAGATCGAACCAGCGGCCAAAACCGATCCTATGACTGAAGCAATGAGCAGGCTTATCAGCGATGGATCCAAACTGAAAATTCTGGGAATGAACAAAGTAAAAATCGCCCGCACTCCGCTGTGTTTCCAAAGCAGGACGGGCGACCAAGTAAATCCCCCCCGAATGACCCCGGGAATTTGTATCAGAAAGTGGAGCGCGGCCCCGACAATCACGCCCAGACCAAGACCGAGCAACCCCAGGCGCGGATACAAGACCTCCAGTCCGAAAATAATGCCCAGGTTGTAAAAAATTGGCGCGAGATTAACCAGAAAGAAACGTTTAAAGGACATAAGAATGCTCGATATAAGATTCGACAGCGTAAACAAGAGCGGCGATACCAGCATCAATCTGGTTAAGCTTACTGTGGCCTCAAGTTTCGCTTCATCAAAACCCGGCAGTAATGCGTTCATAATGGGACGAGCGGCGAAAAACAAAATCAAACACAGCGCAAACATAATAATCATGGCCGCGTTGAGCACGCTACTGGCCACACGGTTGGCTTCTTCACGGTCCCGGGCCCAATAGCCGCTAAAGACCGGAATAAATGCCGCTGACAAAGTCCCTAAAATGAGCAAATTAAAAATGAGGTCCGGGATGCGGAACGAGGCGTAGTAGATATCCAGGATGTCGCCGGCGCCAAAGCGGCTGGCAAAAAGCTCCAGCCGAAGTAATCCCACCAATCGGGAAAACAGCGTGAGTACGGCAATGAGCGCGGCCGCCCGCCGGATACTGAAATTGCCCATTATTGATTTTCCTCCGGGCGATCAAAGACCAAACCGAAGAAGTAATCGCGATTAAACTCAAGCGCGGGTAAAGTCAGCGCGCCTCCGGAAACTTCGGCGTCAAAATTTTTCCAAGCAATGGCGCGGGGCAAAAATTCCACCTTATAAGAAAAACTTTGATTCACGGCGCCAGGCTGTTTTTGCAGCAATAAACTATGATGATCAAGCTGATTGAGTTCAAAGGGAAGGCGATAGGTTATCGTAACGGTTTGACTGGCCTGCCCCGCAACTTTAACCCAGTTACCGAACACGGTGTTGCCGTTCTCTTCGCTGATAAGCGTATTAGACAGGACGTGACGCACCGAGCCATTTTCCAAAGCATAAACGTCCGGGTCAGTTTGCTGGTCTTCTCCTAGCCGGTCCGGCAGCGGCATTGAACTGAATCCCTGTGTACTGATGAGCGCCGCGCCTTTGGGCACGTAAATGCGCATGAAGCTTAAATTTTCCAAGCCCGGCTGCGCCGGCAACGGGTTAATCCGCGTAACGGTCAGCGTATTGACGATGGCGCCGCTGTGGTCAATAACGCTGTCTAACGATATTTTTTGTTCGATGGCCAGGTCGGTTTTTGTCCCGCCGAGGTTACTATTAACCACAGCTAAATAATCTCTGTCCGTGGCGCGGACTTCCCCATTCCAATTAAAAGCCGCAAACTGCGCTTGCACGCCCGGATCCCGCGAATAAAACATTATATGCTTGGCAGCCAAGTTGCGTTGCAGCGTCTCAAAGACCAATAGCCATTGATCAGCAGATAAACTGTTTAGGCGCTCCAGCAAAGCCGGAGTAAAATCGGCCAGCATTTGCTTGGGTTGGTTTTCAACTTTGTCATAGTTGACAGACGTTTCCAGCTGGGTCAATTCAACGAAATTTTCCGCGGTCAATGTGACATTGTATTTAGACAAGTTTACCGGACCGGTAATTTTGAGCAGGTCCACCATGACCGTTGGTGTGATGGCTATAACCAAATCCGGGGTTTCCCCGCCTTCTTTCTCGTAGAAGCTGATGATTTTTTTGACCGAGGTCGGAAAGTCAAAAAACCAATTACTGTCCCTCATATACCAGCGGTTGTTCACGGCCCAAAGCGGCCGCGGCGGCGTTATGGATTCCTTGAGTTGCCCGTCGAGGGCGTAAATACTCTCAATTTTCATATTGCCGATGGCGCCGTTGCTCAAACTGATGTCGCCATAAGTGCCGATGAAGCCCCCGGTGGCGCGCAGTTCATTATTGTTTTGGGATAGCAGCAGAATCGTCTTGTGGCCGCTACTCAAAGTTGCCACAATTTTGATAACCTCGCTAAGCGTGGCCAGTCCGGTTCGGGCCGCGGCAACTTGATTTTTCGCTTGCGCAAAGATTAATCTTTGATCGCCCGGCACACTGCTTTCGTTCACGCGCGCCAGATTCTCTTCAGCCTGCCTTACATTATTGAGTGCCTGGGCAAGACTGGCGTTAAGGGCGGTCAGGGTTTTCTCGGCTCCGCCCGGGGCGCTTAACCCCTGGGCACCTAAATGCAAGCTCTCCCAGTCTTGGTAAAACCTCGTCAGATCAAGTCCGGCCTGGCCTAGTGTCCGGACCGCCTTGATGAGTTCCTCGCCGTCGCGCTTTTGGGGCAGGACATTGAGCAAGCCATTCATAATTCCGCCCACGGCCTTAAGGTCACGCTGGGTTTGATCGAAACTGGAAATAGCCTCGGCAAAGCGCACGCCGGCCAAATCAACAGACTGATCTTTTAATAATTTCTCGGCTGCGGACAGCTGGCCTAAACCCCTTTGAGCCGAACCGGCTAGGCGATCTCTGATGTCCCAGGCACGGCCAACCAGTTGAACCGATTGTAAGCCCCCTACGGTCAAGCCAATAAGAAAAATAAACACGACCAGGGCTAGACGAAACTCCCGATTTGAAAGTTTCCCCAATTTTGACCGGCTGATAACGAACCAGCGGCGCCATTGCCGCGATTGGTCAGCATCGAAAGAAAAAGATCGTAATGTTTTCGCGCGTTGTCCGCGAGATGCGCGTCCACCGAGCAGCAAGGTCAAAACGTAGACTAGCTCACGGGCAGCAACCAGGAGTCCCAGGCCGACATAGTAGCAAACAATAAAGGCAATATACCCTACCGCTTTGGCCACTAAAATTATTTCGGGCCAGACCTTGCCAGCCATCAATATTACACTCCTGCGTTGCCTTAGTGCAGTAACGCTTTGATAGAGCGAGTGATGCAAATATAGAGGGATTTTTTTAGACCGTTTCATGCAATATCATAATGCCCCTAACCCATACTAACGGGCCTGGCGGGAAATGTTAAGCAATATGCCCATCGACGCCAGCACTACGATCAACGAGCTGCTCCCATAACTGAAAAACGGCAAGGTAATTCCAGTTAAAGGCAAAAGGCCGCTTATCGCCCCAATGTTAATAATAACCTGAATGATAATGGATGAAATTATTCCCACTCCCAGCATTTTACCAAATAAATCCGGCGCTGCCAGGCTGATTTTCATGCCGCGTAGAGCCAGCGCCAAAAATAAAGCCAAAACCCCGAGAATGCGGAAAAATCCCAGCTCCTCGGCCATAATAGCAAAAATAGAATCGCCCAGGGCTTCGGGTAAATAATTATGCTTTTGGCGCGACAGGCCATAACCATAGCCCCACAGCCCGCCTGAACCAATCGCCAGAAGGGCCTGATTAATCTGGTAACCAATGCCCAGAGGATCAATCGAGGGATTGAGAAACGTGGTTATTCGTTTAGCGCGGTAGGGTTCAAGCTTGATTATGGCCAGCAGCATAATGAACCCGGTCGCTACGAGACCAAATAAATGCTTCAAAGGAATTCCGCCGACGTAAAGCATGACCAAACCGGTCGCGACCATTACGAGCATAGTGCCGAGATCGGGCTGCCAGAGAATCAACAAGGCCAGGACACCCAAAATTACAAGAGCCGGTAAGGTATCATAATAGAATCCCCGGCCGCGGTGAGACCGCTCGCTCATCCAGCCGGCTAAGTACAAGACCAGGGCCAGCTTGGCGATTTCCGAGGGCTGGAACAAAATTGGCCCGAATTGCAGCCAGCGCGTGGCTCCTCCGGCGGCAAAGCCGAACTGGGAAACTTTAACCAACAGCAGCAGGATTATGGAAGCCAAAAGCGCCAAAGGAATAAATTTTTTCCAGACATGATAATCGATCCGGGAACAGAGGTACATGGCAAGCAAACCAATGCCCGCTCCGTAAACCAGCTGGTGAATAAAATAGCGGCTGGTATTGCCGAAATTTTCCCACGATTCAACCACGGAGGCCGAATAAATCACAATGAGGCCGGCCACAACCAGGGCCAGCACAATGCCCAGCAGCATATAATCCGGGTTAGGAAGTTTTTTGGATCGTAGATTCATAGCAAGTCAATTCCACTGCGCGACATGCTGCTTAAATTGATTGCCGCGATCAGCATAGTTCTTGAACATACCGAACGAAGCGCAGGCCGGGCTAAGCAGTACAACGTCGCCGGGCGCGGCCGCAGATTTAATTTGTTTGAAGATCCCACTCATGCTTGTAGCGCCGGTTAAAAGTTCGCCCAGAAAGTTTCCGGCCTGTCTTAGGTTCTCCAAAATTTCCGGAGCGGTTGCGCCGATCACGGCTAGAGCCTTAATATTTTTCTTGGCGATAATCGCGCTAGCCAATTCAGAGTAGTCCGATTTCTTTTTCGATCCGCCCAGAATAACAACCAGCGGCTGGTTAAACGAGCTGATCGCAGCCAAAGTCGATTCCGGTGTGGTAGACAGCGAATCATTGTAAAAAGAAATACCGTTATGCCGCCCGACAAATTCTAGGCGGTGGGGCAGGCCCGGAAAATCTTTGGCCGTAACAATGGCATGTTCTATTGCTGCGCCCGCGACTACGGAAGCAGTCAGAGCTGCAGCGACATTTTCCCAGTTGTGCGGGCCTATTAATTTTAGATCAGCGGTTGTGAGAGGCAATGGCCCGTCAGCGACGCCAGGCAGGTTTACGGCCATAAAACAGCCCTCTGGATTTACATAGCAGCCCCGTTCAACTTTGATTCGCCGGCTAATAAAATATATCTTGGCCGGGGTCAGATCGGCCAATTCAAGCGAGGCCGGGTAATCTTGATTTATTACCGCAAAGTCGGCCGGGCGCTGATGCCGCACAATCTGCTGCTTGGCCTCGCGATATTCCTGAAGCGAGGCGTGAGTGTCGAGATGTTCGCTGGTAATCATAAGCGCTACGGCGAGTCGCGGGCTGCGGTCAAGGTCCTGAAGCTGGAAGCTTGAAAGCTCAAACACTACGCGGTCTTCAGGGCGCAACTCATCTAAAAATTCAAACGGATCGATTTGGGTGATATTTCCCGTTAGATAAACTCTGCCTTTTTTGGCGGCGCTATTCTCGACCAAGCCCCTCTTAAGCATAGCTGCAATTAGGGCGCTGGTCGTCCCCTTTCCTTTCGTACCGGTGACCCCCACAATCATTGCGGGACAATGCTCGAAAAACCACTCGGTTTGGCTGGTAATTTGCAGTCCTCGCTGTTCTTCCTCAAGCAAACGCGGGTGACGCCTCCACAATCCCGGACTGCGAAACGCCACATTAAAACCACGCAGTTCATGTAAGTAACCGTCGCCGAAAATGAAGTTTAATTTGCGGTGTTTGATGTCTTCCTGATCGGTTTCGTTCCATTCCTCCCACGGCCGCGAATCAAACAGGACGGGGCGAATCCCATGACCGTGGAGATACTTGGTCACTGCCTTACCCTCCTGGCCGTAGCCGAGCACGGCCACCATTTTGTCGTTCAAATCAATCAGGTTCATATATCACATTTCCGCTTTGATGTACCAGCCGTACCCTAGCGTTTAAGCACAAATCGCCCCGCACGCGCTCCGGTTATTGTGCCCTTAAAAACGACCGGCTGCCCTGCCACTAAAACTGACTCTACGCCAGCTGGAAACTGGTAGGGATTTTGAAGCGTGGCACGGCCATTAATAACGTCGGGATCAAAAATAACTATGTCGGCCTTGTTTCCGACCCGAAGTTCGCCGCGGTTGGCCAGGCCCATGACGCGCGCCGGCAGACTGGTTAATTTACGAATCGCTTCTTCAAGCGTTATGTGGGGATGATCCAGGGCTGACCTTAAATAAGCCGGGGCCGTACCGAAGCAGCGCGGGTGTATCAGCCGGTTGCGCGGCCCGGTGGCGGACAGGGGAAAACCGCCGCCATCTGTAGCGATCACGCCAAGCGGATGAAATGTCAGTTCCAAAACCTGCCGAGCATCTAAATTACAATCAAAAACCAAAATTTCCGCTCCGCCTGTCCGCAAAATCTCCACGAGGGCCTGTTCACTCGATCCGCCCAAATTCTTTGCCACTTCAGCTAAAGTCTTGCCGGCAACATTCAGCTGATTGGCCGTAGAAGCAATAATCAGGTTTCGCGGGTCAGGGATGCGGTTGCTTAAATAGTCGAGAAGCTTCTTGCTATCGTTTTTATCGATCCAATCCGGCAGGTAACTAAACAGGCTTTGCCAGGTTGAGTCATATGGGTAGACGTCGAAATAAATTGGTCTGCCGCGCTGACGAGAAGTTTCCAACAATTCAAGGACATGGTTGAGCTGATGCCGCTGGTCTTGTCCGTGAACCTTAAGGTGAGAAATTTTGAGATTGACATCCGAATCAGCGGCTAATCCCAGGCACCGCTCTACGCCATTGGTCAGGCCTCCGGCTTCATTCTCAATATGGACAGACAGCAAAGCATTTTTTTCGGCAACCAGGTCGCCGAGCTGCTTAAATTTTAGCTCCGCTCTCGGATCAAGATCATTGGCCAGACGATAGGACACGCCAAACGCCCCGGCATCTAAACTGGCCTTTATTAAGTTCATGCTAATCTCAAAAGGATCTCCGCTTTCAAATCCTCTCCCCTCCTCGTTATCCACCATATCGAAACCGACCAAGCTGCCAACATTGCAGCCAAAAGAGCGCTCCTGCACCACCTCGACAAATTCACGGAAAGTTTGCCAGTTAACGTTGCCTGCGACCTTATCGCGCCACCGTAGAAAGGGCTTAACCGCCCCGGGCGATATCAGCGGAGCCAGACTGGCTCCGCACTGGCCAACTAGGATACTCGTGTAGCCCTGCATGATTAAACTATCCAATTGCGGGTTCTCAAACAATTGCCAATAGGCATCGCTATGATTTTGGATGTCGATAAAACCCGGGCAAACTATTTTGCCGGAGGCGTCAATTACAGTCGCGGCGCGGGTAGGGATATGAGGCGCGATATTAACTACTTTATCATTCTCAACAGCCACGTCCATAACGGCCCCGGGCTGTCCCGTGCCGTCCACGACTTTACCTTGTCGGATGATAAGAGAATACATAATGCTATCTATCCAAAAAGAAAATAATTACCCCGATAAGACTGGCTACGGCGGAAATGATCCAAAAGCGCATGGTGACTTTGGTTTCCGGCCAGCCCAGAGCTTCCAAATGGTGGTGGACTGGCGAGGAGCGAAACAGTTTTTTTTTGAATACGGCTTTCCACAGCAGTTGCAGAAGCAGAGACAAAGCCTCAATTACGAAGATAGCTCCAATAATCGGCAGCAGGAAAACGCTATTGGTAAGAAACGCGACCACGGCCAAGCCCACGCCCAGACCCATTGAACCCGTGTCCCCCATAAAAAATCGCGCCGGATAAACATTGAACCACAGGAAAGCCAGCAGACTGCCGATAATCACCGCGAGAAAGCTGGCTAGATTTTCCCGGCCTTGGGCGTAAGCGATAATGGTATAAGCAAAAAATGACATGAGTAGTATTCCGCCGGCCAAACCGTCCAGGCCGTCAGTTTGGTTCACGGCAAAGCTCGTGCCTATCACCACCAAAATAAAAAAGGGAATAAACAGCCAACCCAATTGCAAATTGCCATAAAATGGAATACGGACCAGGTCAAAGCCCAGTTTGTCATAAAACCACCAGGCCCCGACAATGGCCACCAGAGTATAGAGGATGACCTTAAAGCGAAACCGGAAGCCGCGGCCCTTATGGCCGAGCTGCTGGATGTCTAAAAAGTCATCCATGAGCCCGACTGCGGCGGCGCCGAGCAAAGCGCCAAGCGGAAGCAAAGTTTCGCGGCGGGTCAAAAAATTGAGCTGATGAAAAAAATCAATGTGAGCCACCCGGTCAAGCGACCAAAACGCTATGGCCAGCAACGCTAGAGTCCCCCAAACTAAAACACCGCCCATGCTCGGCGTGCCCTGTTTTCCGGCGTGCAGCTGCGAAAAAACCGGCGTCGAGCCGTCATTACGGATCTGCTTGCCGAATTTGTACTTATATAAATAATGCGTGAGGAGCGGCGTGGACAAAAATGAAATAACAAAAGCAATTGTCGCGAGTCCGAATATTTTTATTAGCGCTTCGATGGAGGCCATAACCTGGTAATTGTACCATTTTTAGCCGCAATTTCCAAACAATTTCCAAATTATTGGCTCCAGACATAAGCATCAAACACGGCTTGTTTAAGGATCAGCGTGTCGTGCTCGCGGTTCGGGCTGTCAAGTACGATCATAATGAGATTGTGGCTATTGCGGCTGGCCGAGGTGATCATTGCGCCCTGCGCCGCAAGAGTGTAGCCTGTTTTTATCGCGCTAATCTCCGGGTCAACGGCGATAAGCGTATTGGTCGCGGTTATTGAATAATTGTGGCCCTGTTCGCTGGTAAACGCGTAGCTCGTCGAATGTCCGAGCAGTTGAAACGCGAGGTGGCGCCGAGTGGCGTTGACCAGCAAAGCCAGGTCACGGGCGCTGGAAAAATTGTTTTGATTGTCGAAACCCAGGGGATTGCTGAAGTTGGTTTCAAACATGTTAAGCTGACGCGCAGTATTATTCATAAGAATCGAAAATGCGACCTTCTGTGTACGTTCAACCACGCGGGCCAAAGCCAAGGCCGCATCATTGGCCGAACCAACCAGCATGGCGTGAAACAAATCACCAACCGTGACCGTATCGCCGATTCGCAAGCCCAGCACAGGCTCTTCCTTTATAGAATCACTTTCTGTAATAGTGACGGTATCAGTGAATGGAGTGTTGTTATAGACCACCAGCGCGGTCATAAGCTTAGTCAAACTAGCAATGGCCAGCTTTTTACTGCTGCCCCTTTCGGCCAGCGTAACGCCAGAATCCGCATCATACACCAAAAAACTTCCTGCCTCAACCGAATCCAGATTGAGCGTTTTAGCGAGTGTGGGCGCTGAAGCGGCCGATGCTGAACCGCCCGCCTGGCCGCGGGTATTTATCGGCAATGTAATTTCCCCCAAAACCTCGGGGGACGCTGCGGGCTGACGCGCTGTTTGATATAATTTGATAACAATCAGACTGTCGGCAATACCGAGTACCGCCACAGCGAGATATAACAGCCAATAATAACGGGACATCTTGATCAACAGCTAGGCATTACTTTGGTTAGACTTATTACATTATACGTAGCTGGACAGATTATTGACAAAACCTTCTGTTGTGGATAACATGTAAGGGCGTGAAAATTTAGTCTGCGAAAATTAACCAAGAAAAAAACTATGAATGAAGTATTACTAGATGAAACCAATTTCGACAGGGAGGTGTTGCAATCTCCCATTCCCGTACTGGTTGACTTTTGGGCCGACTGGTGCGGCCCATGCAAGATTGTCGGGCCGCTAGTGTCAGAATTGGCTGAACAATACAAAGGCAAGCTGAAAGTCGGCAAGCTCAATGTCGACGATAATAACAGCGTGGCCATGCGCTATAATGTTATGAGCATCCCAACGCTTAAAATTTTTAAGAGCGGTAAACAGGTTGGCGAAGTGATAGGAGCAGCGCCGAAAAATACGCTGGAGGCAGAAATAAAAAAGTACCTTTAGAAATTCTATCCCAGCCGCGCCCATAGGCAAGAAATAAAAGCCACCCGCATCAAGGGTGGCTTGAAAGTAAAATAAAGCTAAAATTTATAGACTTCGCCGGGTTTAATAACCGTAGCTTGTTGTGGAGTGGCTGATTCGGCGGCTTTAGGGCTGGGAATTGTGGGCGGTGAGGGAGCAGGCGGAGAAACTGGAGCCGGGGTTTGGGCCGGGGTTCGGTCGGAAGACGCAGCCGTTGCCGGCGGAACGGATTTTGGGGGCTGACTTTTTTGCTGCTCCAATTGTCTGACCGTGTTCCACACAGGATGCTCTATTTTTCTTGGCTTATCTTGCTGCTGTCTTGGTTTCTGACGTTTGCCGCGCTTGCCGTCGAAGCGCGGGTTGGGAGTCGGGCGGTCCATAACTGGTCTGCGCTCCGCAGGTCGCTCAAAAACAGATTGAGTACGTTTAATTGGCGCCGGAGGTGAAGGTACTTGGCGCGCCGGTTCCTTAACAGCTGGCGCAGGACTTGCCTCTAATTCAACTTCTGTTTCCCGAACTGCGGCCTGCTGAACTTGCGGCTGCTGTGCCGGCGCCAGCGGCGTTTGGGCTGCCTCAATTTGCTCCGCTTGATCCTGCCCGACCACCAAGGCAGTCTGTTCATGAAATTCCGCGCCCATCCAGCGGGAAATTTTTCCTTCCACCTCGGCCGCCGGATTGGCGTAGCGCTCCCGCGAAACTTTAATAATCTTCTCCGCGTTGCCGGTACGCCAGGCCTCGTTGGGCGGCAAAGTCACGGCTGAAAAGGGGTCGCTGGCAATGCCGTTTATCATCAATTTTAAGATAATATTATATTTCGGCAAGTTAACAAGGTCGGTCATGGTAAAAATCGGGCCGACTTCCTTTTCCAAAACCTCGGCGTCTTCCGCGCCGACGCGAAACGATACTATGGTGCCTACGTTGCCGAACACCGCGTCGCGAACTTTAGTATTGCCCCGCTCTGGCACCAGTTGGCCGATATACTGATGGCCTATGACTAAATTAAGATGATACTTGCGCGCCTCGCTCAAAATAGTAGCGAAACTGTCAGTGACAAAATTTTGGAATTCGTCGACATAGAGGTAAAAATCCTGACGATCTTCCTCGCGGGGAATGTCGACCCGGGATAGCGCGGCCAACTGCAGCTTGGTAACTAGCATTGAACCAAGCAATTCGGAGTTATCTTCCCCAACCCGGCCCTTAGACAAGTCCACCAACAAAATCTTTTTTTCGTCCATAATTTCCCGCAAATCAATCGTGGAGCGGGTCTGACCGACAATATTGCGGATAATAGCCGAGGACAAAAACTGCCCGACCTTGTTCTGAATCGGCGCTATGGCTTCGGTGCGGTACTTTTCGTTATAGTTGGCAAACTCATCAGTCCAAAAAGCCCGGACCATGGGGTCCTTAATGTTGTCGACAATTTTTTTGCGGTATTTTTTATCGATATACATGCGGGCAATCCCCAACATAGTATTGCCGGGGCTGTCGAGCAAAGCCAGAATCGTGTTATTCAAAATGTACTCCATACGGGCCGACCACAGGTTTGCCCAAATTTTCGTAAACACGCCCATCAAGCCCGAAGCCACTAAGTGCTTATACTTTGGATCCACGGCTTCCAGGATGTTGAAGGCAATAGGGTGTTCCAGATCGGCCGGATTGAAATAAATCACGTCGTTGATCCTGTGGTTCGGGATAAAGCTCATTATTTTGGTAATGGAGTCTCCATGCGGGTCGATAAAGCACACGCCATGCCCATTATAGATGTCCTGGATAACCATGTTTTCCATCATGGTGGTTTTGCCCATGCCAGTCTTACCGATAACATAAAGGTGCCGGCGGCGGTCATCGGCTTTAATGCCAAAGGGCACCTCTTTGTTGCGGAAGTTGGTTTTAGCAAAAAATGTGATTTGTTTATTGAGTTCGGTCATCAGAAGTTGAAATTAGGCCAATAATGGTTAGGATGGCGCATGGTAGGTACTTGTTACCGTCCGCGTCGCTCTTAGCCGCCTCGCCAGTTGCCCGCAAATAACAGAGTTGCGCATATGTCTCTCGGTGCAAATGCTATTTGCCGGGCAAGCTGGCTCGGCGTCCTGCTGGGAAGTTCAAGGACTAGCATATGCCATCCTAATCTTACCTCTAACCTACGGGCAAATTCACGGGGGCTTGCGACTTCTTGCTCTCAATGGCTTCAACTGGCGCCGCGGTTGGTTTCTCGGCTTCGGACAATGGGAAGTGATAAATGGTGGCCAGCTCCTCTATGTTCATAACGCTCGCCGGCAGGCCAATCCACACACTGCGGTCTTTGTAGGCGTTAAATAGCCAGCGCTTGCGCCGGCGCACCTCCCAGTCAATATACGGCTTTTCCAAAGTCGGCGAAAGCAGATAATTTAATTTTGTCCAAGTGTGCTTAAGATCTGGCTTAAAACCGTTTAACTGCTGCGACTTAAACGGCCTAAGCGCGCCAATGACGCCCGAGCGCTTGTTCAAGTCCAACTGGTTTTTCGGAGCAATGTAGAGGTTGCGGATCTTGGTTTTGTAGCCGGGCTTGCTGAGCTTGCGCTGAATGGCATTGACCCGTTCCTTTTCCACGTCCGTCATTCTCATCCAGTTGTTTTTTTCCTTCTGCATGTTTTCGGCTAAGGCACGAGCGTTGCCGCTAAGCAGTGCAGTCCAGCGGAAATTGGCCACAAGCTCGAACGGAGCCAAAAACAGCCTTTTAAAACTAAAGTCATAAGGCATTTCTTCTCCGATTAGTTCTTTAACCAACCTCTCACCCTTATTTTTCCATTCATTATCGTCCAACGGCTGAATTAAAATTTGAACGCCGTAAAATTCGTCCGGCTCAACCTGCGCCAGCGCTTCAAACAAGCCGGCCAAAGGATCAATAATTTTCTTTTCGGCTGCCGGATGTTCAAATTCCTTATAAGTCTTTATCGGGATAGCCTGATTTTCCAGAACCTTGTATTCAAAGCCAAACAGGTCAAAATCGCCGGTTTCGGGATCGTAAGTAACGTTTTTGAGGTAATCCTCTACCTCGGTAATTTCCGCCGCAGGGAACTGGGCATAAATGGCTGATTCCACGGTGACGCGCTGCTTTTTGGGAATTCGCATAATGAAAGAAATTTTTCCCCCCAGACTGACAATTTCCAGCGAATACCACAACTGGATTTTCCCCTCGATATATTTTTCGGCAAAGGTAAAATTCAGATGGAGTTGGTGTAACTGGGAAAAAATCTGTTCCACTCCCAGGAGGCTGTGCTCGTTTTCCTTGGGAACCTTGATATGCAAGAAGGTCCAGTTCTGGCTCAAGCGGAATTGCAGCTGGATTTCTTCCTTATAATGATACCAAAACATGTAAACTACAGCCCAAACAATGGCGATCCAGCCGCCATGGACGGTGAGATACCACAAATCGGCCAGGGTTTTACCGAAATCTAAAAAGATACTTTGCAACGAAGCCATACTGTTTGTTTTTTTAGGAGCCTTGCGCCGCGAGGGCGTAAAGATTCCGGCCAACTTTTTTGAACTGTTTCTTATTGGACAAACCGACTAAAATAGTGTTTTTCTTGACCAGCCGGCGCTTGAGCACCTCGTCCACGATTTCGTCCCGGGACAGGGGCCGCCCGCGCTCGGCCAGAATTTGCTTAATTATATCGGCGACCACGCCGGGTTTGTAACCCCATTCGGCCAGGGCGTAAATGCCACGGCCGACCAGAACAAATCGCGAGTCTTTAATGAGCTTATTATGCACCGTTTCCTTGTACGCCGTGCGCTTATCCAGGCGATTCTTGTTAATCAAATCGGTAATGAGAGAATAGTGCTCGGGCTTACCATGATGCTTCATAACCAAATAGGCCTTGTCGCCCACATCCCTGGGCTTGATTTCATTCCAATGCTTAAGGCCAAACTCGTCGAATGAGTTTTTTTCCACCTCGGCCGAGGTATGGAGGAAATTGCCGATAACTTTATCGGCGAAAGCCGCGCTGTTGGCACGGTAAAATTCGGTTTGTTTGAAGGCTTCCAAAAACTGCTCCAGGGACATGGGCTTACCTTGCGATTCAAATATCCTCTTGGCCTCATTGAGAAAGTCATCAAGCAGCTGTTTGCTGAAACCGACGCCGGCCCAGGAATGCCGGAGCTTATCGTGCTTCACCGGCTCGAGCTCCTGCAGGACGTTGAGCAAAAATCTCACGGCATTGGCCTCTTCTTCCGAGGTGACGCTTAAAAATTGCATAAGCTGGAGTTCTGCCATAATGCCGCCATGCTCCAAAATGGAGTTGAGCAGGAGATCGCGCGCTTGGGCCAGCTCACGTTCGTTCTGGATGCTGCGGCGGAGCTGCTTGAGCAGTTCCTTTTCAATCTGGCGCACGCGCTCGCGGGTTAACCCCTGCTCCTCGCCTACGGTTTTTAGCGTAGCAATGGAGTGGCCTTGCAAGCCATAGCGCTTGGCTAAAATATTCCGCTCTCGTTCCTTGAGAGGCTCAAAAATCTTATTAACAATCATGCTTAACTCAAATTGGCGCAATGATTGCTGTTGCTGCGTATCAATGATTTTATCTAAAATTCCCATATATAAGAGGAAAAACTACTTGCGTAGACATTAACTACGTTTCATTAACCACAGTATAGCACAAATTTCTCTTATTGTCAAATATTTGGCCTAACAAAATTCTAACCAAAAATAGGCAAGGATCTTGTCCCTATCCTAAGCCGCCTCGCCGGTTGCCCGCCAGCAGCAGAGTTGCACATATGTTTCTCGGTGCAAATGCTGCTGGCTGGACACACCGGCTTCGGCGGCCTGTGGATCATTTCAAAACCTTTGCCTCTTTCTAGATTAGATATAGGCAAACTTATGCTTTTCGTGTCCGCCATTTCTGCCATAGCACCAAAATGGGACTGGCCACGAAAATTGAGGAATAGGTTCCCGTAATTATTCCAATAAATAAAGCCAAAACGAAATAGCGGATAGTTTCGCCGCCGAAAAGCAAGAGCGCCAGCAAAACAAAAAGCACCGTTAAGCTCGTATTGAGCGAGCGCACCAGGGTTTGAGTGATGCTGCGGTTAACAACGAACTCCAGGGTCTGGCCAGCGTAAACTTTCAAATTTTCGCGGATGCGGTCGAACACGACTATAGTATCATGCACGCTGAAGCCCAGCACGGTGAGCATAGCCGTAACAAACATACTGTCTATCTCCACTCCTTTGAAATGGCCGAGCAAAGAAAAAATCCCCAGCACCACCAGCAAGTCATGAAGTAAAGCGATAATCGCCGCCCAACCAAACCGCCAGGGCGTAACAGGCCGGCTCACGCGCCGGAACGCGTAAGCAATATACAGCACAATTCCTATCGAAACTAAAGCCAACTGCTTTATGGCATTGCTCGTCAGTTCCTTGCCGATAACCGGATCAATAAACTCAAAACGGCTTTCATCAAACTCGCCGACTTCGGATTTAAGCTTATCCAAAATTTGGTTGTGCTGGTCATTATCGATTCTTTTGGTGCGAATGATCAGCCCGCTATTATCCGTGGTTTGCAAAAGGAACTCGCCGACTTGCGCCCCCGTCAGCACTTCCCGTACCTTTGCCGCGTCATAGGACTGCTTGAACCGCAATTCCATCAAACTGCCGCTGGTAAAGTCAATGCCCGGCTTGAGTCCGAACAAAATCAGCGAAACAATCCCCGTGAGCACTATGACTCCGGAAAAAGCAAAAAGGTATTTGTAATAATTAAGTAATTTCATACTGGTTTTTTCTCAAATTGATGCTGGCGGCGTAACCCCCTGCGCCTGCTCCGGCATTTCTTTCTTGAACCGCCTCACGCCAAACAGCCAGGGATGGGTCAGCACATGATTGCCCACAAATAATTTCAGGAATGTCCGGGTAATTGAAATGGCGGTAAACATCGAAATTAAAATACCCACACCTAAAGTTACGGCAAATCCTTTAATGGACGGCGTGCCGAAGGCGTACAAAATAATTGTGGTAATCAGACTCGATACGTTGGAGTCACGGATGGACAGCCAGGCCCGGTTGAATCCATCGTCAATGGCCTTTTCGATGTCTTTGCCGGCGCGGATTTCTTCCTTGATTCTTTCAAAAATCAGAATGTTGGCATCCACGGCCATGCCAACTGATAAAATAAAGCCGGCGATTCCGGCCAAAGTTAAAGTCACCGGCGACAAACCGTGCAAAAACAGCAGGCCGATATAGCTTACCAGGGCGAGTAGCCCAAACCAGCCGCTTACAGTTAGTCCGAGGAGAAAGAACAACCCCACTAAAATTATCGCCGTAAAAGAAATTCCGACCTTAAAAATGGCAAAAGCGATAAGGGCGTAAATAATCAAGGCTAACACCGCCAGGAATCCAGGGAAGCGGTAATAGCCAATCATGAACACGGCAATCAGTATCAGTCCGATAATTCCGGCGACAATTGATTTCTGTATTGACTCCTGCCCGAGCGTGGCGCCGACATTCTGCTGGGAAATTAAGCGAATCGGCACGGGCAAAGCCCCGCTGTTGAGGCGGGTGGCCAACTCTTTGGCCTGCTGGGTCGTGAAGTTGCCGGAGATGATGGCTGTGCCGTTGGTAATGGCGCTTTGGACTACGGGCGCGCTTAGAATCTCGCCATCGAGAAAGATGGCGATGCGCTTGCCAATATTCTGGCTGGTAAGTTCGGAAAAGAGTTTCGTTCCTTCAGAATCAAATTCTAGGCGCACCACCACTTCCTGGCCTACTCCCGCCCCCTGCTGGATATCGGCCGTGGCGCGCTTTAAGTTTTTGCCGGACAAGCCCGTGGGCAACCATGAATCGCCGCCTATGGGATCCAATTGAACTTTGCCGCTGGCATCTATGGTAGGAGTTGGCGCCTGGGTATTAGGATTTTCCAGCTTAAACTCCATAAACGGGGTCTGGCCAATTTGCTTGATGGCTTCGTTAACATCTTTAATGCCCGGCAGTTCCACAATGATTTTATCGCTTCCCTCTACCTGGATCAGCGGTTCGGCCACGCCAAAAGCGTTGACGCGGCGCTCGACTATGTCGCGCGCGCCGATTAAAGCGTCCCGACGGTTGGCCTGATCAACCTGGCTTAAATCGGCCTGGTAAACCAAGTGCGACCCGCCCTGCAAATCCAAACCCAATTTAACCGGAAAATTCTGGCTGTAGCGGATTCCAATCTTATTTAAGTCGATTTTACTGTACTTAGGGTAGTCAATATAGGCCGCGCCGGCAGCAAGGAGAACAATGCCCAGGAGGGCGGCAAATAATCGTAAATTTCGTTTCATTTCAAAGCTTAATAAAAAGGCTCAAATCAGCCTGGGAATATTATATGACAGTATGAGATTTTTTGCAATTTTAGCTGTCAAAAAAATTACCCTTGCCGCTTTTATTACCTAATTCTTTTAAGGCGTTGGAAGTGCTTGGTTCGTTTAAAAGATAATTTCCGGCTGATCTGGCAATTATATCTCAAGAGGTGGCGAGCAGCTCCTCCACTGCCGAACGCAGCGTTTTCAACTTTGACTTAAACATGTTTTTGGAAAGAATGCTTGGAACATCATATACCAGATAAAATGGGATCAATTCTATTCCGGTAATGCCGTGCTGTCGTAATTCTGATTTAACCTGGCGAGAATTAGTTAGCGGCTGCTTGCCCTGTTTGATCCACAAAGCAGTTGTATTGGGACACATCTTTTGGTTGCCAATAAAGGAGTGAGCACAAATTTCATTAGCATTCAGGCGCTGGTCGAGTTCAAACAACTGATCTCTGGATAAATTCAGTTTCTTTAGAATGCGTCTATATAAACCGGCAGTAATAGACATAAGCTATGCTTGTGATTTTTCGGCCATCAATTTTTGGTGCTCGGGAGTGTTCAATAAGCCGCATTTTTTATATTTCTTTCCGCTGCCGCAGGGGCAGGGGTCGTTGCGGCCCACGCCGGCCATGGCCGGATCAACGGGCGGGGCGGCGGACGCGGGCGCAGCAGAACCATCGGATAAATTTGTGACCAAATGGGTTGTGCCGTCAGCATGCGTATGGGTCTGCGGCTGGGCCTGCAAACTAACTTTGAGTACAGTGTAAACGATCTGCTTGTTGATGTCGGCCAGGAGGCGCTGGAACATCTGGTAGCCTTCTTTTTTGTACTCAACCAGCGGGTCGCGCTGGCCATAGCCGCGCAAGCGCACCGAGTCGCGCAAATGGTCCATGGTATCCAAATGCTCCATCCACAAGGCATCCACGCTTTGCAGGCAGATGTAGCGCATGATTTGGGCATAGGCTTCCGCGCCGATCTCCTGCTCCTTTTGCTCAAAAAACTTTTCCATAGCCTGGGTTAACGTATCGGTAACGACAAATTCCCGATCCGCAGCATTGTTTATTGCCTCATTGACCTTGGCTGTAACCTCCGGCGTAACCGGAAAAATATTGTTGGTCGCCTTCAAAATTTCTTTAAGCGGTTCGTAAACTAGCGTTGTCCCTGCGGCCTCCATGCTGAAATGGAAAGTAACCAACTCCTGAATTTCATTTTTGATAGCCTCGAGGACCTCGGTGCGAATATCCAACACTTCCCCGCTCTCTTTTGCCGCGCCTAAATAATGCCGGCGGCGGCGGTAGATATGCGTGCGCTGGGAATTCAGGACGTCGTCAAATTCCAAGACGTGTTTTCGCATGTCAAAGTTGATACCTTCAATTTTCTTCTGCGCCTGCTCAATGGAACGGGAAACCAAACGGGCTTCCAAGGGTTGGTCGTCGGGGACGCGCAATGTGGTCATCATGTTTTTCATGCGGTCGCCGCCGAACAATCGCATCAGGTCATCTTCCATGCTGACAAAAAATTGGGACGAACCAGGGTCGCCCTGGCGGCCGGAGCGGCCGCGCAACTGATTATCTATGCGGCGGGATTCGTGGCGCTCGGTTCCCAATACATGCAACCCGCCGGCGTTGCGCACGGCTTCAGCTTCCTCGTGGTCAATAGGATTGCCGCCGAGCAAAATGTCGACACCTCTACCGGCAATGTTTGTAGCCAACGTTACTGCCCCTAAACGACCTGCCTGGGAAATAATATGCGCTTCACGCTCGTGATTTTTGGCATTCAACATTTCAAATGGCACACCAGCCTTTTTCAGATATTCAGACAGCATTTCGTTTTTGGCGATGCTAACAGTACCAATGAGTACAGGCTGCCCTATTTTGTGCCGCTCTTTGATATCCTGGGCAATGGCCGTAAACTTAGCATCTTCAGTCTTGTAAATGACATCTGACTCATCTTTGCGCACCATGGGCTTGTTGGTGGGAATTTGCACCACGTGGAGTTGGTAAATCTTGAAAAATTCCTCTTCCTCGGTTTTCGCCGTCCCGGTCATTCCGGAAAGTTTTGAGTACAGACGGAACAAATTTTGGAAAGTAATGGTAGCCAGAGTTTTACTCTCCTGCTGGATCTTTACCCCTTCCTTGGCCTCAATGGCTTGGTGCAAACCCTCGCTGTAGCGGCGGCCAAACATCAGACGTCCGGTGAATTCATCTACAATAATGATTTCCCCTTCGCGCACCACATAGTCGCGGTCGCGCTTGAACAAAGTTTTCGCGCGGAGGGCCTGTTCAATGTGATGTAAAGTCGTTACGCCCTGGCTGGTATCGTAAATATTATCAACTTTAAGAATTTTTTCTATGTAATTAATGCCCTCGTCATTCAAGCTGGCGGCCTTGTGCTTTTCATCTACTTTGTAATGAGTTTCTTCCTGGAGCTGATCCACCAGGCGCGCAAACTGAATATATTTGTCGGTCGGGTCAGTATCAGGAGAGGAAATAATTAAGGGCGTGCGCGCTTCATCAATTAAAATGCTGTCAACCTCGTCGACAATTACAAAAAACAAATCCCGCTGGGCTACTTGTTGCAGCGACTGTGCCATGTTGTCGCGTAAATAATCAAAGCCGAATTCGTTATTGGTGCCGTAGGTAATGTCCGCGGCGTAGGCCTGCTGGCGCGAAACAGGCCGCATATGTTTTACGTCCATAACCAATCCTTCAGTCTGGCTTTCCAGCTGGGCAATTTCTTCCGCTTCCGGTTTGTAGGATGAATCGTATTGGAACGAGGCCTCGTGCTGAATTGACGCCACGGACAGCCCTAAATAATGAAAGATGGGGCCCATCAAGCTGGCTTGCCAGCGCGACAAGTAGTCATTAACCGTAACCAGATGCGCGCCCTTAGCGGCGAGGGCATAAAGTACGAGCGGCAAAGTGGCAGTGAGGGTTTTGCCCTCTCCCGTTTTCATTTCCGCAATTTTTCCCACGGACAAAACAATTCCACCGACAATCTGCACGTCATAGTGGAACTGCCCGATAGTTCTTTTGGCCGCTTCGCGGGTCAAGGCAAAAACGCGCGGGCGGATTTCGATCAATTTTTTGTAGATGTCGTCGAACTTTTCTTTAGTTTCGCCATCCGCGCCAGCCGCCTGCGCAAACCCCGTCTTGAAGTCCGCGATTTCCCGTTTGATTTGCTCCTCACTCAAACCGGCAACCTCATCTTTATAACTGTTGATGGTCGCCAGTTCTTTGGCATAGGTTTTTAGCGGATCGCCTTCGAATGAAAAAAATTTAGAAAAAAGGCTCATTTACGTAAATATAATGAGTAAATACTAACCTAGTATACAGGAAACCGGTCAATAAAAAAAGCTGGCTGCGAGCGTTAATCGTCCTGACATTTTTAGACTAGCGTTTGAAAATCGACCCCAAACGGCGCCGCAAACTGACGCGCTTGTCTTTGGGCTTTACTAATTGTTCCTTGATCTTGGGGATGACTAGATCCAAGGCCTCGTAAAAGTCGTTACCGTGGACATCAGCATATTGCCCATGGGGCTGAATATGAACCTCTGCCCGATAGGCGCCGGAGCCGGCATGCTTTAAATCATATTCAACTTCAACATGGATTTTGTCTTCGGGCTGCAGAAATCTGTCCAAAACCGAAAGCTTGTCCTCTACAGCGGCGCGAATCGCCGGCGTGAGGGTTGTGTTAGTGGCTTTGATGTTGATGTACATAGATTTGTATTATAAGTTGGCCTACAGAAAAAGTCTATTCTGCTGCTCGCGAGCACCTGGCGAGGCTGTTATAGGGCAAAATAATTTTTAAGCTCGGCTTCGCTAAATCCCACCAGTTCCGGCTCCAAATCCAATTTCATACCGGTCCTGGCATAGACCGTTTGGCGGACCTGCTTCATTAGACTTAACACATCATGAGCGGTGGCCGTACCGCTATAATTGAGCAGGACCAGGGGTTGGGTTTCGTTGATTTTTGCGCCGTCAACGCGCGCGCCTTTCAGACCACAAAGATCGATTAAAAAAGCCGTGGGGATTTTTATGCCTTCTGGTCCGCTAAGCCGCGCGCGGTAATTCTGAAGTTTGTCTAAAATCACATCATTAAAATTTTCTTTAATTTTTTTTGATAAAAACTCGAAGTCAGTTTCGGATATAACCAAATTTTTGAAAAACGAACCGGCATTGGGAATTTTATCGGGCGTAGTAAATTTCTTGTTTCTGATTTCGATGATAGCCGCGCGGATTTGACTCAAAGTCGGTTGACTGATACCGCGTTGGGTGAAATATGCTTGAACATCGGCATAACTTAAATTGGGCCGCCCGCCGGGATGCAGCCGCAAAGCCGTTTGTAAAATTATGTAACGGCCTTTTTGCGTGGTGTTAAAAATGCTTTTGCGATAAGCGAAACCGCACTCCGAGTTAAACAATAATTTGATAGTATTATCGGTTAAATCTAAAGCCCTGACCCATTCCACGACCTGACTGGCCTCCTGCCCGTAAGCGCCCACGTTTTGCACGGCAAAAGCGCCCACGCTGCCGGGAATGTGAGAAAGATTTTCTATTCCCCACCAGCCGCGTTCCGCGGCCAGCGTCGCCACATCATCCCAGCGTTCGCCAGCCGAACAATGTAGCAATATGTCGCCATTGGCTTCAGCCGAAGTTATGCCGGTAATTTCCAGTTTGATCACCAAGCCGTCGAAGCCGCGGTCACTAATGAGCAGATTGCTGCTGCCTCCGATCAATAAAATTGGCAGATGCTCTTGTTTGGCGCGTTCAATGGCTTGGCGAAGTTCGCCCAGAGTTTTGACGCGACAAAACAAGCGGGCCGGGCCGCCGATGAGGAAACTGGCGTATCGGGCTAGCGGGATATTGTTTTGAAAATCCATTGGTCAGAAATTACCCGGTAGGGTTGAGAATTATACTCCTAAAAGTTTAAGTCGAGAATTACGCGCCTGGCCCCGAGGCAAAGGCCTCCAGCAACTCATAACCGAGGCGGTAAAAATCGCCCACGGCCATAACGATAATCACATCGCCGGGTTGGGCCTGCGCTTTCAGCAACTTCAGCACTTCGGTTTTGGTGTGAACTAATCGCGCGCCGGGATGATTTTTTTGCACCGAGGCCACGACTTCATCAGAAGTGATATCATGCTGTTTGGCGTTTTCCCGCGCCGGATAAATATCAGAAATTATTACCTGATCTGCCGCTTTGAAACTTAAGGCCAACTCGGGCAAAGTGGCGCGGGTGCGGCTAAAGGTATGCGGTTCAAAAATTGCCCAAATCCGCTTGTTCGGGTAGCGCAACCGCGCCGCTTCCAAAGTGCGCGCTATGGCCGTAGGATGATGGGCATAATCATCTATTACAATAATTCCATTGTGCTCGCCAAGCACTTCAAACCGCCGTTTAATGCCAGTGTAAGTTTTTAGATGTTGGCTGACGAGTTCGTAGGGAAACCCCAGGGCGCGGAGAGTAGTAATCGCCGCCAAGGCGTTGCGAACGTTCATTGCGCCGGGCAAAGCTATAGTATAGCTTTCCCGACGCGGCGCGCCTTTGTTAATGGCATTTACGATCTCGAATTCGGTCCGGTCCGGCAAATATTTAATGTTTTCGGCGCGCGCATCTGCCGGGCTGTCAATGCCAAAACTGAAATTGCGGGCGTGGCCGCGAAAGGCCAAATCGTGCAGTAAGGCGTCATCGGCGTTGTAAATCACCAGTCCGTCTTCGGGCACATTGGCCAACATCTGGCCGAATTCGTCTTTGAGCTGGTCGAGACTTTCGAACACATCCGGATGATCATACTCAAGATTGGTGAGAACGGCTATGTCCGGACGATAATGGTGAAATTTCGGCGTCGGGTCGTCAAAAGTTGACCGGTATTCATCGCCCTCAAAAATAAAATAATGTCCGCTGCCCGAATGAAAATTACTCCCTTCGTTATTGAGCACCGCGCCCACCATAAACGAGCTGTTATCCAACTGCTTTAAGACAAAGCCCAGCCAACCGGCGGTAGTAGATTTTCCGTTGGTCCCGGCGACAACAATGCGGATACGCTCGCGGGCCAGCGCCGCGGCCAGCGCGCTAAAAGAATAATAAGGAACGTTGTTTTTAGCCAGATAGGATACTTCGGGATTAGTCAGATCCTCGCCGGCCGAAACAATATAGAGATCGGTGTGGGCCCGTGCAATATTATCCTCACTGTAGCCTTTATTATACTCAATTTTGAGACGCTCCAACATGCTGGCTGCCGGCTCATAAACTTGCGCTTGGTCACTGCCGGAAACAGAAAAACCCGCCTCCTCGGCCAAGCCGGCCACTGCTGACATCCCGATTCCGCCGATGCCAATAAAATAAATTTTTTCGACTAGTTCAAGCTCCATGGCTAAACAACTTTTATTGAATCGGGTCGGCGCTGCGGCTGACGCTGGCGCTTATCTTGGTGCTCGGCCACGGCTTGTTTGATTTGGGGCGCGTACTCGCGGCCTGTGCTGCGGCCTAGTTCGTACAACAACGGGATTTGGCTAAAATTAGTTAGGCCCAAATTTTCGAAGGAGGGACGGATAAAAATGTCGCATTGCTGTTTAAGCGCTTCGATGTTGTCGTGCTTCTCGGCTTCAATGGCCAGATCAATAGCGCGTCCAAGTACCGTAAACATGCCGGGACGGGCGCGCGCTATCTCTTCCAGACTGGGGAAGTAGCTTAGAAAATCCGAACCCACGAACAGGCGGTAAAGCCAATTATACAAACGTTCAGCGCGGTCTATCAAAAAAATTTTCTTGAACAGTTTCAGTATCTGCCGCGCGCGCATTTGATTTTTGGTAAAGATGTGACTGGTGCCGCGCATGTTTATGCCGACCACAACATCCATGCCCGCCTGGCGCGCCACGTCCACCGGCATAATATTCAACAGCCCGCCGTCAATCAACATGCGGCTGCCCCACTGCACCGGCTCAAAAATCCCCGGCAGAGTGCAGGAAATGCGGGCCGCGTGGGCGATATCTCCCATGCTCAACACTACCTGCTCGCCTTTTTCGAGATCCACGCCGACAAAACCCATGAGCGGCCTGACGTCTTCAAACCGCAGATTCCTGGTCAGAACCCGCAAAGTTTCCTCGCCTTTATCTAAATTATAATAACCGCCCTTCTGGCTCCGTTCGAACAAACTAAACATAAATTCTTTATTCAAAGACAACGCCCGCTCCTTGAGCAAAGGCAAGGTTTTGCAGGCATAGCAAGCCGCCACAATGCAGGCGCTCGAGCACGCAACAATGTAGTCAAATTCAATTCCGGCTTCCTCCATGCTTTCCAGAAAGCCAATGTAAAACACGGAACGCTGGGCCGCGCCGCTTAAAGCCAAACCAAGTTTAGGGCTTCCATGTTTAAGACTTCCATTCATGATATTTTGAAATTACCTTGAGAATTTCGTTAGCAATCTTTGCGGCCGACTGTCGCGGCATGAGCGCGCGCATATTTTCCTTCAGAATCTTCTGCACAGAAAGATCGAATAGCAATCTCGTGATAACTTTCACGAGATGCCCCGGCGTTATTTCGCGCTGGTCGAGCACAATGGCCGCGCGGTTCTGCCACAACAACCAGGCATTATCTTCCTGATGGGTGTCCGGCATGGGTATGATAATGCTGACTCTTTCAAGATTCGACAATTCGGTAATAGTCGATAATCCCGCCCGCGAAATTATTATATCAGAGACGGCATAGGCCTGTCCTATGTTATCAAGAAATTCATATTGATGATAACGGGGCCAGCGGCTCGCGCCGGCTTCCTGCTTAGCCGCAAGGCCTTTACCCCGGCCGGTAACATGGATAATTTGCACTTTCCGGGTCAGTTGGGGCAGAGCCGAAACAATAAGCTGGTTGATTGGCGCGGCGCCGGTGCCGCCCCCAAGAACCAGCACAGTCGGCCAGCTTGGATCCAGTTGAAATGCTTCTTGTCCAGCCGCGCGATTGCCGTCAAAAATCTCGCTCCGGCAAGGGTTGCCGGTAAGAACTGTTTTCGGCGAAATTCGTTCGCGGTACAGACCCAGGCCTTGATGGAAATCTTGAAGCGAATGTTCAAAGGTCACGGTAATTCTTTTGGCGATTGGCGCGCAAAGCGAATTAGCCATGCTGGACGCAGCATCTTGCTGGTGAATGACTATGGGCACGCGCAGCACCCAGGCCGCCCACAAGGCCGGCACCTGGACAAAACTTCCCGACCCAACCGCACAAAAAGGACGGAAGCGTTTAATGATCCGCAGCGCCTGGAAAAAACCAATAACAACCAAAAAAGGGGCAAACAAACTTTTTAAGGAAAAATAGCGGCGCAGTTTGCCGGCGCTAATAGCTTTAAATTCCCAGCCGGCCCGCTCCACCATGGCGCGCTCCGGGCCGTAGCCCGTTCCCAAAAATAAGGCTTTTAGGGTAACTTTCCCGCTGGCGGCAAAATCGTTGAGTTCCCCGGCCACGGCCAAAAGAGGCGCTACCGGCCCGCCGCTGCCGCCGCCTGCAAAAAGTATGGGCAATTTGCGGGGGTACGATTTAGTCCGATTAGTCTGGTTCTGGAGCATAACTTCTTGCTGAATGGTTGGCCAACAACACTTCCTGGTAAACAGCCAAAGTTTCTGTCGCGGTTTTGTCCCAGCTAAACACGTGGGCGCGGTGAAAGCTTTTCTCCTGCATCTTTTGATGAAACTGCGGATCGCGCGCCAGTAAATGAAAGCGCTCGGCAAGGTCGGACGGGTCTAAAGGGTCGAAATAAACGGCCGCGTCATCATAAACTTCATTGAACACGTCTGTATTGGAAGCCAGAACGGGCAAGCCAAATTGCATGGCTTCTACCCCGGGCAGACCGAACCCTTCGTGAAGGGACGCGGTGACAAAAGCGTGGGCGCCTTGGTACAAGGCAGCTAGTTCATCATTCTCGACGAAACCCGTAAACACAAGCCGGTCGCGGTGCTTAATATCCAGCGCCTCGTGCTTGATTTCCGGATAATACTCATCGGGCTTGCCGGCAATCACCAGGTCAACGTCCATGTTGTATCGCTCAACAAATTCATCAAAACCGCGAGTCAGGCCGACAACATTTTTTTTGCGCTCCAGCGTGCCGACAAAGAGAAAATACGGCCGGGACAAAAAATATTTGCGCTTGACCTCGGTGACCCGGGCTTCTGTCGCCGGGGCCAGCGCCGGCGCCTCATAAATCACCCGGATTTTTTCAGGCTCGATCCGCAAGTAATCTACGATATCTTGTTTGGACGCTTGAGTCACGGTAATAATTTTTTTTGCGCGCTCGGCTGCCTTTTGAATAACATATTTGTAGCCCTGGAAGTGAAGCCAGTGGCGGGGCTTATGGCCGCTGATTTTATGATGAACCAGGTCATGGATTGTAACTATATAGGGCCTGCGGTAGCGCACCGGCGCGTTGAAGTTCGGAAAATGAACCAGATCAAAATGATGGCGATTTAACAAGCGCAAAAAACCAGTTTGTTCAGCCAAAGAGTAATGACGGATGCGGGTAGGAACTAAGGCGATGTTGGAAAGCTTTTCCAGCTCGGCCAGGTCAACTTCGTCCACGTTGCACTCGTTATAAAACACCGTAAACTCAACACTTGGGTCGGCCGCGGCCACGTGTTTGAGCAATTCAAAAACGTACCGGCCGATACCGGAATTAATACTCCCGCCCATCCGAAAATCAAAGCCGATACGCATAATCAAGCACTGCCTTAAAATCTTTCGCGGTGCGCTCCCAAGAAAACTGTTTGGCCCGCTCTAAACCGCGCTGAATTAATTTCTCTCGCAACTCATCATCCCCGAGAACGTCTTCAATCGCGCGGGCTAAATCGCTGCTGTCATGAGGGTTGACAAGCAACGCCGCCTGGCTCAACACTTCAGGCAAACTAGCCACCTGACTGGCAATAACCGGGACGGCCAAAGCCATGGCTTCCAAGGGTTGAAAACCAAAGCCTTCATAAAAACTCGGGTAAATCAGAGCCCGGGCTAATTTCATGATAAAGGGCTTGTCGGCAGCCGACACGTAGTCCAGATAGCTAATATAGCGCGCCCGCGGGCTCCGTTCAATGCTATCCAAAATACTGCGGTACTTCCACCCGCGCTTCCCGGCAATGACCAGATGAGTCGGGCGCGGCAACCGTTCCATGGCAGAAATAACCCCAGAAAGATTTTTCCGCGGCTCAATGGTATTAAGGAAAAGTATAAAATCGCCGGGCAAATTGTAGCGATTGCGCACGTCGCGCAGCTGCTCCACGGCCAAATCCGGATGGAACAGTTTATGGTCAATTCCCGGATGGACCACGCGGATCTTTTCGGACGGGATCTCAAACAGTCGGACTATCTCATCTTTAGTAAATTGCGACACCGGGCAAATAACTGTGGCGCGCTCCAGCGTTCGGCGCACGTTCAGCAGTTTGTGCCACAACCGACCTTTAAAATTATACAATTCGGGAAACACAAACGGCGAAAGATCATGGACCGTAACCGCTAACTTGGTTTTAGGCGAAATACTAAATTGATTCAAATTCGGCAAAAACAGCAAATCAAAATCGCCGACCAGGCGCTCAAAGGTGGGCTGTCTTGTGAGCTTGAGCGACAAATTAAGCAAACGGTTGGGAATGCGCCGCGCTACCAAGCGCGAATTGACAAAATGAAGCTGGCCGAAACTGCGCCGGCTAAAGCCGGTATAAAAAAGGGTATACGTATTGGAGCGATCCAGCGGAATCAGATGCTCCAAAACATTAATAATGTAATTTTCCACTCCGCTGTATTCCTTAGAATGCAATGAACGGAGGTCAACGACTATGTTCATGCTTCACGACCTCCTGTCGGGGTCGTGTCCCGGTTCACCTCCGCTGGGTGCTCGGCTGCCGCCTGCGCGCCCAGCGGAGGGCCTCCAAACCGGGCCACCCCTCCGCTAAGCATTACTTGCTCGACGAAGCCCCTAATTTTTTTTATAAACTCATCTTTACTAAAAATGACTGCGTGATCCTGAAGTGCTTGCTGATTATAGCGCTTTTCGTCCCACTCGAGGAAATATTTTTTGATGATCCTGGGGTCGGCGCTGGGAAAAAGTTCGCCGGTTACACCCGGTATTACCGTTTCCAAGGACCCTCCCTGGCCTAAGGCCAAAGTGGCCGTGCCGCAGGCCGCGGCTTCCAGCGGCATCAAACCAAAATCCTCTTTATGGGGATAGATGAAACCGCGCGCACCGCTGTACTCGTCGCGCAAAACTTCATCGGGAACGGGACCCAAAAATTTTATATTTGGCTTGGCCACCGCTTGCAAAAATTTTTCCCGCCGCCCGGTTCCCACCACGTGCAACTCCCAACCCAGTTCATTAAACAGCTCGACGATGAGTTGATTATCTTTATGGGCATGAAGACGGCCGCCGATCAAAAAATAATTTTGTTTGGCTCTGGTGGAATGCCAAAATCTGGTATCAACATAGGGATGAATAATTGTGCTTGGTTTGTGATAATAGCGTTCAATTCTTTGCTGCACCTCGCGGGAATTGGCAATAAAATGGTCAACGCGCTGGGCCGCGGCTAAATCCCAACGGCGCAGCCAGCGCAAAAAAAGTTTAGCGAGCGGGCGGACTGGCCAGGACACTTCCTCATTTACGTAGCTTAAATCGGTCCAAAGAAAGCGCGTGGGCGTATGGCAATAACTGATGTGAACCGCGCCTTTGGGCACCTTCACGCCTTTTGCAAACGCCGAGCTTGACGATAAAACCACCTGGCAATCAGGCAAGCCTAAAGACCTTACGGCTGCGGGGATGAAAATCAGCCAATACTGCAGCCGGGGCAACAGATTATAAAAGCCCTGCAGCCAACTCGTGACCACGCGCCAATTTTGAAAACGTCCCGCAAGTCTACGATCAAGGACCAAAGTAAAAAGCGGCGCGTCGGGAAAGCACTCGCGCAGCGCCTCGAGCACGCGCTCCGCTCCCCCCAGCTGCGTTAACGAATCATGAACCAGAGCGATTTTCATTTAGGTTATTTGCCGCTGCCTCGCCAGTTGCCCGCAAGTAGCAGAGTTGCGCGTATGGCTACAGGTAGCAATGCTACTTGCGCGGCAAGCTGGCTCGGCAGCTAAAACTTAGCTAATAATCCGCACTCGACTTTTCTCCAAAAAACAACATAACAAATGACTTAGCCAGAATGGTAACGTCCAGCCGCAAACTCCAGTTCTCAATATAATAAGTGTTGAGCCGGATTTCCTCCTCAAAAGGCAGGTCCGGCCAGGTGACCTGCGCCAACTGCGACATGCCAAAAACTCCGGGCTTAATGGAAAACATGCGGCGGTAGCGCGCGCGGTACTTTTCCACCTCGTCCAAGACATGGGCGCGCGGCCCCACCATGCTCATATCGCCGTTAAATACGTTCCAGAACTGCGGGATCTCGTCGAGCTTGGTGCGGCGCAAAAACCGGCCCACGCGGGTAACGCGCGGGTCGTCCTTTATCTTCAAGAACGGACTCTGCTCGCCGCCGCGGTCATTTTTTTTCCACAATTCCTGGCGCACGCGGTTGGCCTGCTCGCCGCCGAAATCCTCGCCGACGCTTAAATGCGCGTACATCGTCCGAAATTTATAAAACCGAAAGTCTTCACCGTGCCCACCGCGCATCGCGTGATAAATTGCCGGCCCGCTACTGTCCAGCTTTATGGCCAGATAAATCAGGACAAACAGCGGCGAGGTAATAATCAAACAGACCGCACTAACCAGAATGTCCGTGGCGCGTTTGGCTACTTTTCCCCATCCGTCCAGGGGCGTATTTTTTAAACTGATAACCGGGACGCCGTAAAAATCATTAACTTCAATAGCATTGCGCTGAACTTCAAATAGATTAGGCGCAAAACTAAATTGCAGCCCCTTGTTGCGGGCGAATTCGACCAGACGCAAGTTGCGCTCATCGGACAGAGCGGGGTTAGTCTGCAAAATTTCGTCAATCTGACTGTCGTTGTAAAGCTGCTGCAGTTCATCAAAAATATTTTCCGAATAGGCCAATTCGCGGACCACGCGATAACCGTGGTTCTTATCATGCAGCATTGACTTAATAATTTTCGATTCCGGATTGCTGCCGTTAATAATGACTAATTTATGAAGTCCCCGGCCGCGGCCAAATTGATAATTCTGGATTAGGCGCAAAATTGACCGGCCCAGCATCACAAAAATGATGCCCAAAACCCAACCGGCCAGAATAATGAAACGGGAAGGGAATAAAGATTGGTTAAAGAAAAACAAAACTATCACAACAAACAGTCCCAGCGATACCCCAATGACGACACGACCCAACTCCTGACTGAATTTTCTGGTGCCGCGCAAATTGTATAGGCCTAGGGCGGCAAAGGCCAAAAGAAGAAGCGGAATCACCAAGTAAACAATGCCCAAGAATTCGGGCAACTGCAACTGATAGATTACCGGCCCCACAAGGTTTAGGGAGTGCAGGCGCAAATAAAAAGAAGCGAGCCCTGCCGCACACAGCATCAGGGCATCAACAGGCAAAGAAACGAGATTAAAAATAAGTTCGGTGCGTTTCATTTCGTAGATATCATTATACGATTTTCCGCACCATTTGGCAATCAATTTGCTTCCGGGGCTACACTGATAGTGTATAACTCCTAAACGCTCGGCCTGGCTGGTTTGGGAACGGTAAAATCCGAATCAAATCAAATAAAAATTTGTATCAAAAAATCCGCGCCATGGCGGATGCTTTGAGGCTCCAAGCAAACTCGTAAGCCGAATTCTGTTTTTAAATAATCATCTATCTGGGCGGGTCATTGCTGGCACGCTCGTCGCAGCCTACCTAACTTGGCTTTGCACTCAAGTAAGAGTTTTGCCGTTTCACCTCTGGCGTTGCCGTCAGAGTTCATCCCGCCATGCCTTGCGGCAAAAGCGGCATGCCTTAACCTTTCGGGTCGGGCGTCACTGTTCGCATCTCGCGGATTACTCCGGGCGGGTGTTACCCGCTACCTGCGTTGATATCTCTATAGAGGGTATCAACCGAGTGTTCGGACTTTCCTCCCCTGACTGACTGCAATAATTTGCCGCCGGCCAGGAGCGATTATTCGATTTGCTTGAAGCCCACAAATATTATCAGTTTTCAGCGGCGGCGTCAAGACCGCGTGAGGCAGACCGCCATGGTCTGGTAGTCAGACTGCCCCATGGTCAGACTTCCCGCCAGGTTGCTTGTCCGGTTCCGCGTTGGTTTGAGGCCCGTTGTCGCGCTTTTCTTTGCCCCAATGCACACTATTCCAGGCCCGCTCGTGAAACACATAAAGAATGGTATTGGCTACGGTGGAAACGCCGATGACGCCGGCCGTAATATCCCAGCGGCGGGTGAGCGCGTAAACAATGGCGCCGTCGGAAATAATTATAAGCAAGCGGTAGGTTAGAGCCTTGACCAGCGAGCGGCTAATGTGTTCGTGGAAAACCATAAGGTTTATTTTTTCTGTTTTTAATCTCCCTCACAAGCATACTAAAAAACAGCATATCGTGCCAACGGCCGGATAGCATGTTCATGAAAAGACATTGAAATTTACTCATGCTTATTTAGCTTCAATCTTTCTTTCACATTTAAAAAAACCTGGTGTAGTAGTTCCTCATCAACTGCATTAACCCGTTCTCGTAACGCATTTAACAAGGAACCATAAGCCACACTACCGCTATGTTTAAGTATTTGTACAATAAGAGCTTCGTAGAAATTTACTTTCACGGCGGAAGTAAGTGCTCCGCGTTCCGCTACGGCTGTATGACCGTAAAGCTCCCGTAACTGATCGAAATTAGATGCCTGGAGTCGATCTAGTCTCTCTAATGTTTCAGGAATACTAGACGCATCAATAGTTTCGTCCAGCCTAACTTCCGGGTTGTAAATTTCTCCATTCATATACAGGGCAAGAAAATATCGATAAATTACGCCTAGCGCTTTTTCCATTCCGGCGCCAAAATCGCGTGCAACACTGTGTCGCGCCATTTGCCGTAACGCAGGCGGCGATGCCGCAACACGCCTTCGCGCTTGAAACCGTTTTTCATAAGTACTTTTACCGAAGCCGGATTATCGGCGAACACGCCGGCGCGCACGCGGTGCAATTTAAGCTTACGGAAGGCCAATTCAAGCATTAACCCTATCGCCTCGGTCATAAGGCCTTTGCCCCAAAATGGCTTGCCCAGCCAGTAGCCCAATTCGGCGCTTTGATTGGGCCAGTCAAAATCCTGAAAACCAATGACGCCGACTACCTCATCAAAACCCTTTACGGTAATTGCGTAATTAATGATCTTGTCCGCACGCTGCAAAGCCCAAGAATGCCGGATAAATTTTATAGCGCCGTTTTTCGGATAAGGATACGGAATGTGCAAGGTCCACCTGGTGATGTCGCGGTGCTTGACATAGCGATAAATACTAGGCGCGTCAGAGAGCTTTAGTTTTCGAAGTAAAACTTTTTTGCCGATAATTTGCTCGGGTAATTTTTTCAAGCTACCGGATTCCATAATTATTGCAGCAGTTGCTGAATGTCTTGCTGTCTGATTTGCTCGATTTGCTGTGGGGTCACGCCGGCCGTAGAGAATAGCGCTTTGATGAACAACCAAGTACCGATGATAACGACGGCGGTTAGCACCAGGCACATCAAAGCTACGGATTTGCCGTCATCGCGGTCATCAAAAAAATAATATTTTACGGCGAAAAGCAAGCCAAAGGGCGGCACGAGCAAAGAAACCACATACGCCCTCGTTTTGGCCTTGCTGGAAATGCGGTTCTCGTCTTGCTTCTGCAGGGCGCTCATCATCAAACCGGCCACATCAACATTTTTGTCCTGTTTGGCCAGTTCCTGATACTGTTCTAAAGTTTCGCTTAATTGTTTGTCTTCGTCCATAATTTGATTAGATCGCGCTCTTTGTATAACATTCTCAAAATATTGCTACCTTTTTTGATAATGCAGCAGCACTGCGCCGGCATCGTTCAGCTGTTTCATCTCTACTAATTTGAGGCGACGCAACTCGTACTCCAGGCCTGCCAACAGCGGCACGCCGGCGCCAAACAAAAACGGCTCAATGGTAATGTACCAATCATCAATCAAGCCGTGGTCGACAAAGTAACCGTAGGTGCGCGCGCCGCCGAGCAGGCCGACCTGTTGAAAATTTTGCCGGCGGCAAAACTCCACCACATCGGTTTGGCTGGGATTTATGAACCAGACATGGGGATGGCGCTCTTCGACCCCCTGGGCGCTGCCGGTAAAGACAATAGTGTTGCGCTTCATCAGCGGCGCTTGGGCTGTCTCAAAAGTGTTGCGGCCCACCACCACGGCCTGGCACTGCCGAAGCTGCTCGCGCATAAACTGCTTGTCCTCGGGCGAGGTCCAGTCGGAAAAATGTTTGGCGTCGCGGCCGATTTTGCCGTCAATGCTAACGGCGACGATGGCCGCGAAACGGGGCCGGCTTGCGGCTGGCGCGCCTGCCTGCTTTAGTTCTTGCGTTTGCTGTCCGTTTTGTGCTGTATTTTCGTTCATACAAATGCTTAAGAATAGGATAATACAAATCTTGTTTTGGCGCGATAGTAATTTTTTTGGCGCTTGGTATATCAACAAATTTGATAAACTTGGCGCCGCGCAGCACCAACAGCGGCGTGCGTTCGCTCCCCTCGCCCATCATCAGCACGGCCATGCTGGAAAGCACGTCAACAATGTTAGCGCGAGTATATTTCAAAGTACGCCCAAACACGTCCTTTTTGCCGCGATAATCGTAAAGCGGCTCGAGCCCGTAAAAACCCACTGAAATTCCGGTGACGCCGGCGCGCAACGGCTGGGTATGGCTATCCGTAGCCACCAACGCCAGCTTCTTTATTTTAAATTTATTTTTTAAATAACTGCGCAACTCTTTGAGCAAACCGTTAACGTTGCGCGGCCACAATACATAATAACCCCGCCCGTTGCTTTCATCAATCCCGGCCGAAGGAATAAGCGCGTGGTCTTTTATGGTGAGATAAAAATCGTGTTCCGCAACTTTGCTTGGCGGGAGCCAGGCCCTGGCTTCGCGTTTTATCAATTGAGTTTTCAATTTCTCCTGCGATTTTTTATCGATAGGAATTTTTACTGTTCGCGCTTGATGAATGGCTAAAATTTTAGAAGTTATGAATAACGCGTCGCCCTCGCGCAGGCGGCCGGCACGCGAACGCGCCAGCGATTCATCGAGCAAATCAAACAAATTGTCCCGCGGCGGCCGAAAGGCGCGGGTCTTTATCGGAATAAATTCCATTAGAAATCATTTAGTCGCCACCTCGCCAGTTGCCCGCAAGTAGCAGAGTTGCGCATATGTTTCTCGGTGCAAACATTACTTGCCGGGCAAGCTGGCCCGGCGGCGATAAAAATTATTCTTGCGCGCGCGGAACAGAAGCCTGTCGCTTCAGCCAGGCTTCCTTAATTGCCACGCCCGCCAAGTAAGTAACCGAAATTCCCGCGGCAAAAAGCAGGCGCTCAATGACTACTACCGGAATCAAGCCGATCCAAACCTCGCGCGGCATATTGAAAAACCAAATCCACAGCGCGCCGCCCACGGCGTGAGCAGCAAAAGTGGCGCCAAGCGCCCGCGCAACAACCCATCGATCCTGAAAGTAATACATTACCACAGGAATCAACCAGAACAGTGAAAAGTACCACACTGAACGCCCAACGGGATTAAGATTGAACAAAAAGATGGCCAGCAGCGGCACGGCAATGCTCCACTGGGTTTTCTTGGCGAAGTAAAAAGTCGCCATAAGAATCGGGAAAAAGCGGATGATGGTGCCCGCGTCCAGGGCCTTGGCTCCATGAGCAAAAAAGTTAGTAAATTCAGCTAGCGCTACGGCGATAAGTCCGGGCACGCCGCCCAAAAAACCGCCAATGGCCGGGGCAAATGCGTCAAAAACCGTGAACTGGGCGCGCGAGCCGACCAGATGAGTTACCGGGAGCTGCAGAGCGATGAGCCCGAGTGCGGCAAAACCAAGTACCAAAAGAATTTGTCTTTTCCTGATCTTTATGGAACTGATTTTCATAGTTGGTGCAATATTAATTTTTAAAATTGTTGATAAGTCCTGTGAGGCGAAAATGTCACGCGAAAAATAACGAGACGCCAGTCAGAACGATCGCCGCGCCTGCATAGCGAACAGCACGAGCGCCAAAATCTTTTGACATCAACGTACCTAAAACTATACCGCTCGCATGAAGCAAGGCAGTGGTTAAGACAAATCCTACACCATAAGCGAGGCCAGCCGCGGAAACAGACATTTCAGCGCCGTGGGCATGACCGTGGAAAACAGCAAACAAACCGACCAGCAAAGAAGCTGCTGCCAATGGCATACGCACTGCCGCGGCGATCAACACGCCTAATATTAAAACTGACGCTAGCACGCCGGTTTCAACAAAAGGTAAAGCAACACCAACTGCGCCCAAAATACCGCCAAGTGCCATCACCCCTCCAAAAGCCAATGGAATGGCCCAGATTGCCCTACCGCCATTTTGCTTAGCCCACAATCCGACCCCAACCATTGCCAGAATGTGATCAAGTCCGCCCAAAGGGTGTAAAAAACCCTGCCAAAGGCCTGTGGTTTGACCGACGCCAACGTGAGCTTGGACTAGGCTGGGCATCAACGCCAGACCAATGGCTAAAAATGGCATAAATTTGAGTAATTTGTGTTTCATAGCCGGTCAAATAGTTTATATATGTCCTATTATAGCAAAATCGCGGCCTTTTTCCAGGACCCGAGTTATAGCAGCTAAATCTTAGTGCCAAACTCTCTATTTTTTTAAATTTTCGTTAACTGCATCCATAGATGGCTCGGTATGCTTGGCTTCAATTCATTTGCGGAGCAGAAAACTAATATATTCATATGTCTAAAGAATTGGGGGGTGCGAATTTTACTTTTTAGCGTTTGCCTTTTCCACTGACGGAAATTGATCCCACGGCACAACAACACCATATAAGGCAATGTAGGTGCCGGGTAATTGAATAGTCTGAATTGCGCCAATTGCCAGGCCCAGGTTAAACATGGCATCGGACCGGCTGAACCCGGCGGGCAGCATGGCGCCAGTGAGAATTACTTTCTTATCCTTGATCCTGGAAAGTTTTTCGGCGGTTTTGTAAATTGTGTCCGTGCCATGGGTAATGATTATGTCGGAATTTTTGCAGCCGCTTACAGCGTCAAAAACAGTTTGCCTGTCTGCGTCCGTAAAATCCAAGCTGTCCTTCTTAATCACGGACATGCTCTCAAATTCAAAAGCGTGATTAACTTGTTGTAAAATCAAAATAAAAGCCGGATCCCCTATTTCAAAATTATAACCATGCGTGGTTTCTGTTTGCGGGTAAGCCTTGTCGATGGTGCCGCCGGTTTGGATAAAGGTTATTTTCATCTCTTTCTAAATTTTAACACTTATTATTTTCAACAATTCTTAAACCCATTATAAGTCTATTGGGTGATATTGTGCTGGCAGGGGGTGTAGGAATCGAACCCACGTATGCGGATTTGGAGGCCGCCGTATTACCACTATACGAACCCCCCGTGAAAACGCCGGACCGGCGACAGCCAACAGCGGCGCGGCCGCCGCATGGCTATTTAAGCTACTTGTCTTCTTTGTGCAATTGCATCTTCTTGCAGAACTTGCAGAACTTTTTGATTTCCAGACGCTTGGTGGTATTTTTCTTATTTTTCTGGGTCTGATAATTCTGATTCTTGCAGACCGTGCAGGTCAGAGTGATGCGCGTATCTTGCGACATAAGTTATATCGATTAATTTTTGGAGCCGGCTGTCGGACTCGAACCGACCACCTGCGGTTTACAAAACCGCTGCTCTACCAGATGAGCTAAGCCGGCGCGGTATCCAACCGTTGTCCGGCCGAAGCGGACTGACTAATTTTAGCACAAAAGCCCAAAAAAATCCAGGCCCTGACCTTGATTACTGCAAATTTTTATGATAAAGTTTGTGAGCTAGGGCGGTTCGTATAGCGGCAATTACTCGTGGCTGTAGACCACGCGGCCTTTGGCCTTCGGGGGTTCGAGTCCCTCACCGCCCACCAAAAAAACACCTTTTGAAAGGTGTTTTTTTGTTCAGTTTATTTTATGTGGGATGTACAAACCATCCGCGGTCTTTGGCCCGCTTGTGGAGTGCTTTTTATTGGATTTTTATGGAGCCGTTGGCCGGAATTGAACCGGCGACCTACTCCTTACCATGGAGTTGCTCTACCAACTGAGCTACAACGGCACGAAAACGGCGCTAGCGCGTTTACTCCCGGGATCGCCGGTACGCGCGCATGACGCTTTATGAAATTTACGAGGCCACACTATTTACGCCGCCACGCTTTTGAACAGCTCGCGATACTTTTTATTGCGCGGCTCGAGCTCAATGGCCCGCCTGATCGCTCCCGCGCTTTGCGCGCGCTTACCCACAACTTTATAAGCCAGAGCCAAGTTATAATAGCGGTTCGGGTGTCCCGGATCAAGAGCGAGCGACTTCTCGTACCAAACCGCCGCGTCCTCATAAGCTTTCAAATGAAGCTTGCAGTAAGCCAGTTTGGCCTGATAATCGCTGTTGCTGGGATCGCGCTTTACCAAATAATCGTAGACGTTCTCGGCGTCGGAAAAATTGTTCTGCCCGACGTAGAAGTGCGCCAGAGCCGCGTAACGCGGGAGTTCACGCGGCTGCTCGCGAATTTGTGTGAGATAAAACTGTTCGTCCTTTACCGCTTCAGCAGGCACGGCAGCCGGGTCTGTGACATTAGCCGCGGCGGCATGAGCAACGGCAGCGGCATTAATTCCTGCTGGCCCGCTCACATGCTGCCGACCGCGGAAAATCTTTCGAATCCGATAATTAGTGAGCGAAGGATGCTTCATGCCCTTGGCCTCCAGGGCAAAGTTCAGAGCCCGCTTGGACCAAAATACCACTATTGCCCGCACTTTATAGTACGCCTGCAGCGTGCGGCGGCCGGACATGGCCAGCGTGGCCCGCAGCGATTCATCTTGGTCCTGCTCCTGGGAGGCCGCGGCTTCGGGCAGGCGCCGCAGAATCATCAAAATCATTCCGACAATCGCGGCCAGGAAAATGACGGTGGAGATGGTATTGTATGCCACAGGGTTTGGTTTTTTAAAATAATTTTTACTTTGCTTTGGCTGATGATCCGGCCGCTAGCTCCCCAGCACGTAGCGGGCGAACCGGCGGACCTGAATGTTCTCGCCCATTTTTGCCACGGCGTCGGCGATGAGCTGGCCAATTTTTTTATCCGGGTCTTTCACGAATGGCTGCTCCATCAGGCAAACTTCCTCATAAAATTTAGCGACCTTGCCGTCCACCATTTTCGCGGCAACGCCATCCGGCTTACCTGTGGATTGCCCTTTATAGATTACTCTTTCCTTTTCGATAACTTCAGACGGCACGTCGGCGCGGCTGACATACAGCGGATTAGCCGCGGCAATGTGCAAAGCCAACTGTTTGGCCAGGGCTTTGAAGTCGTCGGTGCGCGCCACAAAATCCGTTTCGCAATTTAGTTCGAGGAGGACGCCGATTTTTCCGCCGGCGTGAATATAGCTTTCAATGAGGCCTTCGCGCGCCACGCGATCAGCTTTTTTAGTGAGCTTAACCACGCCTTTTTTGCGCAAAATTTCCAAGGCCTTGTCTTTATCGCCCTTGGCTTCATGCAAAGCGTCGCGCACATCGGTAACTCCGGCGCCGGTTAACTCGCGAACTTCTTTAATTAATTTATTGTTCATGATAACTTACTTAAAAATAGTTTACTGAAAATTTTATCGATGCTTGTCGATAACTTATGAGGTGGCGGCGCCGGCTTCCGGTTCGGCTGGCGCCGGAGCAGGCGCTGATTTGGCCAGCTCCGCTGCCGGGACTGCAACCGCAGCCGCTGCGGCATCTGCGGCTTCGGTAAAACGATTTTTGCCTTCAATAACAGCTTCGGAAACGACCGTCGCGACCAGAGCAATGGCTTGGGTCGCATCATCATTACAGGGAACAACATAGTCGATGCCTTCGGGATTGCCATTGCTGTCAACCACGCCGATAATTTTTACGCCCTGCTTCCTGGCCTCTTTCACGGCTATTTCATCATAGTTAATGTCGGTGACAAAAATGGCTTCCGGCAAGCGTTTAACGCTCTTAATGCCCCGGAAAAGCTTTTCCAGCTTCTCAATTTCGCGCTCAATCAACAGGCGCTCTTTTTTAGTGTAGCGCGTTTCCAATTCACCGCTGGCCTTGAGCTCCTGAAGCTTTTCCAGCTTGCGGATGGTCCGCTGAATGGTTTTGAAGTTAGTGAACGTGCCGCCGAGCCAGCGCACGGTTACGTAGGGCATCCCCGCGGCTTCGGCTTCCTTCTGCACTATATCGCGCGCCTGCCGCTTGGTTCCCACAAACAGGATCGTGCCGCCTTTGCTGGCCAAATCGCCGGCAAAACTGGCGGCTTTAAGTAAACCCTGCCGGGTTTTCTCCAAATCCAAAATGTGGATATCGTTCCGGACAGTAAAAATATACGGCTTCATCTTCGGGTTCCAGCGCGAGGTCCGGTGGCCGAAGTGGGCGCCGCTTTTAAGCAACTCCAATAACGATATGTCTTTCATGAAACTATAGCCCTTTCACTTCTACTCCGCAGCCCATTCGCCAAAGAGATACTCTGACAGAGGGAGGCGCTAACGCGGAATATGTTTGATTAATGGTGGATGAATTATATCACCCCTTGACTAAACATGCAAGCCAGCGTATAATATCGAAATGAAATCCAATCTTCACCCTCAATTTTATCTCAATGCCGTGGTTAAATGCGCCTGCGGCAATACTTTCGCCACAGGCTCGACGGTTGCGGAAATTCACACGGAAATTTGCAGCCAGTGCCATCCTTTTTATACCGGCAAGCAAAAGCTGATTGATACCACCGGTACGGTGGAGCGTTTTAAGCAGCGGGTACAGAAAGCGGCATTGGCCAAGGCTCAAGTCAAGGTCAAAAAGCCCCGCAAAGCCCGCGGCGACAAAAAGTAACTTTATCAGAATAAAACCGTCCTGCTGTTTTGGGGCGGTTTTGTGTTACAATTACTAAGATATGAACCCGGCCTTCAAAAAAATTATTGATGAATATCAGCAGCTCACGAAGCAGCTCGTTTCGGGTAGCCAGGTTGATCTTGCCCAAACCGGCAGGCGCCAAGCCGAGCTATTGCCGCTAGTTGAGACGATCCAGCATCTGCAAAAACTGGAGCGGGAACAGGCCGACAACCAGAAACTGATGGAAAATGACGATCCGGCAATTAAAAGTTTGGCCGCTGAAGAAGCCAAGATGTTGGAGGAAAAAATTCTGGAACTGGCCGAAAAAATTGAAACCGCTCTTTTGCCCAAAGGCGGAAACGACAATAAGAACGTCATTATTGAAATCCGCGCCGGCGCCGGCGGCGATGAATCTACTTTGTTTGCCGCGGAAATGTTCCGCGCCTACGGAAAATTCGCCGAACGAAGTAAATGGCGCGCCCGCATGATTTCAAGCTCAAAAAGCGATGTCAGCGGCTTTAAGGAAGTAATCTTTGAAATCCTTGGGCGCGCGGGTGCCTCGCAAGGCGCGGAATCAGGCCCGTACAGCAAGTTCAAATATGAATCCGGCGTCCATCGCGTCCAGCGCGTCCCCAAAACGGAAAAATCCGGCCGCGTCCATACTTCCACCATCACCGTAGCCGTCCTGCCAGAAATTGAGGAGCGCGACTTCCAAATCGATCCCAAAGATTTGAAGATAGAAGCTAACACTTCTTCCGGCCACGGCGGCCAGAGCGTCAACACCACTTACTCGGCCATCCGCATAACCCACCTCCCTACCGGCATCCAGGCCCAAAGCCAAGACGAACGCTCGCAGGCCCAAAACCGCGAGAAAGCATTGGCGGTTATTCGCGCCCGGGTTGCCGCCCACTACCGCGAAATCGAAGAAAAGAAAATTAAAGACGCGCGCCGCGGCCAAATTGGCACGGGCGACCGCAGCGAAAAAATCCGCACCTATAATTTCCCGCAGGACCGCGTAACCGACCATCGCATCAACCGAAATTTCACCCAAATCGCTTTGATCCTGGAAGGGCAATTGGAACCAATAATCGGCGCATTGCAGGCGGCAGAATTGCAGCTCCAAAAAGAGAACCTGAAGGAATGAACAAATTAATGTACGAAATCCTTTGTGAAAGGATCCGCCGTGACCATTCGTGATACGCTAAAAAAAAATCCCAAAATCGAAGCTGACCTGCTCCTTGCGCATGTTCTAAAAAAGCCCGGGGAGTTTTTGTATCTTAACCCGGAAAAAAACCTTAACGCCGCGCAGGCGCGGCGCTTTGCGGCTCTGGCCAACCGCCGCCAAAAAGGCGAACCGGTTGCTTACCTCGTAGGATACAAAGATTTTTACGGCCTTAGCTTTACGGTCAACCGGCGCGTGCTTATTCCCCGCCCCGAAACCGAATGGCTGGTCGAACGAGGGGCTGAACTCGCCGCAGAATTAAAAAAAATAAAAGGCCTCCGCGCGCCTGTGCGTATTCTTGACCTCGGCACCGGCTCCGGCTGCATTATCATCAGTTTAGCCAAATGTCTGCGGGGGGGAAATTACGAATTTTTTGCCAGCGACATTTCGAAAAATGCCTTATCCGTGGCTAAATTTAATGCCGTGAAACATAAAGTAAAAATCAAATTTTTTCACGGCAATTTGTTTAACCGCCTCCCCGGGCCATTTGAGCTAATTATCGCCAATTTGCCCTATGTTCCAGTTGACGATTATCGCAAACTAAAGGCAAACCTCCGGTTTGAGCCAAAAATCGCTTTAAGCGACGGCGGCAATGCCTGGAAACTCTATTACAGATTTTTTCAGCAGCTGCCTGATCAAATAGCCAAGGGCGCGCGCGTTATCCTGGAAATAGATCCCAAATCAGTATCAACTCTGAAAAAATATCAAGCTAGGTTTTTACCCCGCAAAAAAATAGAATTTTCCAAAAACCTGCGCGGCCAATGGCGATACGCGCAGGTCTGTTAAGTCATCCTCGGCTCAATTGTGGCCGTTTGATTACTTTTTGTCTTCCTTTTTGGCTTTCAGCTCTTTGTCGTCTTTGGCTTTCGGTTCTTTTTGCTGGTCCTCGGCCGCGGCTTCGCCTTCCGCTGCAGTTTCGGCGGCGCCGACGACTGCAGAAACATCCTCAACTACCGGTTGATCTAGTTCAGCTACTACGTCGCGCGGGGGTTGAACTTTAACCACCAGGTCATCTGGCGATTCCTGCACTGTGACTTTCGAAGGCACCGGCAAGTCCTTAACTAAAATGACATTATTGATTTCTTTGAGCACGCTGATATCAACAGGGATATTGTGGGGCAAATCGGCAGGCAGACATTCCACATGCACTTCGGTCAAAACCTTTACCAATACGCCGCCTTGCTCCTTGACGGCTTTTGATTCGCCGACGAATTCCAAAGTGACAGGCGCGGTCAGTTTCTCGGTCATACTGACCTCGTAAAAGTCCACATGAGTGGGGGTGTGTTTTAAGTAGTGGCGCTGAATACCGTGGATAAGCACATTGTGGCTTTTGCCGTCTTCAGTCAGCAGCTCAACAATGGTACTCTCGCCTGCCTTGCGGAGCACGCGCTCAAACTCACCTTGGTCAACGGCCAGATGAAGATTTTCCAGCTTGTGGCCATAAAGCTCGGCCGGCAATATTCCGGCGCTGCGCAGCTTGTCGGGTCTCTGGCTGGCCAGGTCGCGCGACTTGGCTTTTAACTGAATCTTTTCCATATCCATAACAATAACAATCCATAACAAAACTTTACAAAAACCTTACACTAAAATGCTTTGAAATTTTAACATAGGACCGGCGATTTGACAAGAGCATAGAAAGATAAAAGCCGCGCTGTTCATCGCGCGGCTTTGATGCTCAAAATTTACACTTGCCGCAGGGCCCTCACCAAATCGCCGTCAAAATTCTTTAAGCTCTGGTGGATGGATATCAAATCATTCACGTTAATCGGCAAGCGCCGGCTGAACTTAGCGCTGTCCTTACCGGTTAAATCGGTAATGGTGCCGACGCTGACAATTTCCGGCCCGCTGATATCGATATTAAACATGACAGAGCTTTTGCACTTTTCGCAGTCAGAATGGATAAGAAACCGGGCCTCGTTCAAGACCTCGTCCTGCTCGCTTTCAATGACCCGAATGTTCTGGAATTTATATTTATAGCCGCAAATCGGGCAACGCAGGATAAACCCTAACCACCCTATGACTTTGGCAAAATCAATGCGTTTCATGGCTTTTCATTTGTGTTTATAGTATAGCAGATTTTACTAAAAACGTAAAATCTTGGACTGACGGCTGATGTTCTGCGCCATTCCCAGCGATGCCAAAACCACAATCAGAGAATTGCCTCCGTAGCTTAAAAAGGGCAAAGGTATACCGGTTACGGGCAGAAGACCGACATTCATCCCGATATTTATCACAATCATCCCGAAAATCATAAATAAAACGCCGCTGGCCAGGTACAAGGCCAGGTCGTCCGGCGCGCTTCTGGCGACGCGCAAAATCCGAAACAACAGGTAGACGTAAAGAGCCAAAATGACCGATGAACCCAAAAAGCCGATTTCCTCGCTGGCCGAGGCAAAAATGAAATCGGTTTGGCGTTCGGGCAAAAAGCGCAGCTGGCTCTGCAGGCCCTGGCCCAAGCCACGGCCCCAGAGCTGTCCGTTGCCCACGGCAATCATGGCCTGGCGCACGTTGTAGCCCCGTCCGTGCGGGTCGAGCTGGGGGTCTAAAAATACTTCGATCCTGTACTTTTGATAATCCTTGAGCACAAACTGCCAGCCAATCCCGGCTAACACAATTAATAAAACTGCTAAAGAAAAAATAAAACGTTTTTTTATGGGGCTGACCAGCAGGACCCCGAGCCAAATTCCCATGATGATAATGGCCGAGCCCAAATCCGGCTCCAGAATTACCAATCCGGCCGGGATAAAAGCGTAGATAAAAGTTACAATGATGCTTTTCCAGGAATTTATCTGGCCGCGCTGAAGATAGAGCCAGCGGCCCAAGCCGAGAATAACCACCAGCTTGGCGACTTCAGAGGGTTGGAAAACAACAAAGCCGAGATCAATCCAGCGCGTGCTCCCCCGCACCTCGCGGGAAAAGACCAGAACAATCACCAGCGCCAGCAGCAGCAAGGGATAAATAATCCGGTGCATTTTGGCCAAATGTCGATAGCTGTAAAAAGACAACAAAAAATAAGCCGCGAGGCCGAGCACGACAAAAATCAGTTGCCGGTAAAATATCGTTAAATTATTTCCGGAAAGCGAAATGCTGTATTGCAAACTCAAACCGATAACCAGCAGGAGTAAGGTTGTCCCGAACAGCGGCAAATCAAAGTATTTCAGTTTCGACCAAAGAGGTTGCATCCGCGCTAAAAGTTATCCGTAGAAGGTCTTTGAAGGTTTGATCCCGAGCCGCCGAGACCCATGAGCAAAAGATTATTGGCATCGAGCACGTCGGTCTGGGGAATTAGATCAATTGAGGAAATGGCGCTGCCGCTTAAGCCGGGCAGGCTTACGGGAAACTTGCGCACTTCGTTAGGGTTAACCGTAAATTCCTGGCGCGCGGTGACCAGCTGAATCCGGCGCGATTTATCGTAAACTAAAATTATTAACTCCGCCCGCTTTAATTGATAAGGACTGTCATTGCGCACCGCGGCCTCCACCGTAAAAGGGTCGGTGTCGATTGGCCGGGAAACATCGGGGCGGATCGCGGTCAAATTGACTTGGGGAATGCTAAACCGCTTTTGCCAGTGAATATCGTCCAAAGTCAGGGTGCCGGACACAATCGGCTGGGCCGTGGTAAAGCGCGGCGCCACCACAAATTTTTTCTGGCTGGGCAGCAAGAACAATTTACCTGGACTGCTAAGAGCCGTTTCTCCCGACGCAGTCTTGAAAATAAAATTATAAGAAATACGGTCGGCCGACAGCTCAAAATTTTCATTGGTAACCTGGGCATAAGCCGCATAGGCATTCTGACCCAGCGGCAAAACGGTGACCTTACTGACAGTAGGCGCTCGAGGATTTTGGAACGATGGCCGGGCCTGGACTTGAAAATTTTTATAGCGGCCATTCCAATAGGCCTGCGACCCGTAGCGGACCGCGAAATAAGTCGGGATGATGCCAATGACGCAGACCACCGCCACGGTGCGCACCAGCGGCGGCAGCGTTCTTAACAAATAAACCAGGCTAATGGCGATTTCTTCGATTTTTATTTTGACGGTTTCCCACATATTCAGAAGTATAACAGAACAGATAAATTTTTGATATAATGTTGATGAAGATATGAAATTCACCCACCTCCATTGCCACAGCCACTATTCGCTCCTGGACGGCCTGTCCCGCATCGGTCCCCTGGTGGAGCGGACAAAAAATTTGGGTATGGAAGCGCTGGCCCTCACTGACCACGGCGTGCTCTACGGTGCGGTGGAATTTTATAACAAAGCGCGCGACGCCGGACTCAAGCCAATTATCGGCATGGAAGTTTACATTGCCCCGCGCGGCCTGGCCAGCAAAGACGGCCGCCAGGACGCCGATTATTATCATTTAACTTTATTGGCCATGAACGATCAGGGCTATAAAAACCTGATCCAGCTCACCACCATCGCCCATCTCGAGGGCTTCTACTACAAACCAAGAATCGATAAAGAAATTTTAAAAAAATATGGCGACGGACTGATTGCCTTGTCCGGCTGCCAGCGCGGAGAAATCCCGCGCGCGGTCGTCAACCAATCAGACCAGGAGGCTAAACTTGCGCTCCGGCAGCACCTGAACATCTTCGGCCCTAACCGGCTGTATGTGGAAATCCAACGCAACGCGCGCGCCAACACCGAAGCGCAAACCGCCCTCAACAACGCGCTTATTGCCTTTGCGCGCACCAACGGCCTGCCTCTGGTGGCTACGCAGGACAGCCATTATATTTACCCGGAAGATGCCGAAGCCCACGATGTCATGGTCTGCATTGGCACGGGCAAAACCGTGGGCGATTCCGGCCGCCTCGACATGCGCGGCGCTGACCTGTCATTGCGCTCGCCCGAGCAAATGGCCGAAGCATTTTATGATTTGCCCGAGGCCATCAGCAACACCCAGGTCATTGCCGAGCAGTGCAATTTGGAAATCCTGGTAGACCAGCGCTATTTCCCCACCGTGGAGTTGCCCAAGGGCGTGACCGCAGAAGAGCATTTGAAAACCTTAGCCCACCAGCGGGCGCGGGAACTTTATGCCAAGGACGAAGCCGTGCCGCAAGAAATCACCGAGCGCATTGACTACGAGCTCAACATCATCAACAAAAAAGGATTTGCCACATATTTTTTGATGGTAGCTGACATCGTCGGCGGGGCGCACGAACTTGGCGCCCTTACCAACACTCGCGGCAGCGCGGCCGGCAGTCTCGTAGGAAAAGTCTTAGGCATCACCACGGTTGACCCGATTTACTACGAATTACCCTTTGAGCGCTTTTTGACCATGGACCGGCCAGGCACGCCGGATATTGACCTGGATATTGCCGACAACCGGCGGGAAGAGACCATCGGCTGGATTACCGAACGCTACGGGCGGGATAAGGTCGCCCAAATTATAACTTTTGGAACGATGAAAGCGCGCGCGGCGGTGCGCGACGTCGGCCGGGCTTTGGGAGTGCCTTACGGAAAATGCGATCGGATCGCCAAAATGATTCCCCTGGGCAAGCAGGGTTTCGACATGACGCTGGACCATGCTATTACTGTAACGCCGGAACTGAAAGACGTTTACGAACGCGATCCGGAGACAAATAAAATTCTGACTATTGCCAAAAAATTGGAGGGTTGTGCGCGGCACGCTTCGATTCACGCAGCGGGTATTGTCATTACCCCAACCGCTCTGACCGACTATCTCCCACTTCAGCTTGAACCGGATGGCCAGCGGCGCATCACCCAATATGACATGTATGCCATTGACGTCAACGTCAATTCCAAGGCGCTGGGACTAATTAAAATTGATCTTTTGGGGATCAGAAATTTAACTATTGTTGAGCAGGCCGTGAGAATAGTCAAGCAGCGCCATGGCATTGACATCGATATTTATAATCTCCCCCACCCCGACGAAAAAACTTTCAAGCTGCTGTCCGACGGCCTGACCTTCGGCGTGTTTCAGCTCGGTTCGTCAGGTATTACCCGCTATTTGCGGGAACTGCGGCCGACCCGGATTTTTGACATCATGGCCATGATCGCCTTGTACCGCCCCGGCCCCATGCAATTCATTCCCGAATACATCGCGCGCAAGCATAATCCCAGTCTGATTAAATATTTCGATCCGGCCTTGGAAAAAATTCTCAAGCGCACCTATGGAATTTTAGTTTACCAAGATGATCTGCTAACCATTGCCCACGACCTAGCCGGCTACAGCTGGGCCGAGGTCGATAAATTCCGCAAGGCCGTGGGTAAAAAAGACCCGGTCGAAATGGCTAAACAAAAAATCAAGTTTATCCAAGGGTGCATGGATACGTCCGGCTGGAGCCACAACAAAGCCAGCCAGATTTGGGCCTGGATCGAACCGTTTGCGGCCTATGGTTTTAACAAAGCCCATTCGGCATCCTACGCCATTGTTTCCTATCAGACCGCCTATATGAAGGCCAATTATCCCGTGGAGTTCATGGCGGCTTTGATGACTGCGGAAAGCGGCGATGAAACCAAAATCTATGCCGCGGTTGAGGAGGGCAAAAATTTAAGCATCCAGGTTTTGCCGCCGGACGTCAACGAATCTTTAGATAACTTTACCGTGGTCAACGAGGCCACCATCCGCTTCGGCTTAAATGCCATAAAAAATTTGGGCAACGATGTGATTGCGCGGATAATTGAAGTCCGCAATAATCTGGTAGGCGACCCTGGGACTCAAGCCCAATCTCGCGGCTTTGCGTCGCTGGAGGATTTTTTGATTCGCAGCCACACCAAAAATCTCAATAAAAAATCCTGGGAAGCTTTGGTTAAATCCGGGGCTTTGGATTCGTTTGGCGAGCGCGGCTCCATGCTGGCCAGCACAGAACAGGTTTTGGATTTCTTGCGCGAGCATTTTAAGCATGAGACTTCGGGGCAAAACTCTTTATTCGGGACATCAAACCAAACCGGCCGGCTCAAGCTCAAAAACGTAGCGCCGGCAGACAAAGACGAACGCCTGGCCTGGGAAAAGGAACATCTCGGCATGTACGTATCGGCTCACCCTTTGGACCGCTACCGCGAAGTGCTAAAGTCAGTCACGTCCATAAAAACTTTGGCTGACCTGGGAGAGGACAATATTGTCACGGTCGGCGGGATCATTGCTAAACTTAAACGCACCATAACCAAAAAGAATGACCCTATGGCCTTTTTAACCTTGCAGGATTCCAGCGGGATCATTGAAGTTTTAGTTTTTCCTAAAGTGATGGCTAACGTGGTGTCTTTACTCCAACTCGACGGCGTAGTCCAGGTATCTGGCCGTCTGTCCGAGCGCGAGGGCGAATTTAACCTCATTGCTAACGACCTGCGTTCCCTGCCCACCGACGAATCCTATCTGGCAGCTTTATCAGAAATGGAAAAAAACAAGCAAGTAGTTATCCACATGCAGAAGTCCAGCGACCCCGAGGTCTTAAACCGAATTAAAGATGTAATTGTCAGTTTCCCCGGCCAGGCCCAAGTTTATTTGAATTTAGGCAATGGAACCGGGGCCAAGATGATAAAAACGCACTCCCAGGTGCGCATCAGTAATGACTTGGTGGCCGCCTTAAAGGCTATTCCAGAGGTGCTGATGGTGAGCGAAAAATAAAAAAATTGAAATCTGAAGTGTTCCATGATGAATTTTTTCCTCATATACATGAGGAAATTTAGTTTGTCCCTGCCAAATCCCCGCTAAAATTTGCATTTTTGAAAATTTTCCCTTATAATTTCCCCAATAGATAAGAGCAATTTTATCTTGCACCTTCCAAGCAAAATACAAAACTGGAAAAGAAAAGCCGTGTTTCCTGCTACGATCCTTAGCCCTGATTTCGGGAATAGGGATCGTAGCAGGAGGTAGCACAAAACTCCCTCTACGGCGGGCGGAGAGCCTTCTCTGTCTGAACTCTGTTAACAGATAACAGAAGTTAGCTGAAGCACTTTCGGTTTGGTCTCAGGATTGGCCTGAAATCAAACACACGAGGTGAATCACTATGAGAACGAGACGAACCCTATGGGCTATCGTTTTGGCAAGCGCCGTGATCATCGGGTTGATGACAACGACGGAGGCTGCCCAGGCGACGGCAAGCATTAACAAGACGGCCGTGTGCGTGGCGATGAGTATCAATATCCCGCCCGGAAACGCGACAACGGCTGAGGCCGCGATGGTAGCTGGAGCGGCAGCGCGGTATGCCGACGTGCTACACAAGAAGCAGGCTAACCTGAATTCAAGCGCGATGCTGAGGGCGGAGAATACAGGATGCCTTGGAACGGTGACCCCTACACTCGCTAAGCGTTCGGCTTCGACCACTTCGAACCGGACGCCTGGAGAAAACTCGGCCCGGTCTCGGGCTCATAACACGGCCGCGGGAACATCACGCGGCGCACCGGCGGTTTCGCAGAACAAGCAGATCGGATAATCCGCCGTTCGGGAGTCGGCCCTCCAGTTCAGTAACATTCGGGCTGGAGGGCCCGACTCATAAACATGCCTAGTAGGGACGCCAATTGGCGAATCGAGCGGCGCGCGGGGCGAATCCCCGTTTACAATTTAATTTATAAGAGGATCTTATTGAGGACGTCCGGCCTTAAAGCCGGATTGTAGAATTGCTACCTTGCAGTTTTATCGCGAAAGCACAACAAATGTTGTGTCTTTCTTTCGTTATAGGGGCTTATTGACCGTATTGTGAGAATAATTTAAACTAAAAGCAGTATCGCAAACGTTGATCCGGCCACCAACCGGGGAGCTTGAATAAAATCAATAAAAAGGCCGCGCAATTTGGTGCGCAGCGATCTGGGACGGAAACGTCGCTCGAAATTCGAAGACCCCAGGACTTGGTTTCTGATCATCTATTTATTGATCAGTGGCCGACTCCCGGGGTTTTATTTAACCCTTAATGCCAAAATGGGTTTTGATGCTTACGAGACCAGTTTCCAAAGCTTCTACTCTAGTTTCAATCCGGTCCATTCGATGAACGCCCATGACCACCTCTTGCTCTAAACGTTTCAAAATAACCATGACTTCATCCATTTTCCGTAAAAACTCGTCACGAGTAAGAACGTTTGCCAACATAACTTCGTGTCTAGCTAAAATTTCATCATGATCCATAATCTTGCGATAAATAAACTTTTCATTCATGCACCGTCCTTTCAAATTAATTCTTTTATCTGCGCTTGTCAATGATATAATAACTATGCTTAAATTCTGATGAAGATAAGATAAATTTATGATCAAAAACGACGAAGTTATCCACAATCTAAGACATTCTCTGGCGCACCTTTTGGCCGCGGCGGTGATTGAGCTTTACCCGGGCGCTCAAAACGCCATCGGTCCGGCCATCGAGGACGGGTTTTATCAGGATTTGGACATTCCAAAACCGATCTCGGAAAACGACCTGCCGGCAATCGAGCGGAAGATGCGCGAGATTCTTAAAACGTGGAAAAAATTCGAACGCCGCAAGGTCAGTCCAGAAGAAGCTCTAAAGCAATTTTCCTGGAACACTTATAAACAAGAACTCATTCGTGACTTTGCCCAAGAAGGCCAAACGATTACCCTCTATATTTCGGGAAACTTCGTGGATCTTTGCCGCGGCGGCCATGTAGAGGATGTGACTCAAATAAATCCTGACGCGTTCAAACTGACTAAAGTCGCCGGCGCCTACTGGAGAGGAAATCAATCCAAGCAGCAACTCACCCGCATCTACGGCCTGGCTTTCAATTCCAAAAAGGAGCTCGACGACTACGAAAAAATGCTGGCTGAAGCCGAGAAGCGCGACCACAAAAAACTAGGCAAAGAGTTAGGATTGTTTGCATTTTCAGAAACCGTAGGCAAAGGCCTGCCGCTTTGGACACCCAAAGGCTCAGTCGTACGCCGCGAGCTGGAACGCTTCATTGTTGATGAAGAACTCAAGCGCGGCTATCTGCATGTCTACACGCCGGACATCGCGCGCCTGGAACTCTATAAAAAGTCCGGCCACTATCCCTACTATAAAGACTCTATGTATGCGCCCATCAAAATCGATGAAGATGAATTTATGCTTCGCCCCATGACCTGCCCGCATCACTTTGAACTTTACTTAAGCGAGCCCCATAGCTATCGCGAGCTACCTATGCGTATAGCCGAGCTGGCCCACAATTACCGTTATGAACAATCCGGGGAGCTTATGGGACTGCTTCGGGTGCGCACTTTCTGCCTGGCAGACGCTCATATCATCGCCCGCAAACAACAAGCCTTAACAGAAATTACAGGCGTACTTGACCTCATAGAATTTGTCTGCACCACACTGGGCCTGAGCCAAGGCGAAGACTACCGCTATCACCTCTCACTCGGTGACCGCAACGATGAAAAAAAATACTACAAGGATGATGCGGCCTGGGATGAAGCTGAATCCGCTTTACGCAAAGCGCTCCAAGAGCGAAACGCAACCTTTTTCGAAGCCGAAAATGAAGCCGCGTTCTACGGCCCAAAAATTGATATTCAGATGAAGAACGTCAACGGCAAGGAAGATACTGCCTTTACGGTCCAATACGATTTCGTTATGCCTAAACGGTTCAAGCTGACCTACACTAATGAATCGGGGCAAGACGAGGAGCCGATTGTCATTCACCGTTCCTCCATTGGCGCGCTGGAAAGAATTTTTGCCTTTCTTATTGAACGCTACGCCGGCGCATTCCCGGTTTGGCTGGCGCCGGTGCAAGCTATGGTTTTACCCATCAGCGAGAAACAAATTGACTACGCCCGTTCTGTCGCCGCCGAGCTTAAACAGCTAATACCTGCTATTCGCATCGAGATGGACGAGCGCAGCGAGTCCATCGGCAAAAAAATCCGCGAAGCAAGCATGCAAAAAATCCCCTATCTCGTTATTGTAGGCGATAAAGAAGTTGCGGCGAAACAGATTGCGGTGCGTGCTAGAGGTGACCAGGATTTGGGAGCACTGTCGGTTAAAAAATTTAGCGACCATCTCAAACAAGAAATAGACAGTAAAAAATTGTGAGGGCGGCGATAACAGAGCCGCCAAGCCGGATTGCCTAAGAAAAACTATTGGAGCGTAAGTTTTCAAGCTTTGGCGAAGCCAAAGGGCAGAAAACCAGCGACCTAGTTTTTCGTGGCAAACGGCTCGGCGGCTAACTCCCGCCTCTTTTTTTATCCACAATAAAATGCTATAGTTTGTCTGTATTAATTTGAATTTATGTGCGGCATTATTGGCTATGTGGGCAAAAAGGAAGCGCAACCCATCCTTATGGAAGGGTTGAAGCGCATGGAGTACCGGGGCTATGACAGCGCGGGTATTGCGGTCATTGAACGGCCAGGTATTGTCTGCATAAAAAAACAAGGGAAAATTTCCAAACTGGAAACGGCGCTTAACAGCAAGCTCAACGGCAGAAACTTTAAGGGCACGGTTGGCATTGCTCACACGCGCTGGGCCACTCACGGCGCTCCCAGCGACAAAAACGCCCATCCGCACGCCGACTGTCGGGAACAAATTTACGTGGCGCATAACGGCATTATCGAAAACGCCAAAGACCTAAAAAAGAAGTTGGCCAGGAAGAGGCATGAATTCCGCTCGGACACGGATACTGAACTTATCGCTCACCTCATTGAAGAGGGCTATAAGAAACATAAAAAGCTCGAGCAGGCCGTGGCCCACGCCCTAAAACTCATTACTGGAACTTACGGTTTGGTGGTGCTGTCAAATTTAGAGCCGGAAAAAATTGTGGCCGCCCGTTTGGGCAGCCCCCTGGTTATCGGGATTACTGACGACGGCGAATATATCGTAGCTTCAGACGTCGCGGCGATTCTGCGGCACACCCGTGAAGTGGTGTATCTTGAGGACCGGGAAATGGTCGTTTTGGAGCCGGGCGGGTATCGGATCTTGAGCGCGCAAGAAAAAGAAATTGGCCGCAACTCCGAGCACGTGGAATGGGACATCACTCAAGTGGAAAAAAACGGTTTTGATCATTTCCTCCTGAAAGAAATTTTTGAGCAGCCTGAAGTCTTAGGCAACGCGCTTAAAGGACGCATGGACATTGGCGCCGGCGACGCGCACATGGGAGGTATCCAGGACGTATCCAAACGCTTGGCCAAAATCAACCGGATCATTATTGTAGGATGCGGCGCAGCATATTATGCCGCCCTTGTCGGTAAATACATGATTGAGGAATATGCCGGGATTCCGGTGGAAGTCGATTTAGGTTCCGAGTTCCGCTACCGCAAGCCGGTGCTGGATGATAAAATCGCGGTCATATTTATTTCCCAGTCAGGCGAAACGGCCGACACTTTAGCCGCCCTGAAAGAAGTGAAACGAAAAAATATTCTCACCCTTAGCGTGGTCAACGTGGTGGGCAGCTCCATTGCCCGCGAAGCAGACGCCGGCGTCTACATTCACGCCGGACCGGAAATCAGCGTATCGACCACCAAGGCTTTTATGAACCAACTGGGTATACTGACCTTGATCGCGGTCTTTTTAGGCCGTCAGCGCAACATGTCTTACGTCATGGGCAAACGCATTCTGGAAGAGCTCAACAGCATGCCGGACAAAATCAACCACATTTTGAAAAATAAAGATAAGATCAAGAAAATCGCAAAAAAATATCTAAAAATAACTAACGCTTTGTTCTTAGGCCGGAAATATAACCTTCCTATTGCCTTAGAGGAAGCGCTTAAGCTTAAGGAAATTGCCTACATACACGCCGAAGCGTACGCGGCCGGGGAAATGAAGCACGGCCCCATCGCGCTGATAGACGAAAATTTTCCTAGTTTTGCCATCGTCCCCAAAGACAGCGTTTACGAAAAAAATATCAGCAGTTTGCAGGAAATCAAGGCCCGCCGCGGAAAAATTATCGCCGTGGCGACGGAAGGCGATAAAGATATTGCCGACCTGGCTGATAATGTAATGTACGTCCCAAAAACTTTAGAAATGTTTTATCCTATGCTTACGGTGGTGCCGCTCCAGCTGTTTGCCTATTACAGCGCGGTTTTGCGCAACCGCGACGTGGATCAGCCGCGGAACTTGGCCAAGAGCGTGACCGTGGAATAAGGAAGAATGCCCTATGAAAAAAGTGGTAACTATTGGCGGCGGCGGCGGACATTCGGCGGTAATCAGGGCGCTGAAAGATTTAGATATCGAGCTGTCAGCCATTGTCAATATGGTGGATGACGCTGGCCATAGCGGCAGGCTGGTTCGCAAAGAAGGCGTACACTCCCCCGGAGACGTAAGGCGCGTGCTGTCGGCTTCATCGGAACACGCACATAAATTTTTAGAGCACCGCTCAAACGATGGCAGTGCGTACGGCAATCTGCTTTTGGCGGCTGCCGAAAAAGAAACCGGATCGTTCCAGGCGGCAATCGACCGAATACGGCAGCAGATGCAAATCGTTTACAAAGTTTTCCCCGCCTCGGAAGACCAAATCGTATTGCACGCCGAAACCGTCAATCATCAAACCATTACCGGCCAAGCTGAAATTGTTAAGCATATACGAAGCCATCTCGACCAGCCCTATGAGCGGGTCTGGATCGAACCGAAAAACGCTTCTCTTTCTCCCGGCGCCAAAAACGCGCTGGAAAATGCTGATTATATTATTGTGGCTATGGGAGATTTATACAGCAGCATCGCGCCTCTGCTCTGCCTTACCGAAATCTTTGCGCATATAAAAAATAATGCCAAAATCATTTGGCTGCCAAACTTCACGGCCTCGCCCGGCCAAGTTCATTACCAAAATGTATCAGGCGCTCTCAAATTTCTCCAATCCCTGAACCCATCTTTCCAGCCTAGCGTCATAGTTGTGCATGTGGGCGAATTGCCTCAAGAGCAGGGGGATATGCTACGCGAGCGCAACTACACTGTGTCAAAACTAGATGTTGAAAAGCTTTCCTCAACACAGATATTAACTGCTGACCTGATTAATCCCGCTTACACTCGGCGCAATGAACCCGGTGACAGTATTGACCGGAGTCCCATTGCTTATGATACGGAAAAGCTAAAAACTATCTTTAAAAAAATTATTGTGTGATCCGACCCGCAGACCAAAAAGATATTTCAGCCATAGCTGAAATTAATAAACAGGGTTTTTCCGGCAATGCCGCCGGCAATGCCGCCAAGCGTTGGGTAAAAGCCAATTTTGCTCAAAGAGAGAAGTATCGCTACTTTGTGGTTGAAGCCGACGACAAAGTCACCGGCTATATCGGCTGGGAAATTAAAGGCGGATTTATGCGCAAAACCCCCGTGGTGGAACTACAGCAACTAGCCGTGCTGCCAGATTTTCGCGGTAAAGGGATCGGAACCGGCTTAATCAACGAATCATTGCCTCAAGTTAAATTGTGGATCAAACAGGTCAATCCAGCGGCTGAAAAAGTGCGGATTTTCGTCTGGACCAAGAAGGACAATGGGCCGGCCAAAAAAATCTATCAAAAAATTTCTAACCTCGACCGAACCTACGAACGCAACATCTACGACAGCGATGAAATAATGCTGTTGGGCGAGCACCGACTCTAAATTTTTACACTCAAAATTCCCGCGCTTAAAATTTTCAATTGATTACGATTGCTTGCCTGGAATCGTGATTAGGTTAAAATCCGCGGCCCCTTGTCCGTTACGGCCACCGTATGTTCAAAGTGCGCGGCCAGGCCGCCGTCATGGGTGCGAATAGTCCAGCCGTCGGTGTCAAAAATAACTTTGGGTTTTTTCTCGCAGACCATGGGCTCAATGGCAATGACCATGCCCGCAACCAGTTCCTCGCCCGTCCCCGGCTGGCCGTAACACGGCACGGCCGGGTCTTCGTGAACGGCATAGCCCACGCCGTGACCCACCAAGTCGCGCACCACGCTGAAGCCCGATCCTTCAGCCGTGGCCTGAATAGCATGGCCAATGTCGCCCGTGCGCTTACCCGGACGCACCTGCTTTATCGCTTCATCTAGACAGCGCCGGGCAACACCAATAATTCGCTGGGCCAACTCGCTAACCGCGCCCACCGGCACGGTTAGCGCCGTGTCAGTGTACAGACCCTTGTACTCCATGCCAATGTCCAGGCCTAAAATATCGCCACCCTGCAAAATATCCTGCTTCGAGGGAATACCGTGCACCACGGCGTCGTTAATGGAAGTGCAGAGTCCGGCCGGAAAGGGATTGCGCTTATCGCCATACCCCACAAAACTGGGCTGGCCTCCGGCCTTGCGGATTTCGCTTTCGGCAAAATGATTCAACTCCCAGGTCGAAATACCGGGCCGGGCTAACGCCGCGGTCCGGTGTAAAACATCGCGGAGGATCATGCCGCCCTCATTAATGCGCTCAATTTCCCCTGAAGTTTTGGTCAGTGACGGCCGATTTGCCATAAATGTTCAGACCTTACTTTCCAGCTCTTTAATCGCCGCTAAAATTCGGCGCTGAACCCCGGCCACGCTGCCGACTCCGCTAATTTTCTTAAACGGATAGCGGCGATAAAAAAAATCCACGACCTGGGCAATGTTTTTCCGATAATAATTGACGCGGTTTTTCAGCGCCTCGTTGGTATCATCCGTGCGCTTGCTGAACTTGCCCTTAAAGTATTCCTGCCTATTGCTCATGCGCTGGATGGTTTCATTCAACGGAATAGACAGATAAATCACGACCGGGCCGCGCCGGCGCTCGGCTTTCAGCAGTTTCCAAACCAGCTTAGCTTCCCCCGCCATTTTAGGCGTGCCGTCAAACAAAATGCCTTTGCCAGCCGAAGTCGCATGAATTTTTTCCCGCAAAATTCGGCGCACCAAACGGGTCGGCGTCAATTTTCCTTTATCGAGTGTTTGGGCGAGACGGTACTTTGATCGAGACTCGCGGTTTTTAATTTTGCGCAGTTCCCTACCCATGTCCAAATCGTAGAGATGAAATTTTTTGGCCAATAAAGCCGACTGGGTTGCTTTACCGGCCGCTGGATCTCCCAATAAAATGATATTCATCGGCTTGATTGGTTTCTTTCGCTTCATGTCTCACTTAATCCTAATTCTTTATTGATGGCGCTAGTGACTTGCTCAATGGGAGGGTGGCCGTCAATCGTGACAAAACGCGTTTGCTGGCGCAAGTACTCGAGTACCGGCAAGGTGTCTTTCTCATACTGGTCGAGGCGAAAATTAATTGTGGCTTCTGTATCGTCCTTGCGGTGTTCAGTCTGCGCCCGCAGCAGCAAACGCTTCAATGATTCCTCGCGGGGTAAATCGATAAATATCGTCAAAAAATCCGCCCGGCCCTGCCTTTTAAGGGCATTAAGCAAAAACTCCGCCTGGCCAAGCCGGCGCGGAATGCCGTCAAAAATGATTCCCCGGTCAGGAGAAATTTTGGCGAGATGGCTTGCCGCCACTTCGAGCAGAATCGCGTCATCGAGGAGAACGCCGCGCTCAATCATGTCCTTAACTTTACGACCCAGCAGCGTATCCTCCTGGGCGACCTGGCGCAAAATTCCGCCCATCTCCCAATAAAAAAACCCGAGCCGCTTGGCGAGCAATTTAGCCTGGGTGCCTTTGCCGGACCCTTGCGGACCGATAAAAAAAATTATTGCCTGCTGCATATTTAAAAATTATACGGGAAAATTAGCTTATTGGCAAATATTGTGGTATCATTATTTTGATTTTAGATATTACTGATAAAGAAAATCATTTACCGTAAGATAATTCGGGGAGGGGAAAATTGCTTCCTGGGGAGTGAGTTTGCCAGCGCAAACTCGGCCGGAGACCAAGGAGGCGTGCTCACGGAGCAGGAACAATTTTCCCTCAAGCCAATATCGTACCTGGAAATAAAAACACAAAAATGGACAATCTGTTTTTAGAACTGACCTTGGTCTTGATTGTGGCTGGCGGCATCGCTTTTATCATCAGCTTCTTTAAGCAGCCCAGCCTGATCGCTTACATTTTGACCGGACTAATTGTAGGGCCCCTGGGCTATTATCATTTTCAGCACAAAGACATCCTCCAGGCGTTTTCGCAAATTGGCATAACCTTGCTGCTGTTCATGACCGGCCTGGATTTGGACTTTGCCCAACTCAAGCGAATTGGCCGGACCGCCTTGTACGCCGGGATCGGACAAATTATTTTTACTTTTCTCGCAGGCCTGCTATTAATTATCCTGCTTGGTTTTACTGGTTCGACGGCCTGGTATATCGCTATCGCTCTAACTTTTTCTTCGACCATCGTCGTAGTAAAACTGCTTAATGAAAAACGCGACCTCCACAGCCTCTACGGCAAGTTGGCAGTGGGTGTTTTGCTGGCCCAGGATTTTGCGGCCATCATTTTATTGATTATTTTGAGCGGCGCGGCCGGCGGAAGTTTTTGGACCAGCTTACCGGCCGGTCAGCTGATTTTTCTAGCCGCGACCAAGGCCTTACTCCTCGGCCTTCTCATCTACTGGCATGCCAAATTTTTATTCCCGCGGCTGCTTCACTATATTGGCCGGTCCGACGAATTGCTCCTGGTTTTTTCCCTGGCCTGGGCGCTGGGTTTAGCCGCCTTTGTATCCTTGCCAATCATCGGCTTTAACCTGACCATCGGCGGATTTTTAGCCGGCATCGCTCTGGCCAATTCCTCAGTCCATTTTCAGATCAGCGCACGCATTAAATCTTTGCGTGATTTTTTTATCATGCTATTTTTTATAGCTCTGGGCTCACAATTAACTCTGGATAATCTTACGGCCGTCATTGGGCCGGCCATAATTTTCTCAGCTTTCGTGCTCTTGGGCAAACCAATCATCATCGGCATGATTCTTTCGGCCATGGGCTACAAACCCCGGACGGCTTTTATGACCGGCGTCACGCTGGGGCAAATTTCCGAATTCAGCCTGGTGCTTATGGCTTTGGGCTTGAGTTTGGGTTATTTCAACGAAACCTCCGCAAGCCTAGTCACGGTAGTTGGCCTTATTACTATCGCCCTGTCTTCCTACGGCATTCTCTATTCTCACGAGCTTTATGAATATTTTAAGGGGCCTCTGCGCTGGCTGTTCGGCCTGCGGCTCTTTCACCGCGAAGAAAGTCACAACGGCGACCGGCAGCTCAATGGGCACATCGTGCTCATGGGCGCTCACCGGATCGGAGGGCATTTAATTAAATCCTTAGTTCGCCGGGGCGATACATTTTTAGTTGTGGACTTTAATCCCGATATTGTAGCCCGCTATGCCGAAACTGGTTTGCCGATAGTTTACGGTGATGTTACTGACCCGGAAATCCAGGATCTGGCCGCGCTGTCTAAAGCCAAACTCATCATTTCCACCATTCCGGATTTTCATGACAATCTCGTGCTGATGAATGCCGTGAAGCGCGCCCGGATTAAAACCACACTCATTCTTACCGCACAAGACGAAGTCGAAACCCGCGAACTTTATGACAGAGGCGCTGACTACGTCATTTTGCCGCACTTTATTGGCGGCCTGCATCTGGCCAAAATTTTGGAAGACGACCCGGCTTTAAGCGAACTGAAAAAATTGCGCGCCCGGCATCTGAAAGCGCTTGGCGTATGAAAATTTGACAAAATAACGTTCTGGAGTATTATTACGATATCGGGTATCAATCACGGTCTTTTAAGGGCTCGGCAGCATCACCTCTTTGGAGGGGATGTTTTTTTGATTCAAAAATTATTTTATCTCTATAAAAATTCTAACGCGCATTTAACGTAGCTTGATGATCATAGTCATACAATACTTAAGGCGGTCGTCGGGAGGTCGTAGCCAGCCGGGCTGGTCAGCGGTTGATACCCCAATTGATTAGGCACTCCGTGCCTAATGTGGTGCGAACCACCGGCCTCCGCCACCAAGAGCCCGGCAACCTAACGCTGGGCTCTTTGGTTTTGAGTTGCTTTTGCCATTTGCGCTGCGAATTGGTAAGATTTCGCTATGCTCAAGCTCTACAACACGCTGACGCGGAAAATTGAACCGCTGAAGCCGCTCCGCGACAATACAGTTGGCCTGTATACCTGCGGCCCCACCGTGTACGATTTCGCGCACATCGGCAATTTGCGCACTTACATTTTTGAAGATTTGCTCCAGCGTGTTTTGGAATACAACGGCTTTGCGGTCAACCGCGCCATGAACATTACCGATGTCGGGCATTTGGTCGGCGACGGCGATGAAGGCGAGGACAAAATGGAGGTTGGGGCCAAGCGCGAAGGCAAATCGCCGCTGGAAATCGCGAGAAAATATGAGGATAAATTTTTTGAGGATCTGGCCGCGCTGAACATTAAACTGCCCGGCCTCAATAAGCCCGAACGCGATAAATGGCTGGTCCGCGCCACCGATGTCAGCGGCGAGCAGCAGGAAATTCAGAATATCATCAGAATTTTATTGGAAAAAGGCCTGGCTTACCAAACCGCATCAGCCATTTATTTCGATGTGGCTAAATTCCCCAACTACGGAGCGCTGGCTGGGCAGAAGCTGTTCGAAAAAAGCGTGCAGGCGCGCGGCGAAGTCATTATCGATCCTGAAAAACGAAATCCGCAAGACTTTGCCTTATGGTTTTTCCTGGTCGGGCGATACAAAAACCATATCCTGCGCTGGCCGTCACCTTGGGGCCAAGGCTTTCCCGGCTGGCACATTGAATGTTCGGCCATCTCGCGCAAACTGCTCGGCCAGCCCTTTGACATCCACACCGGCGGCGTGGACCACATTGGCACGCATCACACCAATGAAATCGCGCAAAGCGAAACGGCGTTCGGCGTGCCCCTGGCCAAAATCTGGATGCACGGCGAATTTTTGTTGATTGATGCTGGCCGCATGGGCAAAAGTCAAGGCAACTTAATGACTTTGCACGCCTTGGTCCAAAAAGGCTTCCGTCCGCTGGATTATCGCTACTTATGTTTGACTGCCCACTACCGCACTCAATTAAATTTCTCTTGGGAAAATTTGCAGGCCGCCCGCAGCGCCCTGGAGCGACTTTACGACTTTACGCGGTCAACGGAGGAACAAGGCATCAAGCCGGCTATTGGCTGTGCGGAATACGAACAGCGCTTCCTTGAGGCAATCAATGATGACCTCAATATCCCCAAGGGGCTGGGGATTGTTTGGGAACTTCTTGGGGATAAAGACTTCCCTACCAAGGCCAAGTTAAAACCTTTATTAAAATTTGATAAAGTGCTTGGGCTGGGCCTGGACCAGCCGGCGCAAATCGAAATCCCGGCTGAAGTCCAAAAGTTGCTCGCCGAACGCGAAGCCGCCCGCAGCGCCCAAGATTTCTCAAAATCCGATGCCTTGCGCCAACAAATCGGTGAAATGGGCTTTGAGGTTCTAGACACGCCCCAGGGCCAAAAAATCAAAATAAAGTAAAAGCCCGGGTCTCAAATCCTTTGGCCCGGCGCTTCTTTTAGCGCCGAGCTTATGCTAGAATGGTAGAATCTAAATAAAAACTCAAATATTCCAAAGTTAACCAGCCACTTATCTTTATTATCGCCAATCTGCCCTAAACTCCTATGGAATCCTCCTCCATGAACCGCCTCCCACCCCAGAACCAGGAAGCCGAAACCGCGGTTTTAGGCTGTTTGATGCTGGACAAAGACGCCATCATCCGCGTGGCTGACGTGCTCACGCCAGAAGACTTTTACGAAACCCGGCACCGGCTCATCTATGAGACCATGCTCGAGTTGTTTGAAAAAAATATGTCGGTGGATATTCTCACGGTTTCCAACGCTCTCGACGAAAAAAAGATTCTGGAAAACATCGGCGGCGCCTCTTACCTGACGCAATTGGTTAATTCAGTGCCGAGCGCCGCGCACGTCGCCCACTACGCTTCCATCGTCAACAAGAAAGGCACCCTGCGCCGGCTCATTACCAGCGCTGCGGAAATCACCAACCTCGCCTATGCCGAAGAAGGCGACGTGGAAGCCATCTTGGACAATGCCGAACAAAAACTGTTCAACATTTCCCAGCAGCACCTCCAGCAAAACTTTGTGCCAATTTCCAGCGTCCTCCATGAGACTTTTGAAAGGATCGATGAACTGCACCGGGAAAAAGGCAAACTGCGCGGACTGGCCACCGGCTTTCTCGACCTTGACCGCCTGCTCGGCGGTTTGCAGAAATCCGATCTGATTATTTTGGCGGCCCGGCCGTCTATGGGCAAAACTTCGCTGGCGCTGGATATTATCCGCCATGTTTCGGCAGATTTGAAAATCCCTACCGGCATTTTTTCTTTGGAAATGAGCAAGGACCAGCTGGTGGATCGCCTGCTCTCTTCCCAATCCGACGTGAATCTGTGGAAAATTCGCACCGGCAACCTAAACGACGAGGATTTTGAAAAAATTGGCGAAGCCATGGGCAAACTTTCCGAGGCGCCAATCTTTATTGACGATGCCGCTGGCTGCAACATTATGGAAATCCGCACCAAGGCCCGCCGGCTCCAGGCCGAGAATGACGTCGGGCTAATTGTGGTTGATTACCTCCAGCTCATGGCCGGGCGCGGCCACAATCAAGACAACCGCGTCCAGGAGGTCAGTGAAATTTCGCGGTCTTTGAAAATTTTAGCCCGCGAATTGAACGTGCCGGTGTTGGCTCTGTCCCAGCTGTCGCGCAACGTGGAAAACCGGCCGGACAAAGTGCCGCAGTTGGCTGACCTTCGAGAAAGCGGTTCAATTGAGCAAGATAGCGATGTCGTCATGTTCATTTACCGCGAAGACATGTACCGCGGCAAGGATTCCAGCCGCCCCAACATTGCCGAAATTCACATCAAAAAGCACCGCAACGGCCCCACCGGCTCACTTGACCTCTACTTTGACGCCGACCGCACCAGCTTCCGCAACCTGGATAAATCGTTCAGCACCGCGCCGGATGTAGTGATGCAATCCATGCCGCCAGAAAGTTTGATTGAATTATAATCGCATGACGGGCGAAATTAAATACAATTCAGGGGAACAGTTTGATGTATTGCTGTTTGATCGCCAACTGCGGGAGGCGGGTTTAAAATTTGAAATGTCAATAGAACCCAACCTTTATCTGACAGACGAGACGATGCGCGGCTATAAAGTAACCGCCAATGATAATGTAATAGGCCATGTCTTTTTGAATTCAAGTGAAGGAATAACCACGGTTGATTTCTGGCCCATTTCAGGATCTGCCGCTGTACTTTATATAAAACCTCCTCAATCGCCTCCTCAAAATGCGGTTGTGATTGAATCATTTAAGGACCTCCCCAAATGTTTGGAGAATGTGTTTGAAACCTGGTTGAAATCCGCAAAGCCATGACCAAACTCCCTAGTTCCCTTGAGCGTCTAATCAACGAACTGGCCAAACTGCCGGGCATAGGGCCCAAGAGCGCCCAGCGCCTGGCGTTTTATATATTGAAGCGCGAGGATGTGGATGTGGCCGGCCTGGCCCGGGCCATCGAACAAGTTAAAAAAGATATAAACTTTTGCTCAATTTGTCACAATATGGCCCAAAGCGACCCGTGCGGCACCTGTACCGACCCGGCCCGCGACCACGCCCTAATTTGCGTGGTGGAAGAGCCGCTGGATGCCCTGGCCATAGATAAAACCGGACAGTTCAACGGCGTGTTTCACATACTCGGCGGCGTACTCAATCCCATGGAAGGCATCGGGCCGGATAAATTAAATATGGATTCGCTGAAGCGGCGCGTAACCGGGCAAAATACCAATACAGAAAAGACAAACGCAAAAAACCCGGCAAGCAAAAATTCGCCCGGCCAAGGCAATGGCAATAAAATAGGAGAAAAAGAACGGGGCCGGCAAGTTCAAAAAATCCGCGAAGTCATCATCGCCACAAATCCTTCCCTAGAGGGCGAAACCACGGCCATGCACTTGGCCAAACTGCTCAAAGACAGCGGCGCGAAAATTACCCGCATTGCCCGCGGCTTGCCCATGGGCGGCGATCTGGAATACGCCGATGAAATTACGCTCACGCGTGCGCTGGAAGGGCGAAGGGAATATTAATGAAGCATCTTTTTTGGACGGAGAGAATATTTAAAAGAGCCCCTTTGAAAAGGGGTTCTTTATTACTTTACGGTCAAAGTTAAGGTGGCGCTCTGCTTGTCGCGCAGAACGGTCAGACTTATTCGATCGCCGGATTTGTATCGTTCCAAAATTTGTTCAAACACTGGGTCCTGGCCTACATTCGTATCATCAACCTTAGCGATAATATCACCAACCTGCAGACCAGCGGCCTGCGCCGCGCCGGCAGAAACAACCTGCGTAACCTGAACGCCGGAACTCAAGCCCTCCAACTCGGCCTGGGTCTTATCGATAAATTCATAAGAAAAGCCAAAGCCGGGTCTTGCCAGGCCGGCAGAGCCCGCCAGGGCCTGCTGAAAGGCCGGCCTCATCACGTCGGTGGAAATGACCGCTGAACCGTCCCACATGCCCAAAACCGCCCCGCTTAAGTCCACAATGGCCTCACCCGGAACCAAAGAGGCCACCGGCTGAACGCCGAAACCGCGGCTGGGTCTATCGGCGTTAAAAACCTGATTCAAGCCCTGGCGCTGGGGAAAAGTTACGAAGTTGGGATCAACCACAGGCCGCGAATCACCCACAATATTGTAAATAAACAGGATGCGCTGGCCGCTGGCAGCATCCTTTGAACTGCCGATGTTAGCCACGGATACATTGCCAATTTCGGCCTTAACAATTACCATCTCGCTGGCCGGGTCGCTAATGGCCGAAACCAGCGGCGCCCATCTGCCGTCCTGCAAAACCACGCGGTAGTTGCCCAGATCTCCCCCGACCGCACTTTTGCCGGTCAAAAACAGACCGTCCGAGGTCAAATTTACGGCGGCGCCGGTCATGATTGTCTGGCCGTCGACTGCCGAAACAATCACGCTTAATTTGGATTTAACCGATTCGGAGGCATCGTGAATATCGTTGGAATCGCTGACCCGGACGGTTTCCCGCCGGTTAATGACAATGGGCGCCTCCGGTCGAATGATCCCCCACTTTCTGATCAGCGGCCAAGTCGCCAGGGTCGCGGCCAAATATCCGCCAAAAAGGATCTCCAGCAGTAAACTGATAATAACGGCGATCAAAATAATTCGCACGTATGACTTATTTTTTGAGGGCATGTTTTTTGGCAGTTTGATTTAGATTAAAATCCTCCAGGGGGTTACCACTACAATAACAAAAATGAACACGGCGGCCAAAATGAGATGAAATTGCACCCGCTTGGGAGTTATGTGATTAAACACGGAATAATAGTACAGAGCCCAGCACAAATAGAACAAATTAAAAAGGATCACGGCCAGCGCCGAATAATGCAGGGGCAAGAAATTAAGCGCCCAAAATAATTCGGTCGAAAACAGCGCAATGGTAAGCGAACTGCTCCATCTGTTCCGCGGGGTTAAAGGCGTGAACTCGTAAGACGCCCGACTAAGCAAAGTGGTAAACGCAAAAACCGCAACCGTATACCACAATCCGAACCTGGGAAAATATTGCACCACGGCCGCAGCGCTCATAAAAAAACAGAAGGCAGTCAGTAGAACTTCATTAAACAGCAGCTGCTGACCCACGCTGCTGGTCGTAGCTTCAATAAAATAGACCAGGGGCAGGCCAACCAAAAGAAATAAACCGCGCAGCCAATCAGCGGGTATGATAAAAAACACGCCAAACCAACTGACCAAAAACAGCAACGGGCGCAGCCACAGCCACCAATTGAATTTTTGTTCGGACCGAAGATACACCCAGTTATATAAAGCAAATACGGCCAGCAAACCCACAAAGGCGGGAATTAAATAGCGAAAGATAGGCTGGGGCGTGGCAAAAATCTGCACCACCACCAAAAACGCGATGCTTAGTATGGCGCTAATTATGCGATGGTACTTGCCGATCATGTTTGATAAAAATTAGGGAAAGATAGATAAGCGCGCCGACAGCTAAGGCCAAGCTGACTAAGGCGTTGATTCTTAACCCGTCCGCCATGACGCTGTCGATGCGTAAAAACTCCAGCAAAAACCGAACTATATTATACAAAAAAACGTAGCCAAAGAAAAGGGCGCCGGGCGGGCTCGGGGTCCTGTCCCGGTTCGTCCCCATTGGGTGCTCGGCTACTGCCTGCGCGCCCAATGGAGGACCCCCGAACCGTGCCACCCCTCGCCGATAAAGCTTTAACAAGCCCACTAAAATAATCAGGTTGGCCAAAGCTTCGTACAAAAATAAGGGATGAAAATTAGCCGAGCTTAAAAATTCTTCGGGTCGGAATCGCAGGGGTACGAACATCTTCCAGGGCAAGCCAGTGGGGTAGCCGAATAATTCGTAATTAAAAAAATTGCCGAATCGGCCAATGATCTGACCGATTAATATGCTGGGTGTAAGCCAGTCCAAATAATTTAAGATGCGCTGGACCCGCTGGCTTGCCGACGTGTGGCGGTAAACATGCCAAACTACCGCGACCGCGCCGCCAATAACCGCGCCGTAAACGCTCAAGCCGCCGCGCCAAACCTGCAGAATCAACCCGGGGTTATGCAAGTAAAACGGCAAATCCGATAAAACATGATAGAAACGCGCGCCAATAAAGCCGGCTATAACTGCCAAGAAAACTATTGAGTCAACTTCTTTGGGTTCTATGCCATAACGCGACGCGCGACGCTGGGCCAAAAAATATCCCACTGCCACGGCCCCGGCCATGAACAGGCCATAGTAACGAATTTGCACCGGCCCCAGGGCAAAAAACTGCGGCAACTGAATCTGTCCTATAAAAACGAAATGCAAAAACATCACCAGAAGTAATGCTCCGGCGATGGAAAATCCCCATATCAAGAAAAATTTTTGCTTTGTCATATCTAAAACAGCGCGGTCTGCTGCTGCACGCCCGCGCGCGCCAACGGCTCGCTGATCCGCAGAGGAATTTCTTTCATGGTAAAAAAGTCGCGATACAATAACTTGCCGTTGCCCAAAGCGTACTCATAAATTTGCCGCGTTATTTTCACATCGTCCAAACAGTATTTTTTCAGCTCGTCCAGGCGGCCCGCGCGGAACAATGCAATAGCCTGCCGCCCGTCGCCCGATTTGCCGTAGCCCAGAGTAGCCTGGGCCAGCGCATCCAAAGAAAGCCTGTGCCCCAGAACTTTTTCCACTTCCTGCATAATATCCAAATGCGGCACTTCGGATAAATCAAAATTCAAATACGGCTGGAGCACCGGCACATCAAACAGCCTGCTGTTGAAGCCAATAAGCTGATCAGCCGCCTGGAGCAACGGCCCCAGCTTGCCCAGCTCGCGCTCCTCAAAAATTAAATATTTGTCTTGGGCATAATCATAAATGCCGCACACGGAAACCTTAAGGAGATGGTTGCGGCCGCGGCCGCCAACCTCGCTGAACTCTTTCTGGGTTTCCACATCAAACACGATTTTTTTGGGCATGAAAAAAACTATTAAATCCGCAGTTGTCATTATACTACAATTCCTAAATCTCTGTCCCCCCTGGATTTATCGGCCAAAACATGTTAATTTATTAATATATAAGAGCTTTTAACATTAAAACCCGAAATATATGGGAGAAGATTCCGAGAAAAGACTGTATGTTGGAGAAGGTGAAGCGCCCTCAATAATAACGGACACCAAATCCGGCGTGCCGAGAAAAGACAAAGACCGCGGTACCGAAGAAGCTAGAAGGGCGGAGCAAGCGGCTGACCAAGCGTCTGATGCGGCTAAAAAAGCCCAGCAGGAAGCTAGGGAGAAAAGAGAAGGCAAACCTTCGGGAAAGGCCCGTCATAGCCCAGCTGGTGGTTAAATGGGGACATTCAAAGGAAAAACAGATGGAGACCCACGACGCCTATCGATTCTTGACGGCCTGGAAATAGGCACGGATCTTGTTAGTGATGTATTGTATTAGACGATGAAACCGGGCTGGGCGACAATACCAAAGCGCAGCCAGTCGAAGAAGAACAGTCCGAATAATTATTTCATATCATGGAACGAGAGCTTGCCGTAAGAACTCCTGAAAACATCGGCCAGACCGTAACCGTAAAGGGCTGGGCCGCCTCTACCCGCGACCACGGCGGGCTGATTTTTATTGATCTGCGCGACCACACCGGCCTTGTCCAACTCGCCGTGCATCCGCAAAATGCCGCCGCGTTTAAAATCGCCGAAGGCGTTCACGATGAGTTCGTTTTGGCGGCCACGGGCACAGTGGTGGAACGCGCGCCGGAACTGGTCAACCAAAACCTTGCCACTGGACATATCGAAATAAAAGTCAACGAGCTCCACATCCTGAACCCGGCCAAACCGCTCCCCTTCCCCGTTATGCATCAGCCGGATGAAATCAGCGAAGAGCTGCGCCTGAAATACCGCTTCCTGGATTTGCGCCGCGACAAAATGCAAAATATGCTGGTCAAGCGGCACAAAATGATTAAGCTGATCCGCGACTACATGGACGAGCGCGGCTTTATTGAAATCACCACGCCCATTCTCACCAGTTCCTCGCCCGAAGGCGCGCGCGATTTTCTTGTGCCCTCGCGCCTGCATCCCGGCGAATTTTACGCTCTGCCCCAAGCCCCGCAAATGTTCAAACAGCTGCTCATGGTCGGCGGCGTGCCAAAGTATTTCCAAATCGCCCCATGTTTTAGAGATGAAGACCCGCGCGCCGACCGCTCCCCAGGCGAATTTTATCAGCTGGACTTGGAAATTGCTTTTGCCGATAATCCCGAAATGGTGTTCCAAGAACTTGAGCCGCTGTTTATAAAATTAACCGAAGATTTTGCCGGCAAAAAAATCTGGCAAAAACCTATTCCGCGCATTCCCTTTCGCGAGGCCATGGATAAATACGGTAGCGATAAGCCGGATTTGCGCTTCGGCATGGAACTGGTAGATTTAACGGAAGAGTTGCGCGACACAAAATTTACTGTGTTCAGCGGCGCCATTAAAGCCGGCGGCGTGGTCAAGGCCATTTGCCTGCAAGGCGGCGCCAAACTCACCCGCAGCCAGATTGATGAATTAACCGAGATGGTAAAAAAAGACGGCGCCGGCGGCCTGGCCTACATCACACTAGCCGAAGACAGCCTCAAGTCCCCCATCTTAAAATTTCTATCCGATACCGAAGCCATGGCCATCACCACAAAAATGAAAGCCGAAACCGGGGATATAATTTTCTTCGGCGCGGACCGGCGCGAGCAAGTAAACAAAGTGCTCGGCAAACTCCGCGACCGCCTCGGTAGCGACTTCGGCCTCAAAGACCCCGGCGTAATAGCCTGGGCCTGGATCACGGATTTTCCCATGTACGAATACAACGAGCGCGAAAAGAAACTTGACTTCATGCACAATCCCTTCTGTATGCCGCAGGGCGGGCTAGAGGCGCTGGAAACCCAGGATCCGCTGAACATTCTTTCTCATCAGTACGATATTGTGGCCAACGGCTTGGAATTGTCCTCCGGCGCCATCCGCAACAACCGGCCGGACATCATGTACAAAGCCTTTGAAATTGTAGGGATTGATAAAAAAACCGTGGATGACAAATTCGGCGCGATGATCCGCGCGTTTGAATTCGGCGCGCCGCCGCATGGCGGCTTTGCGCCTGGAATTGACCGCATTCTGATGATGCTGGAAAACGAGCCCAACATCCGCGAAGTCATTGCTTTCCCCAAAAACGGCTCGGCCCAGGATTTGATGATGAACGCGCCGGGCGCGGTGGATGAGAAGCAACTCAAGGAATTGCATATTAAGTTGGATTTGCCGAAGAAGAATAAATTAAAATAAAAACACCTTATCATCATATTAAACTGGATTTGCTGAAGCTGAAGAAGAAAAGTAAACAAATAATGTAAATTAACCTTCTAAGCTATGAAAAAAGGAGAAGCTGACAAAAGAGCTCCAACTGGCGGAGATCCTGACTCAAGACTGCCATCAAAAAGAGAATTAGTCGAGGCCGGATTTAATGTAGATACTGTTAGCGAATTTGATGAAACAAGGGAAGTTGTAATTAGGCCGGTTGAGCTTGAGCAATTAGCTACGAACATAGCCGAGACGCGCTTAAAAGAAGACTATATGACCAAGGGTCGGGTGCAAGCTGAACTGGAGTGGGCCAAGTCTATGCTGCCTCTGATCACCCCTATGGTGAGAAACAATAAAAAGAACCGGGGCACTATTATTCATTTAAAAGCGACGATGGCTGAATTCCAAGGGAATGATGAATGGTATGAACGAGAGTTTAAAACTCCTGCTACAGCTAAAGTAGCCATTATCGAAGGACTTATCGAACAGACTTACGATGAAATCAGTAAAAAACCAGACTTAACCCTAACTGAATTTCTTGACGCAGTAGAATGGAAAATACGGGCATTTGCTTCGAAATTCCAACATGGTATAGGATATAGCAGTTTTTTATAAATTTTTATGGACAACAACCTAAAAAAACTTCTTGAAGCAAATAAAAGCAACTACAAACTTCTGACGCACCGCAAAGTCTATACGGCTTTTAACGCGGCGGAAACGCAGCATATGGACAACCGGCAAATTGTTAAAGTTGTGCTGGCCAAACTTTCCAAACCGAGCGCGCATTTGATCAAAGCGGGCGGCCCGGCCGAGCTAAACTTTATTTTCGTGGCCGTACCGGCCGGCCGGCGCGTGGACTTAAAAAAAGTGGCCAAAGCCATCAATGACCATCAATCAAAAAGTTATAAACAATTGATAAAATCGGCAGCTAATACTAAAAAGGTTCAAAATGATGCAGGGGCGGGAAATAAACTCAAAGCAAGAATAAAAATAAAGAAACCATTAAAAATTACGGCCAAACTGGCCAGCGAAAAAGACATAGAAAAACATCTCAAAACCAAAGTCGGTTTACTCCACCCCTTCAGCCATTTGTTCGGCCTACCCATTTTAGTAGATAACAAGCTGGCAAAAAACAAAAAACTCATTGTCTCGGCCGGAAGCTACACGGAAAGCCTGGAAATCTCATCAAAAGACTTCCTCAAGCAAATGCAGGGGCAATTAGGCAATTTTACCGAGTAATGCAATCCGTAAAACTCCAACAATTTGAAGGGCCTCTGGACTTGCTCCTCTCGCTCATTGAAGAACAAAAATTAGATATCACCCAAATCGCCCTGGCCCAGGTCACGGAACAGTTTTTACAGTACATTAAACAGCTCAAGGAACTTGACCCCACCACCCTGGCTGACTTTCTCGCCATTGCCGCGCGCCTGCTGGTCATCAAGTCGCGCGCCATTTTGCCGACTCTGGAAACAGAAAGCGAGGAAGATGAAACCGGGCAGGATTTGGCCGCGCGCCTCCTGCTCTACAGGCAATTCCGCGAAGCCGCGCGCTATCTCAAGCGGCTCGATAACCGGCGCAAGCAAAGTTTTACCCGTGCCCTCCAGTTTGAACAGCGCATCAATTTTTATCCCGATTCGGAAACCACGGCCAAAGAAATCCACGACGCGATTTTAACCGTCCTGGCCGAATTGAAAAAGCTCGACAGTCTACCCAAAGCCAAAATCCGCGAAGCTATTTCCATCCAGGAAAAAATCGACCAGCTCCAGCTCCATTTAAGCCAGCAAATCGAAACGAAATTAAGCACCCTGCTGGAATCGGCCAAAAACAAATCCGAGGTCATTATTACTTTTCTCGCCCTGTTAGAATTAATCAAACAAAAAATCTTAACTGTTGATCAGGAAACGCTATTCACTGACATAACTATCAGAAAGTTTGAGCCAGCCGCGCAAGCTGCCAGCGAAACCAATACCAATGACTAAGACTACTTTTGGTGTCCTCTTTATTGTCGCCGGTGCAAGCTACGGTTCGATGGCTATAGACAAGGTCAATGAACTTACGCTGGGAAGTCTCCTGAAATACAATTTCATCAAACCGCCTTCGCAAAAAGCAGTAAAAGAAATTACCAAAAGCAAACTCGGCCGCAAAGGCACCATTTTGGCCTATGCCGCGGGCTTGATTGCCATCGGAATCTATCTCATAATCTCTCCTGAAACGTAACGTTCTAATATCTCCTCCTGAAGCGCAACATTTATGCCCAATCTCAAAAGCCAGCTGGAAAGTATCTTGTTTGTGGCGAGCAAGCCGCTCGATGCCAAAAATCTCGCCCGGATCGTGGACAAGCCGGAAGAAGAAGTGCGAGCCGCTCTGAATGAATTGGTCAGCGAGCATCGCGAAACCGGCATTATTCTTTTGACGGCCAGCGGGCACTATCAGCTCTCCACCCACAGCGAAAATTCAACCACAGTTAAAAACTATTTAAACGACGATTTGCGCGAAAAGCTCACCGACGCCACGGTGGAGGTTTTGGCTATTATCGCCTATCGCCAGCCAATTTCCAAAGCCGAAGTTGAAGCCATTCGCGGCGTCAATTCGCAATACAGTCTGCGGCACTTGTTGATGCGCGGGCTGGTGGAAAAAATTCCCAATCCCAATGACGCGCGCAGCAATCTCTACCGCGTGACCACGGAATTTCTCCAGCACCTCGGGCTGGCCAGCATAAATGATTTGCCTGAATTCGAACAGCTGGTGAGCCAAATTAAGCTCCCGGAAACGCCGCAGCTGGACGATGGACTGGCCGAAAATCCGCAAAACTGATAAAATTAGCTCCGTTTAATGTACTTACCCGTGGCCCATTCGTCTAGTGGCTAGGACGACTGGTTCTCAGCCAGTAAACAGGGGTTCGATTCCCCTATGGGCTACCAAAGTTTCCTCTTCACCCGAATTGGTAACAATCAACTTCCGTTTCTTGACGATAAGCCAACTTTACAGCTTCCTCTAAAATTTCTAAATCTGCTCTATCGAAGTTAGCTGCTTCAAGAAACTGATATTTTCTTTTGCATAAAGTTAAGAGATTAATGTTATTATTTAATCCCGACAGTAACTGCGGCGCCGGGAAAATACTTTGCCACTATTTTTACCTCAGTAAAACCAGCTTGTTGTAAGTATACAGGAATAAGTCCTTCCAGATTGCCCTTTAGGTATTCCGCATTTTCAAAGAGGTGCAATAACTTTGGCATCCAGCTAGTTTTAGTAGGTCCGAAGTCTGCAATGAGCACTTTTCCGCCCGGTTTTAAGATCCGGTATGTTTCTTGAATGGCTTTTCTTTTTATCTCATCCGGCAAATGATGAAACACAAGCGAGCTGACGGCTCTGTCCGCAGAATTATCCGGTAACGGCACGCTTTCCGCAAATGCCTGAATTAATTCCACTTCAAACTTGTTTTTTGCAAAACGGTTTCTGGCAATGCCAAGCGCTCGCGTGTCTGGGTCAATACCGATAAAGCGAGTGCGAGGATACTGTTGCTTGCCGAGCGCCAGCAGCACTCCAGTGCCGCATCCGACATCCACCACTGTATCACCGTCCCGAATTTCTGCCGCGGTTAAGACTTTCCGCAAAAAGCGCTTGCCAAGTCCGATCAGCCCACTTACAGTATCGTAAATTGGAGTTAAAAAATCCTTGTTCAGCGGGGGTATATATTTGTAATTGGGTTGGTAAGCCATAGTAGTTAAAACTTTTGTGGTTTCGTCCAATTTTTAATTAATTCTTTCCAGAATAAAAATCCAATTACATAAAGTAAGTCTTTTGGTAATCATGGCTACACTTTTAATTTTGCCTCCACGCGCTTTAATAATACCGCATTATTCATCGCCGCAATAATGGAAGATGCAAACACGAGCAGACATTAACACTTGCATTCCCATAGGTTGTTAAACCACCTGATCACATACCGCCAGATGAAAAAGTACAGCACAGGCAGCCATAACCAGGCAATGTTGTGATAGAAATAATCAAATTTTTGTCCGTCCACAAAGATTCCAACGACTGCTTGAGTTGCTTCCGCATGAATCCGGTGGCCAGCCGGATAAAGAATTGGCGACAAGCCAAAAATTAAGCCCAATGCCGCTCCCCAAAGGTCAATACGAAATTTGGGAATCCGGTTTTGAATTACAAAATACATAACATTCCATAGTGCATATATAAAGGGAGCAAGTGTAAATTCCCACACAAGCAGACCGTAATTTTTGGTTACTTGACCATAGAACACGAGCAAAGCCACGATTGCTCCTGGGAAAATAAATCCTGAAATAAAAGCTTTAAAATATTTCATTAGTTTCTGTTCACTAATTATTAGACAACCTAATTCTTTAAATATTTTTCCACGCGCTTTAATAATACCGCATTCGTGGCTACGATGATAGAAGAAGCGGACATGAGCAATGCGGCAATTTCCGGGCGCAATGACCAGCCTAAGCTATTATAAAATACTCCGGCCGCCACCGGAATGGCCAGCACATTGTAAATAGCGGCCCAGAACAGGTTCTGCTTCATCTTCGTAACCGTAGCTTTGCTCAAACGGATAGCCGCGACAATATCGTAGGGATCTGATTTCATGAGAACTATATTGCCGGTCTCAATCGCCACATCAGTTCCCGCGCCAATGGCAATGCCAATGTCTGCCTGCGCCAAGGCTGGCGCATCGTTAATGCCGTCACCGACCATAGCTACGAATTTACCTTCACCTTGCAGTTTCTTGACATGCGTTGCTTTGTCCCCGGGCAGAACTTCAGCAAATACTCGATCAATGCCTAAATCTTTTCCCACTGCCTCGGCCACTTTGATATGGTCGCCGGTAATCATAGCAACCTCAAGACCTAAATTTTTAAGCGCGCTGATGGCTTTTTTAGAAGTCGGTTTTACGGTGTCGGCAACCGCAATCACCCCCGCCAGTCTGTTGTCTACCGCGATTAAGCTAAGCGTCTTGCCTTGTGCCGCCAAGCTGTCAATCTGATTGCGCTCTCCGGCAGTATCAATTCCTTTATCAGTCAACAGTTTTTCTTTCCCTGCCAGTACCTGCTTGCCTCCAATAACACCTTTGAGGCCGAAGCCGGCAATAGATTCAAAATTTGAAATTTGCTCTCCGTTTAGATTCCGGCTTTTCGCTTCGTCAACAATGGCTTTGGAGATGGGATGATTGGAAGCCGAACCAATGGCGGCTTGCAGCCGCAATACTTCATCGGGTTGAAACCCGTTAAAACCCAATACATCGGTGACTTTTGGCTTGCCTTCGGTCAGCGTTCCGGTTTTGTCCAAAACAATAGCGGTGAGGCGAGAAGTATTTTCAAGTGTAGCCGCGTCTTTTATTAAAATATTATGTTTCGCTCCGATTCCTGTGCCGACCGCCACGGCAGTCGGCGTGGCTAGGCCAAGCGCGTCAGGACAAGCAATAACAACTGTAGCTACGGCAAATGTCAACGCGGTCAGCAAGCTCGCGCTCCCCAAAAAATACCAACCAAGGAACGCAGCCGTACCAGAGCCGATTGCCACGACTACCAATCTGCCGGCCCAGAGGTCGGCAATCCTCTGACCGGGGGCTTTGGAGTTCTGCGCTGTTTCCACCATTTTGATGATTTGCGCTAAAACGGTTTCCGAACCCACTTGGGTGGCTTCAAATTTTACGATTCCGGTAATATTAACCGCTCCGCCGACAACTTTATCGCCGATCTTTTTGCTGACGGGGATAGATTCTCCGGTAACCAGGGATTCATCAATTGCGCTTTCTCCTTCGGTGACCTTACCGTCTACCGGCACCTTGTCACCCGGACGCAATACGACAATATCTCCCTTAATGATTTCTGCACTGGGGACAGTCATTTCCTTGCCGCTACGAATCACGGTTGCTTGGGGAGGGACCAAATCAAAGAGGGCTCGCAGAGCGTCGGATGTGCCTCTGCGGGATTTCATTTCCATCCAATGACCGAAAAGAACAAAGGTGACCAGCAATGCTGCCGCTTCAAAAAAGGTTTCCTTGCCGCCAATCAGGGTGAGCAAGACGCTAAAAACATAAGCGGCCAAGACGCCGGTGGCAATCAGCACGGCCATATTCAGCTTTCGGGCTTTCAGAGAGTAGTAAGTGCCGGTTAAAAAGATGGAACCGGTCCAAAATACAATAGGGGTAGTGAGAATAAGCAGCAGCCAATTAACCGGGATTGGAGTTGGAAGATTCAGCTTAAAGATATTGATCCCCACCGGGGAATACAAAAAAATGGGAATAGAAAGCAGAAAGGAAATCCAAAACCTGCGCCGCATATCCGCGGCCATTTGCTTAGCGATGGCCGGATTGGTCATGGCGGCCTCGTGATCCGCATGGCTCATGGCTTGCATATCATGGCCGGCGTGAGAGTCGGCTTTTTTGGACTTGCCCGCCATAGCCCCGCCTGCCGGCCGGGCAGGTTTAGCGGAGACGGGAATTAAATCCATGCCGCAGCCCGGGCATTTGCCTGGTTCTTTTTTGATTACCTCGGGATGCATTGGGCAGGTATAAACCTGCTTGTCGTCATTCATTTTATTATGATGATTATGATTCATATCCATATAATTTATTAACTTAATACCCGGAAAACTCTTCAGTTCGAATGTTGTCTTCATTTACACCTGCATTAGCAAGTAACTCTTTCATCGCGGCAACCATGCTTGGCGGTCCGGCAAGATAATAGATAGATGCTTGAAGATCGTCAACATACCGCTCTATCATGGCGCGGTCTATATATCCTGTTTCTCCTTGCCATTCCGTCTTTGATTTTTCAGGTTCAGTCATGGTTGGAACAAAGGTGAACGCTGGGTTTTGCTGAGCCAACTCTTGAAGTTCAGCGAGGGATGCCGCGTCTTCCGGCCGGCGATTAGAGTAAAACAGATATATATGATGGGGCAGTTTTCTTTCGGTTGCATCTTTAATCATAGAAAGTACGGGAGTTATGCCAATGCCTCCAATAAGAAACACAGCAGGCTTTGACGCGTCGCTATGCAACATAAATGACCCGTGCGGGTTTTCAATTGAGACAGTATCTCCAATCTCCATGCGTCCCAGAACTCTCTTAAAGGCAGTATCTCTCATTCGTGTTGCAATAACAATATCCTGCTCTGTAGGCGAATTCACAAAGGAAAACATTCTGCTGTTGCCCTCGGCGTCTGTTTGTGGAGGATTAATCAGGATCATCTTTACATGCTGGCCGGCCTTAAACGAAAGCTCTGCCGGCTTTTCGAAAAAGAAAGCCATCGTGCCCTCCGCTACTTCTTTCTTGTCCTTCAGCGCGATTTCAAACACCTTTGCGTGTTCATGGTGTGTATGTTCGTGATGATCGTGTCCGTCATGATCGTGATTCATGTTTGTGATAGGTTAAACGAATAAATACTTATAAAATAATTGGGCTTGGTCTACTTGGGTATGATATTTAATGCATTATTTGAGAATTATTTTGAGGCTTCATTTCAAACTGATAAGCGCCCTCGGGTTCGCGGTAGCTAATAAGCAAACCGGAGGCAATCAACAAAAACAGCATCCACGCATAAGCCGCTAATTTCAGTCGGCCTTTTCCCAACACCTCCACCGCTCTAAACACTCCCGCCAGAATAAAGGAAGCGCCTAAATATCGATGAATGGTTACCGCTCTCACAACTGCTTCGGAAGTGCCATGCTGCTCGTGGGTTAAAAATAGCACACCAATTATTAAAAGAACTATGGGAAAAGCCGCTTTCGGCCAGAGCTTGTCAGTTTTCAAGCTATAAAGTTCAGCTGCCCCGGCAACTGTGGCCAGAATTGCCAAATAAAAATGTTGGCGCTGTTGCGCATCCGTGATGGTAGCCTTCCAAGCCAACCCCATTTCATTGAAGTGGTGGGAAAATGAAAAAATAGGTAAAAACAATCCGGCCATAAGCATCAGGCTTGGCCAGGCATACTTTAGCCAGTTCGCCCGATAAATTCCGGTTATTTGCACAAAAGCAATAATAACCACCATAGCAAAGAGCGCACCCTCAACCCAATGACCCAGGTTGGATAAGTAAATCAACTCATCTAGCGTATGTAATTGTAAAATAATTGGTAAATTTTCCATACTATTTTAACTCTCAAATAAAATTTCTTAAGCTTACATCTCCCACATGTAATACTTACGCGAACATTACTTCTCCCGGCTTTTGACAAAGTTTAAAATCCATCGGTAAAATTATATATTATCAATTAACGGCGTCATCGTCTTCTACAATTTCATCTTGTGGTACGTATTCTTCGGGGCGCATTATAAAATTATCTTTGCATGCGGTACAGCACAAATGGTAAGCCACTCCACGAAACTTTATAATCGCGTGTTCCTGCTTCTTGCGGATTTTCTTTTTGCAAACCGGATCAATATAATGCATATATTAATATTTTGAAATCTTTTCCATGAGCATATCGTTATTCACGGCCATGTTGGCGTCGTCCAAGACTTCTCGCACCATACCTTGTTTATCAATAAGGATATAGGTGTGTCCCAGCGCCTGTCCGGGATGCATAGACGACCCCATAGATAAAAGTCCTAAACGATAGGAAGCTGTACCGGCTAAATCAGCGTGATGAGCAGAAGTGCCGCCACCCCCACCTTGATCAAATAGGATTGTAGCTTTGGCTAAATCCGGCATTTTGGCTGTCGCTGTTTGCCAGTTTTCGGGCGCGTCAGTCACTACTGAAAGAGCAACAATATCCTCCTTGTTAAACCGTGGATCGGTTCCAAATGCCGCCATCTGGTTCCAACAAGCCGGATAGCACATTATCCCTTCATTAAAAAACAACACGACATTCTTACCTTTAAGACTGGCGAGGTCATAGTCTTTTCCGTCTTTATCTTTCAGGGTAATATTCGGCAGCGGCTTGCCGACAAGGCTGCTGGTTGTAGTCGCGGCTTGCTGTTTTTGCTCACTGGTCTTGCTGGTATTGAATAAAGCTATGCCAACAATGACCGCGACGACAGCGGCAAGCCCCAAAATCACAAATGGTTTTACATTATTTTTGCTCATGGTTTTTAAATTGTTTAATGATGTAAATTATTAACAGAATAAGGATGAGGAGGACGAGTCCGGCCCACACCAGTTCAGGAATTTTCTGGGTAAAACGGTGTACCGAATGGACGAGATTGGCCATCAGAATATTAGTTGAGAGCTGATAACTGGACTGCATGGCCAGTTTGTTGGCCAAGGCCAAATAAATGATATACACGCCCATGCCAAGGAATACGAATCCGGCCACTGTTTCAGCTAAGTTAAACCGCCAGGTAAAACTGCCTAACTTCAAGGTGCGCGGTTTTCTCAATGACGCAAACTTTTGGGTAAAGTTAATCTTATCCAGAAAGAAAGCAATCAGGAACAAGGGCATGACCATGCCGAGCACATAGCTTAAGGTGTAGACGCCGCCCCATAAGACACTGCCGCTGGTAACCGAAAGTGCTAGTACCCCGGCTAACACCGGCGCGCAGCAAGTGGTGGCAATAGCGGAGAAGATCCCTAATACATAGACTGAAATAAAACTATACTTTTTTACTGACGGGTTTACGAATGACGGCAATGACATTTGTTTGCCCATAACCAGCGCTATACCCAAGCCAGCCAGCATCAGTCCTCCTAAAGTAAAAATAAAATTGTGATACTTATTAAACACCTGCGCCAACGCCGAAGCTCCCAGACCAATGGGCAGAAAGATGGTCAAAATGCCCAAAAAGAACATAAAAGTCATCAACACGACCTTGTATCTCTCTTTGAATACTGATCCCAAGTAGGACGGCAACAAGACCGTAATGCAGCAGGGCGCAAAGAGCGCCGCGATACCGGCAATGAAGGCCGCAATAATAGAAGTGCTTGCAAGTAAGTCCATAAAATAATTTTAATCTTTCTTATCTTTAAATCGTTCGTCGTCCTCAACCGGCAAATCTCTTACCTGTCCCTTATTTACTGCCTGTTTAGCAATTAAATAATTACAACTATCATGGCTTGAGCACCACGCCTGGCATTGCTCCGCGATTTTTTCGTCAGAATATGCTAATTTACAGATTTTACATTGATATGTCATATCAATATTATTCTAAATTCCATCTAAAAGATCGCTCCGGGACACCGCCTACATCCTTTATTTTCAGTTCAACATATTTTGGAATCGGGTTAATGCTGTTAAAAATCAAAGCGCCTTCCCGATGGTGGCCTCCCGGTCCTGGCCCTTCCCACGATACTGGCTGATACACACTGCCCTTATCATCAACCAATACTGCGACCTTGGTGGGATCTTGGTCCAAGTCGCCTGAATGCGCAGTAAAAACAACAGTGAACTTCCATAGCTTAGCATCTTTGCCGAATTCAGTCGGCGTTATTTTAATTGACACCGGCGGCGGCTCGTCGGTTTTGGTTTCCCACTGCTTGGCATTCTGTTCTTGGCTGGTCTGCGCCGCCTGCTCACGCCCTTTCCTGCCGTCCGGGTAAACTGCAAAATAGTAATAGAGCAGGAAAATAACAGCCAGTCCGATTGCAATAAATCGCCAGTATTTCATCCGCCTTTAACTTTAATGATTTTGCTTGTCACATACGCAATGCCTAAGGCATTAAACAGCAGCCCAACCCAGAATAGTTCTACTTGATACTGCGCAACGAATGTGACAATCCCCACGGCTCCAAGCACCGGCAAAACATTTGCCAGATAGTGGGTACAGCAGGACACCATGGCGGCCGTAGAAGTGGCGCCGGTCACACCAACTACTTTGCCGGCGCCTTGCGCGCCTTTTATCAGTGTTCGCAGGTATGCGTAGAGTCCGATTTGAATCCCAAAGCCCAGAGCCAGGCTGAGAATGAAATACCAGAAGCTATTGAATTGATCTTTGGCAAAGGCCCAGCCGGAAACCAACGAAAGCACTGAAAAATACAGTCCCAATAGAACAAGTGCTGCAATGAACCCGTAAATTACAGATTTTTTAATCGCGATCGTTTCCATAGGCCTTATTGCTTTGGAATATAAGCTTTTGGGTCTTGGGTAAATTGCTCTTTACAATAATCAGAGCAGAACTTATATTGCACTCCTTCATGCTTATGGATAATTGAATCAGTCGGCCGCATACCGCAGACCGGATCTTTTGACGGTGCTCCGCTGGCTACGCCTTTGTTTCTTTTGAACAATGAACTGAATACGCTCATAAATTTTTGCCTCCACTGGATTAATGATGCTCGTGGGTGGACGGTTTTTCAGCAGGACCCAACTGCCTCTCCGGGTCTTCTTCCTTGGATTCACCATGGCCGCGGCCGCCGAACATCATCAGAATGTGGGCCAGAATAAATACGCCGATGATGGAAAACCACAGCCAATTCGAGGAAAAGCCGCCGCTTCTGCCTCCAAATAACAAAAATGCGAGCGGCAGCAGTAAGCAGCTGGCCATCATCCACCACATCATTTTGGAATCGTGATTGTTATGGTTCATAGATAATGAACATTAATTGTGACCGAGCATAATAATCCTTTCTACCGTTCCGCCTTGATGCTGGAATTGTGCATCCAGACCATGTAGGCGCCGAAGATCCAGGCAATAACGGCGATCAGAATGAAGCCCCAGACCACGCTTCCCAAAGTTAGCCAAGTAAACCCGGGCAGGGTTTCAAACAAAGTGTGGTGCAATTCTATTCCTCTCTGGCTGCGCAGCGGCAGAAATCCGCCCATGAGGCAAAGGACGTAGACGATTTCCGCTCCCAAAATACATTTCCAGACATATGATTGTAATGATAATCTTCCCATATATTTGCGAGCTACTTATTTGATAAAGTATAGACCTTAATCAGTTCCTTGATGGCTTTTTCATCTTCGCCCTTGCTCTGCATTTGGTGCTTGACGTGAGTGCGGAGATGATTTTCCAGGAGGAACGCATCCAGGCTCTTGAGCGACCTTTGGATAGAGAGCGACTGTTCCAACAAGGTGGGACAGTATACCTCTTTTTCAATAGCCTTAATAAGACCGTCTAGCTGTCCCCGGATGATTTTACCCCGATGGATAGCGCGTTTTTTGAGTTTTTGGTCTACCATAGTATTAGTTATCCCCAGATTAATTATAATTACATAGGTTATACCCCTATACCCTATTTATACTCTCCCCATCAAAATCTGTCAAGGGCGTTATTTACCACAGGCCACCATCACCTCGCAGTATCGAGCGGCTCGGATGGATCATTGGATGCTGTAAGCTGATACCAAAAGCATAGACTCAAACGCCTGAACCAAGCCGGCCTAGCGGCCAGTTTTGAATTACCGAGCAAACGTGTAATAATACTTGGTATATGCTCTCCAACAAAAACGAATACCTCACTTACGTAAGAAACTTCATTTTCGGCGTGGAAGATAGCCTGGTGTCCACCGTCGGACTCCTTTCCGGTATCGCAGTCACCAATGTCTCAACCAGCGCCATTGCTTTAACCGGAGTCGTCCTAATCTTTGTGGAGGCCTTTTCTATGGGCGTGGGCAGCTACCTTTCGGAACATTCCACGGCTAATTACGAAGGCAATGCCCCAGATACCCACCCCAGAACTTCAATTATTGCCGGAGTCATCATGCTGGCCTCATATTTAGCGGCAGGCATAGTTCCCCTGCTACCTTATCTAATTGCCCCGCGGCAGACAGCCTTCTGGCTGTCTATTGCCTCTTCGCTGGTTGCCCTGTTTATCCTCGGTGCTTTAAGCGCTACCATGCTGAAAAGCAAAATTTGGATCGGCGCCATCCGGATGTTCCTGCTGGGCGGCACGGCCATAGCCATTGGGATTACCGCAGGAAAAATCGTGGAGCGCCTAAGTTAGCTCGTCGCTGCCACAGCTTCCAATTAGCTATTTGCCACCACTCTGTTCCAAGTAGTTTTGACGATAGTGTCCAAATCGCTGTAGCGTGGCTCAAACCCGAGCTCGCGCTTAATTTTGGAATTGTCGGCTACGGTGGCCGCCGCATCGCCGGGGCGGCGCGCGCCCATTTCAATGGGAATCATCCGGTTAGTTATTTCCGCAACCGCCCGAATCATTTCAGCCACGCTGCAGCCTTTGCCCGTACCAACATTATAAACATTATGGTTCTGCTCTATTCCCAGCTTCTCTAAAGCCAAAATATGAGCATCGGCAATATCTAAAACATGAATGTAATCGCGGATGCAGGTGCCGTCAAAAGTATTATAATCGTTGCCGAAAATGATGATCTTTTCGCGCGCGCCGCGGGCAACATCCATTACAATAGAAACTAAATGGGAATTAGTGTGCGTGTCGCCCAAGTCGCCCTCAAAAGAAGCGCCGCAGACATTAAAGTAGCGCAAGGTCGTGGTCTCGAAATCCAAGTACATGGCGTAATACTGTACCAGCATTTCAGCCAAAAGTTTGGAAAACCCATAGGGATTATTAGGCTGCGGCGGCGTGTTTTCCGGGATAGGGATATTGTCCTGCTCCCCATACACCGCCCCGGTAGAAGAAAAAATCAATTTTTTCACTCCGGCGGCGTTCATGGCCTGAAGCAGGACAGCGGTATTGATAAAATTATTTTGAAGATATTCGGCTGGTTTAGCCACGGATTCCTCAACCTCCAGGCTGGCGGCAAAATGCATGACAGCATCAATTTTATTGTCAGAAAAAATTCGTTCCAGTAATTTCATATCCCCAACATCACCTTCATAAAAAACCGCCTGCTCCGGAACGAATTCACGGCGGCCCGTAGACAAATTATCGACAATTACTACCTTATAGCCCTTATCAAGCAACTGCCGCACTGTGTGGGAGCCAATATAGCCCGCGCCGCCGGTGACTAAAATATGCTCCGGTTTCTTAGACGCCGCCCGGCTTTCCCCAGCTGGCTTCAGTTTGGATTGTCCGGCCTGCACAACCTGCTCCAGCAAATCGTTATATTTCTGAATGTTCAAAACCACGGCCTCGGACTTGCCGCCCATGCTCAAAATTATCCCCCCGCCGCGCAGATTAACTTCTTTGATTAACTCTTCCAAGTAACTGGAATCCATAAAAGATTATTAAACAAACGATAAATACAAATGATAAACAGCTTATAACCAATATATAAGCTGTGGTTTTGTTTGGATGTTCGATTTGTGAGCCGCAACCGGCCGGAAGAACTTTTGGTCAAATTCCCGGTCAATAGAAGCTAAGGACATCATACCATGCCCAAATGAAAAAGCAAGCCAGATATGCACAACCAAACACTACACTCCGCGCCATCGCGAGGACGGCGCGGAGTAGCCAAACTGGAATCACATTGCCCGGAATGTAAATTTATTTACTTCCAGATAAAGTCGATAATCTGCTTACCGCGACGGCGCATCAGGGCGAAACCGCCGGTCAGGAGTCCGGCAAAGCCTATAGCCGCCATGCCGCTGCCGGCGCCGGTCTTTGGCGCGATAAAGCGCGGCTGGCCGGGAATCGGAGGAATGGTAATAGTCACAGTATTGCCGTAGGTGTTGGTCATCACAAAGGTCTGCTGGGCGGACAGGAAGAATTTGACCCGGGCGCGGAAGCTCTTGGAAATTGAACCGCCAGCCGGAATATCGACACTGGAGAAAGTAATCGTATTCCCGCTCAAGCTTCCGCCGCCCCTGTCAACCATGTCAGCGAAAGGCAGGACGCCGGATAGATCATCGGTAATGGTAAAATTATTGGCCCGGGCATTGCCTGTGTTAGTCACGGTCAAAGTGTAGGTGATGAAATCCTCGCGGGCAGCCAGAGTAGTGGTCGCGTCAACATTCTTGGTATCATTATGCGCGCGTTTGCTGAAAATTAAGTTAGGGTTGCCCGTAGTGGTGGTGGTGGTATCGTTGTCAACAAAGACGAAAGCATCATCTTCGATCCGGCTCACGCCGTCGCCGGTGGCGCGGGCAATGTTCTGGATCGTCCTGGAAGAAGTCGAATTGACCCTGGCTTCAAACCTGATTCGACGCGACTCGCCGCTTCTAAGATCACCAAGATCCAGATCAATCCTGTTGCCGCTGGAGTTGTCATCATCCAAATCATCAGCGTCGATGCTGTCGGTATCCACGTCTAAGCTGCTGGGCACCGAATCGGTCACCCGGACGTTATCTACCGTCTCGCTTCCGGTATTTCTCACCCTGATTTCAAACTGGACCTCGTCATCGTTATCGGCATTAACGCTATTGCGCAGCGAAGTGCTCTGGGTTATGTTGCGGACCTGTTTTTCGATAGACAGTTCGCCGAAGCCGTCACCTATAAAGCGGTTGATAAATACGGTCGCGGAATCGCTTAACGAACCGACGCCGCTGCCGAATACTGTTGCGGTGTTGATAATGACAGTCTGGCTCTGGCCCGAAGCACCAAAAGCGCGGGCTTGGAAAGTCAAGACGCGGCTCTGGCCCGAAGTCATAGTGCCGACACTGATGAAATTGTTAATGAAGCTGTCTGAAATTGTTTGGCCATCGAGGCGTCCCGATCCGCTTACTAGCGTAAGGTGGCTCGGCAGGTTTTCCGACAACTGCACATTATTAACGGTACCGTTGTTGGCCGTCACCACAACCCGATATTCCACGCGCTCGCCGTCCTCGGCTGTGGTCTGTTTGGCAAAGCTCGTGCCGCGGGTCTGGTTGCGAACGTGTTTGGTGATGTTCAGATTGCCAGCATTCTGGTTGATGCTAACTCCGCAAATATCGCTGGTGCCGCTGCTCGTTACGGTAACGTTGCGCTGACCAGAGGTAGAATACGAAGTATTGAAAGTCGAACCGGAACCGGATGAAGGGTTGCCGCTCGGAGCAGACCAGGAGAAAACGCCGTTGCCGCCCGAGGCGGAGAAGAACATGGTTTGATTAACATCGCCCGACTGGAAACTAGGCGTGCATTCTACCGCATTGACGATTTGATTAACTTGAACTCCACAGGTATCGCTGGTGCCGCTGCTTGATACGGTCACGGTTTTTGATCCGGAAGTGGAATAGGAAGTGCTGAATTGGGAGCTTGATCCCGAAGAAGGGTTGCCGCTCGGAGCAGACCAAGAGAAAACGCCGTTGCCGCCCGAGGCAAAAAAGTTAGCCGTTTGTCCCACATTCACGCTCTGGAAGCTTGGCGAGCAGTCTACTGGGTTAACAACAATTTGATTGACCTGCACCGCGCAGGTATCGTTGGTACCATTACTCGTAACAGTTACAATCTTCTGTCCCGAGGTCGAATACTTAGTCTGGAAACTAGAGCTGGATCCGCTGGAGGGGATGCCTCCGGGAGCAGACCAGGAGAAAACGCCGTTGCCGCCCGAGGCGGAAAAGAATACCGTTTCATTGATATCCGCGCTCTGGAAGCTTGGCGAGCAGTCTACCGGATTCGGCTGAGGAATCTGATTCTGTTGATTCTTAAAGACCACTGTAGCACACTGCGGGCCGCTGAAAACTTCCACCACGCCGCCTGCCGGGGTCACCAACAATTGCTGCCAGCCGGACGGAACTGATTCAGTTACCGCGTGCGTGCCCGCGGAAACATTATTGAAGCGGGCATGACCGCCCGAATCATTCACTGCGGTTGCGCCGCCGTCCAAGCGGAAAATGAATTGCGCCACCGGGGTAATTGGCTGGCCTTGGGTATTAAAGGTTTCTTTGATTACGTCGATACAGCCCACCACTTGGGGCGGTTGGTTGACGTTCACAGCACAGGTATCGCTCAACCCGCCGCTGCTTACGGTCACGGTTTTTTGACCCGGGCTATTGTAAGAGGCTGAAAAGTTGGAGCCTGAACCAGACGAGGGGTTGCCGCCCGGAGCTGACCAGGAAAAGACACCATTACCGCCCGAGGCCGTAAACAAAGCCGGCACGTTCATGTCAACAGTCTGATTATGGGGGGCGCAAATAACCTGCTGAATCGGCGGACTCTTCACGCGCATCTTGAATTTCACAAAACCGCTGAATTCAAAGCAGGCCCGCAGGTCCCCCAGAGAAAATTCCCCGTTGGAGTCTATGCTAAAACCGCTCTGCACCAGGTTGCCTCGGAAGTCAAAGCGCTGGCCGCTGCCAGGAATGATTTCTAAACTCTCGTTGGCATTGGTATGGATAAAAATTGAGTCGCGGATCGTGGCGGCATTATCGGCGCGCAGAGCAATTTTAACCCGGTGCTCTGCGGCAGCGGCCGTATCAATATTCGTTCCAACTGCAACATTAAACGCTGTAGTAACATTGGGATCGCCATTTACAATAGCCCCGTTATGGAAATACACCAACACGTCAACAACATCGCCGGCATGGGCCGTAACACCTGCCGCTTGCTCGGCATCGTTCCTGGGGTATTGGCCGTTTTCAAGCTTAGCCCGGACCAAAGGAAAATCCACACAGGCCAAACCTGGATCGCCGTAAACAATGGGAAACGGATTGAATACCGGGGTTTGAAATTCCTGACAGTCTTCGGCCAAGGCGTTATCTGAACGCTGCGGCGCAAAAGCAAAAATGGCGCCGACAGCCAATAAAATCAGCCCCACTTTCCAATTAAAGCGAGGAAAAATCGAACGGAATTTTGACCAAAATGCTCGCTGGGTGGACATAATATTTATAAAAGCTTAAAAAATACTTATAATTAAATGACTTGCTGGCCTGTAAAACTTGGCTCAAATATGCTGAAATATGAGGATTTAAGGAAATAACTTATAATTATAATCTTTTTCGATGATTTTGTCAAGGCGCTTGCGGAAAATGCCCGCGATGTATCTCATCTTTTACAGCGCTGGCCCAGAACAAACCAGAACAAATATAGCTTCCAATTGTAGCTCTTTCTTAACAAATTGTAAAATAGCCGGATACATAACTGGGTGCATCAAACCCGCCCTGCGCTTATAAACCATGATCACGCCGATGAGCCACTCCCGCGCGGCCGGATGTTTGATGCCAAGGGTTCAGTACTCACAAATAATAAGACTGTATATTACATTTTAGAAAATCCGGCTAAGCAGAAATCCTACTAGATAGACAATAAGATTTACGCACGGCCACAGAGTCGCCCACACAGCCTTGTCATACTCGAATTCCTTGTTGAGCGTCCTGGGGACGAAAATGGACAATATTAGAATCACCGGCAAAGTCAGTGCGGCCAAACCCATAAAATAGTAACCGCGCTCGGCAAAAGCTCCGGGCTGGCTGAACAGCCGGATAATCGAAAGAGCCAAGGCAATTGAAGGTAATAACAACACCACATACAAGATTGTGGTATACCGCACAAACTTTTTAGCGAATTCCTTCTTAGCGGACTGTTTCGTTTCGTTTGTCATATCACTTAAAATTATAGCACTAAATGGCGGGTGGCCCCCAATAATTGTTACAGCTATTGAAAATAACCAGCATCGATCTTAACTGATCGAAGTGGAGTTCCCCTCGCAGCCATCCTATGAAAATAGCCACAGCTCTTTTTTTACGCTATTACCTCCACAAAACACCCTTAAATTCGTTATTGACCATCAGTGGTACCCCGTTGATGGCTGCAATCTTAACCGTAATATCCTGAAGCGGACAAGAATGCTCCCGTTCGTTAGTGCAATGGGCGCAAAGGCGACGCAATTTATCCACTATTTGATTTTTGTTTAATTCCAATTCGGACATAAAATTTTCAACTTCATTCTAAATTTCTGATAACGCCCACGACCTTGCCCTGAATGGACCATTCTTCTTTGGGATAGATGTTGGGATAGTCAGGGTTTTCGGCTTTTAAGTAGGCGCGCGTCTTAACGTAAATTAACCGCTTCACCGTGGCCTCGTCATGCAGCAGCGCCACAACAATATCTTTATTCTTGGCCTCGCGCGTCGGCCGCACAATGACCAGGTCCCCATCAAAAATCCCGGCCTGGATCATACTGTCGCCGCGCACTTTAAGCAGAAACACGTCGCGCCTGCCCCGCACCAGCGTCTGCGGCAAATTGATCCACTCTTCAATCTGCTCCTCGGCCCAGTGCGGACTGCCCGCCTGAATGGCCCCCAAGATCGGCACACGAATCAAACCTTTTTCCAAACTTTCGTTCAAACTGTTCAACACGGTGATGCCTCGCGCCTTACCATTGGTCTCAATAAAACCCTGCGCTTCCAAGGCATCAAGCAACTTAGCGATGGCATTCTTGGACTTAACGCCAAGCTGCCGCGCCATTTCCGACAACGAAGGCGGCAGATTATGCTCGCGCACCTGCTGGACAATAAATTTAAGCAGCTGTTTTTGTCGATCGGTTAAACTCATAACTCTAGCGTATACGATCGTTCACCCTATGTCAATGCCAATAAAAACAACCCTTTAAGTCCGTACCAAAAAGTTATCCACACTTAACTTACTATATTCAAGTAACTTACTGTCGAGCGAAAAGAAACTTAATTAACGTCAGAACCCCTTCCCAGATGCTCTTTAAAATCGGCACCGACCCAGGCAACAACACGACAAGCAGAATCAAATAGATGAAGTTTCGTTTAACCACCTGGACTACTGAATAGATAATAAACACTGCCAGCGCGATAGAAACAATCGGCTGTAAGCCCACGGGGAACAAATTTATAAATTGAAAATAAAGGTTTTGAATGTCGGCCATAAAAATAAGATTAGATAAAAATTAAAAATGTATGACGTTAAATCTCTCTTGTCCTATCCCCTGCCACTTCAACCGGCGAGATTTTTTTCGCTTGAGAGTCAGCCGGTCAATTACGGTTAAATAGGGATAATCAAAAATATCTTTGATGAACCGGTCAAACGTGTCGCGCCGCGCGCGAAACTCCGCTTCTGTCATGATACTATAATTGATTTCATTACCCATAAGCTTTTGCGTTTGATCCAAAAATTGCTGCAAGCGGTTGAGATTAACTCTGCCCACCAGTAAAATATCAACGGGCAACTCCGGATAGCCGATAAAGATCCCGCTCAAAAATGCCGCCCTAATATCGCCCAAGCGCCGGATAGCGGCAAACAATTCATCGTCATATTTTCTTTGATGTTTCACCAGTGAAGGCTTGAGGTCAGTCAGCAGCTTATGGCGCGCAGAGACTAAATAGTACTTTTGCCCGCGCTTACTGAAACTCTTAATCATGCCATGCCGCGCCAGCTGGTTAAGCTCCCGCGCTAGCGGCCCCACGCCCAGGCCCAACCGCTTGGCCAATTCGCGCACGGTAAAACTGCGCGGCGGCGCCAACAACAAAAAACCGATAATAAGAGTTTTGTTTTTTGAACCCATCAAACCTTTCAAGGTTTCCATGTAGTTTATTATACTATACTTTTGGGAGCCGGACGGGTTTTCCGGCTCCCCAAAATGTTGTATAATATAAAAGCATATGGAAAACTTGGAAACCCAGGTAGCCAAAATCGAGATCGGCAACAACAAACAGACCAGCACCTACGTTTTCGTCCTGGCTGAAACCGATCCAGACACCCTGTCAGAACTGTTTATTATCGTCGAATTGCCCTTGTTTAACCCGGCTGCCGCTCCGGATTGCGAAAGATTGGCCCAAATTATTGCCGCGGCCCTGCGGCGATCCTATCGCAAGCACATCAGCGAGAATACGTTCGAAAACTCCCTGACCCAGATCAACGAAGAGCTGGCCAATTTAGCCGAGCTTGGCAAGACCCACTGGGTCGGCAAGCTCAACGCCTTAGTCAGCGCCAAGACCGACGACAATCTCCATATCAGCACCACGGGAAAAATTCACGCGCTCCTGCTGCGCGGCGGCGAATTCATTTCGGTCGCCGACAGTCCGCTCGTCCATCATCCCCTAAAAACTTTTGAAAACTTTGCCCTGGGCAAACTTAAGCTCGGCGACACGCTAATTTTTTCCACCAGCCAGCTGTTTAACCACCTGTCCGTTGACCGGCTCAAAAATATCCTCCGGGATTCTTCCCTGCCCGCCGCCGCCCAGCAAGTTATTGAGATTCTTCAGGACAATGCCGGGCCGGAAATTGCTTTTGGCGCCCTTATGAGCACCCAGGTCGAACCTGGCTCGATTCCCGAATTCGAAGAAGAAATCGATTTGGAGGAATACATGGCAGCTTCTGGCGGCTGGCAACAATGGCCCAAACGCGCCTGGTCAAGCATAGCCAACCTGCTTCGTCGGGGCGCAGGCGCCGCTATGGATCTCATAAAAAACCGCAAGCGCGCGGAGGTCATACAGCTCATCAATAAAAATCGGCAGAACCTGGCCGCGGCCGCGGAAAACGCGCGGCGCAATTTAAGTCCGCAAAAATTTGCCCAGTTTTCCCGCACCAAAAAATTCTTCCTTATCTCGGCGCTTGTCCTGCTGGTAGCGCTCATCGCCAACATCGCCATCGGCGCGCACTATAAAAGCGTTCGGGCCAAAGCCGAACAAATCAAAAACACCTTCGCCGCTATCGGCAACAACCTGAATAATGTCAATGCCTCTTATCTTTATGGCGATGAGGCCAATGCCACCGCCGCGCTCAAAAATATCCAAGACCAGATCAACACTCTCAATGACCTCAATCCGACCCAGCAGCAGGAGCTGGATAATATCAATAAACAAGTCGCCGAACTGCGCGACAAAATCGAACGTAAGGAAAGCCTTGAGCCCACGGCCGTAGCCACTTTGAGCAGCGCCGACTCCCTCATCAAACTGCCCAATTATTTTGCCACCCAAACCGGCGAAGCCATTATCAGCTATAATCGCGGCAACGGCAACATTCAGGATAACATCTTAAAATCCAGCGAAACTATTGTCCGCAGCGTCCCGGTCAAACCCGGCCTGGCCGTAATTTACAACGGCACCAGCTTGATGGCTTGGAACTCGGACACCGGCTCGCTCGGCTCGCCCTTTGTTCAAAACGTGCCCACGGCCGAACGCGCTACCGGTCTGGCTTACTACCCCATTAACCGGCGCGTCTATATTGTCGATAAATCCGCGGGCGACGTCTTAAGCTTCATTGTCGGCGATACTAATTTGAGCAAGCCTGTGGTTTCCATCGACACTATTGATGATGCGCGGCGCGCCGTTGACCTGGCCGTGGACGGCGCGATTTATTTGCTCACCGACAGCGGGCGCATAGGCAAATACGTGTCCGGCAGTCCGGTGGAGTTTAATCAGCCGGGTTTGTTTGTGCCCATATCCGGCCGCGGCCGCATCTATTCCCAAAGCGATTTCAAATACTTGTATGTTTTAGACCCTGAAAATCGCCGCATGCTGATATTAGATAAAAAAGGCGGCGTGGTAAAACAGTTAGTGAGCGGCCAGTTTAATAATCTGAAGGATTTCGCCATCGACGAGAAAAACCGCATTATTTTCGTGCTCAACGACAACAGCTTGCTGAAAATCAATTTCTAGATTCTAAATTTGCGGCGAATTTAAAGAGCCTCGGAATATCGAGGCTCTTTTATTCACACTTACTTCAGCGTCACCTTGGCGCCTGCTTCTTCCAACTTCTTCTTCAGTTCCTCGGCTTCGGCTTTGGCAATATTTTCCTTTACCGCCTTCGGTGCGCCATCCACGAGATCTTTGGCCTCTTTCAAGCCCACGCCAGTGGCTTCGCGGACGACCTTGATGACGTTGATCTTGTTGGCGCCCGCTTCAGTCAGTTCTACCGTAAACTCGGTCTTCTCTTCCACAGCAGCGGCGCCGGCGCCGCCAGCGCCCCCCGGCATTGCGCCCATCATCATGGGGGCCGCGTTAGAGACGCCAAACTTACCTTCTAACACTTTCACCAACTCGGAAAGCTCAAGCACGGAGAGCTTCTCGATCTGTTCCACCAAAGCCTTAAACTTTTCGGGAACTTCCGCTTTTGCTTCATCTGACATAATAATTCCTTTCGATAATAATTAATGATGCTAATACCTGCCGAGCCGTCTTGTTGCCGCTTCCGACACACTCGCTCGTCCAGCGACTCGCTCGCTCTGTCCTCGCCGGCCTTCGCCTCGCTTTCAGCTCGGCGAACCATGCAGGCCGACTGCGGATGGTCTTCAGCGGCAGCCAATTCGGCTCGATGTAATTTTTAAGATTTTTGCGCGACGGCATTGAGCACGTTCAGCAGGCGGCGCAGGTTTCCGGCCATCACATTCACGAATCCCGACACCGGCGCATTAATGGTGCCCACAAACTGCCCGCGCAATTCTAATCGCGACGGCAAATCAGCCAAAACCATAACCTGGTCTTTACCGACCAACACCCCATCAATCACGCCGGAAAGCATGTTGATGGTTTTGATGTCTTTGCCCACTTGTTTGATGAGCCGGGCCGGCGCGGTTTCCTCTTCCTCGGACACCGAAAGAATGACCGGCGTCTTGTAATCCAGACTGTCGCCCTGGAAATTGACGCCTGCGGCTTCCAGCGCTTTGCGCACCAAAGTCATCTTATAAACCTTGGAAAAGACTTTTTCTTTGGACAGGGCGCGGCGGAACTTATCGATGTCTTTAACGGTGGTGCCGCGATACTCGGAAAAGACTACGGCCTTGGCGGCCTTGAATTTTTCAACGAGCTCCTGTAGATCAGCTTCTTTTTGCGAACGTTTTTTTGGCATATGTTTGTAGTTCTTAACAAACAGCGAGTCTCCCTCGACCTTTACGGTTAAATATCCAAACTGCCATTCGCTGTCTCGCCGGTTGCCCGCAGGTAGCAGAATTGCGCATATGTCCACAGGTAGCAATGCTCCTTGCGCGGCAAGCCGGCTCGACAGCTCCTGAAAATTTACTAATCAAGAAACAAAAATCTCGGTTGGAGCCGAGTTAAAAAATCAAATCAAGCTTTTAAGCCTGGACGCGGGTTTGCAAGATTGCAAAGATTTCGCGCTTGATGTTCCTCGGTAGGTACCCTTGCGGGAATTAAGGCCTCGCACTTTAAGCTTTGAGCTTGAGCTTTGCATCCAATTTGGATTTGGATTTGGGCTTGGACTTTACATCACTTGGATTTATGCCCGGGCGCGTGAGGCCGCCGACTGTCTTGGGATATTTAATTGCTGAAATTATAGCAGGTTTGATGATCACAGCGCAACATTGACAAAATGTTAAAATTGTGATATAATTGCAACGATGTCCGGACCCCCTCCGGACGCAGGATTTTCCCGGCCGCTGCGCTTCGCGCATGGCCGGAATAAAAAGGAGGGCTCAATATGAAGAAATTGAGCCTAAGGGGGTGGGCCGTCCTCGTAGCGGCGGCCTGTGGGATTTTTTTATTCGGATGCCTTCGGCTTGGGGGCATCCGCGGGGCCGGCGCCGGTTTGCTGGCGCTTTCCGGCTTTGGCTGGGGAGTGCTGGCAGGTTGGCGCATGGCGCGGCCCGCCGCGTGCCACTTGAAAGGGTGGGAACGCGGCGTGCGGCTGGGACTTACAACCCTGGCCGCAATTCTCTCCCTCGCCACCATTGGCGTGGGGATAAAGGCCGTTGCCCGTTTCGCCGCGGCCGCCCATTACTGGAGCGGCCTGGCCGGCGAAATTCTTCTCCCTTTGCTGGGAGTTTATTTGATGGCCCGGTTGTTTCTGGCCATCAGGAAACTTCCCGAAGGTTGGAAGACGCGCCGCTATATCGGAAAAGCGGCGTGACCAAGCAAAACCTGAGCGCGACCGTGTACGCCCCACCGTACACCGCGCTCTATTTGTTTTATCTAAAATTTTATCGGAACAAATTTCACATATACTACATATACTAACAGGATGACAAAGGCGCGCTCCCCTACCCCCCCACAAACTTCGGCAAATACCCAAGCATCGCGGCAATTTCGCGCAGATAATAGCGCCAGAGTTCCTGGCGGCTGTAATAGCTGGGCGCAGGCGCATCCCAATAAACTTTTTTGAAACCAAGGCGGCGCGCCAACAGCACGCTACGCGCCAGATGAAATTCATCGCTGACAATAATGACGCTACGCGCATCTGGCAGCTTGGCCCGGGAATTTCTTAAATTTTCATAGGTCGAATGCGACTGGTCTTCGATAATCAGCGGAGGCAACGCATCGGAGTTTTTGCGAATGACTTTTTGCATATACCCGGCCTCGGAAATATCCTCATCCGAAATGCGCCCGCCGGATAGCACCATGGTATCGGCCTTGCCCTGCTCGTATAAATCCAGTGCAGTAATCGTACGGTTATACAAAGCCGGCGTGTTAATAGCCGCGCCAAGAACAATTATCGCGTCCGTTTTAGATATGGCGGGGCGGGACTGGGCGATTAAAATAACAACAAGGGCATCGATTGCTAGAAATGCCGCTATAAAATAAAAAAGATATTTTATTGCCTTCGAAAAGGATCGCATTTTTGCATTATACCAATTTTACCGCACCACGCGCCGGATAAAAGGATTAATGCGCGTAACCGCTTCGTAATTGATGGTGCGGGTCTTTCGGGCAACCTCGTCGGCAGTTATTTCATCGCGCCCTTGGCGGCCAATAAGAATCACCTCATCCCGCCAAACTTTGGGCACGGAGCGAACCGAAGTTACATCAATAACAGATAAATTCATCGAGACGCGGCCGATAATTCGGCACCGCTGGCCGTGAACCAGCGCCGAACCGATGGAAGAATACAAGCGGGGCAGGCCCTCATAATAACCCACGGGCAAGACGGCCAAAGTGCTGGCGCGGCGCAACTTTTCGGTGGCGCCGTAGCCCACGGCCGCGCCTTTGGGCAATTTTTTTATTTGGATGATGCGAGTTTTCCACGCCAGCACAGGTTTGATGCCGAGCTGGCGCAGACGTTTGGCGAACCGCGGCGCGGGCGGCAAGCCGTACAGCCCGATGCCAGCCCGATGCAAATTTAAATCCGGAATATTTGTTCCCTGCAATAAGGCGGCGGAGTTGTTGGCGTGAATATATTTTGGCCGATACCCTGCTTGGCGCACCTGCCGCACGGCCAAGGAAAAAACTTTTTGTTGTCTGATGAATTGCGCGCTCCGGCTTTCATCGGCCGTGGCAAAATGGGTCATCAATCCTTCTAAAAAAATGCCGCCCCCAAACTCCTTCAGGTCTGCAAACTTCTTTAGGATGGATAGCGTCTGCCCGAGCTCATGAACCGTAACGCCCTGGCGCGACATACCGGTATCTATTTTGAGATGGATCTTGAACTGGCGTTTTAGGCGATGGCGGCGGGAATGTAAACGCATGGCGCGCAAAAGCGCCGGATCGGAAACCGCTTGGCTGACATCGTAGCGCAACAACAGCGGCAGACGGTGCGGGGGCGTGTAGGTGACAATTAAAATGGGCTTGACGATTCCCGCGCGCCGCAGAGCCACGGCTTCATCTATGGTATCAACACCGAACCAGTCGGCAGAATGGCGGAGTATTTGAGTAGCTTCGAGCAAACCATGGCCATAGGCATTGCATTTCACCATGGCCAGAAATTGACCGGGTTTACCTAGGCCTTTAAGGACCGCGGCATTCTGCTTGAGCGCCGCGGCGTCAATTTCCACCCAGATTTTGTCTGACAACTTCTCCATAACACGCGTAGGGTTTATTGTTCGCCACTGCCCAATTCGGGGTGCCGTATTCAAAATGCCACCATTCGTTATCATTAACCACAAAGTCCTGCACGAACAATGCTTCCCGGAGCATTTTGCGATTCTGGGCTATTGTCTCATCAGGGCTGATGCGCTCAAAATAATAGGGCGCTGATTCCGGTCCAAAGTGGTCAAAAGCCGTGCCCATAGCCAATTCTTTTCCATCGGGACCAACTAAAGTCAGATCCACGGTGCCGCCAGTGCAGTGGGGCGGGACTACGCCGGGATCATCCCATGGTGCGACATACTTCAATACTTCAACTGTCCACAGGTCGTGGTTCCACTTAGGATGTTCCCGTTTCATATCTTCGTAAACCCGCTCATAAAGTCCTTGCTGCGCGCTATGGGGGCGGTAACCGTCCCAAACTTTAAATTTAAACCCATCTAACTTTTTTTGTGCGTCCGCCAGCCGGTTAGCGGCTCCTTTACGCAGCAGCATTTTTGGCGTTTCGCTGAATCCCAATTTAAAATACATTGATTCTAGCACAAAATCGAACCCGGCCAAGTCCACAAGTGGTTCGTCATTATCTTGGATAGGCATATTTTTTACGGCAGGCATAATTACAAATCAAAATTAGTTTTTAATTTTTTTTCGCGGGTATGGCGCTCGAGCGCCTGCTCAATGAGCCGACTGATAAGCTCGGTCTGCGACAGCCCGCTGGCCGCCCAAAGTTTCGGATACATGCTGATTTTAGTAAAACCCGGTATAGTATTTACTTCATTAATGATGACTTCTTTTTTACCGCGGAGAAAAAAGTCGACTCGCGCCATGCCTTCGAGATTCAGGGCCTTAAACGCAGCCACAGCCAGCTCCTGGACGCGGCGCGCTATGGGCGCGGGCAAGTCAGCTGGAATTTTAAGGTCAGCCCCGTTTTCGTCAATGTATTTTGCCTCATATGAATAAAATTCGTGGCGCGGGATAACTTCACCGGGAAGAGAGGCCCGTGGCTGCTCGTTGCCCAAGACTGAACATTCAAGCTCGCGGCCTTTTATATATTGCTCAAAAAGGATTTTGGAATCATACAGGAAAGCGTCGCGGACCGCAGGACCGAATTCTTTTTTTGAATGAACTTTGTGGATGCCGACAGAAGAGCCCAGGTTGGCCGGCTTAACAAAAAACGGCAGACCCAGAAAATTTTTAACGCGCTTGAAGCTTAACTTTCGAGCTTGGTTGCGGGACACAGTTATGAACTTAGCAATCGGCAGGCCGGCATCGCGAAAAAGCCGCTTCATCACGTCTTTATCCATGCCCACAGCCGAGCCAAGCACACCCGAGCCAACAAACGGCACATCCATTAATTTCAGCATGCCTTGCACTGTGCCGTCTTCCCCATAGGTTCCGTGCAGGACCGGAAAAACCACATCTACCGGACGTGTGTCGCGCGCGCGGTCCAAACTTACCAAAGCGCCGCGTTCATTGCGGCCGGTTACCAAGGTCACGCTCTGGCCGCCTTTATTTAGTTTAATCAACTTGGGGTTGTCGGCATTGAGCAAAAATTTTGAGGAGTCATTCAAGAACCAGTGACCCTGCTTATCAATACCGATAAGCACGGGCTCATATTTTTTCTTGTTTAGCGCGGCAATGACGTTTTTTGCGGATTGTAGCGATATCTCATGCTCGGCCGAACGACCGCCGAACATTATGCCGACGCGGAGTTTTCTTTTAAATTTCTTCATAATTTCATTATATCAGATAGCAGGCTCTGCCCCGTCATAAAGCGCGGCTTAGGCAAGCCAAATAGCTTTAATATCGTGGGAGCGACGTCAGCTAAAGTGCCGGCGCGCAATTTTTGGCTCGGCCCTTTGCTCGTCTCCGAATTATCCCCTGAACGATTACGTGAATCATTTATGATAATAGCCGGCACGGGGTTGATGGTGTGCGCGGTGTGCTTGGCCCCCGAATCGGCGTGGATGTTATGTTCGGCATTGCCGTGGTCAGCAGTAATGAAAACCGTGGCGCTGTTTTTTTGGGCCGCCGTAGCCAGACGCTTAAGCTGTCTATCTACAAACTCAATGGCTTTAACCGTGGCTTCAAAATTGCCGGTGTGGCCAACCAAATCGGGATTGGCGTAATTTACAACGATAAAATTCACCCCGCGCTTAATCCGTTCGATGGACGCGTCGGTTATTTCTTTGGCGCGCATCTCCGGCGCCTCGTCGTGCGTACGGATATCCTTGCGGCTGTCTATCAGCACATATTCTTCGCCAGGAAAAACCTCCTCGATCGCGCCATTTAAGAAAAACGTGACGTGGGCGTACTTCTCGGTTTCGGCGATGTGGGCCTGGGCCAGCCCGGCCTCCGAAATCTCTTTGGCCAGCGTGGTTTCAATGACGGCCTGTGGAAAAGCCACTAGACTTTTGAAGGAGCGCTTAGCCTGATCATACTCAGTCATGGTAACAAAGCAGAGATTATCGCGCTCCACGCGCTCGGAAATTTTTTGCGCGATCATGCGCACGCGGTCAGCCCGAAAGTTAAACAAAAACACGCCGTCATTTTTTTGGATCGAGTAGCCCTGCCCATTATCATCTAAAAATACTACGGGCTCCAAATGTTCATCCACTATTCCCTGCCCGTGAAGCTCGCGGATGAGATCAGAGGGCTTGCGGGCGCGGCAGACCGTGCCCTGGCAGTCAAAAATCGCGGCTTCGGCGCGGGCCAGGCGGTCCCAATTGCGGTCGCGATCCATGGCGTAAAAGCGGCCGGAAGCGGTGGCAATGAACCCCACGCCCAAATCTTCAATGACTTGTTCCAGTGCGCGCAAGTACTGGTGCGCGCTTTGGGGCGATGTGTCGCGGCCGTCGGTGAAAGCGTGGATGGCGACTTTTTTTATGCCCGCGGCTTTGGCCACGCGCAAAAATTCGTGGAGATGTTCCTGATGGCTGTGAACGCCGCCCGGACTTAACAGGCCAAGAACGTGCAAGGTTGAGCCGTGGGTTTTGACGTGAGCGAACAATTTAAGAAAAGCGGGGTTGGCGGCAAACTGCCCGCTGCGGGCAGCTTTGGCCACGCGCACAAAATCATTATCAATGATAGTGCCGGCGCCGATGGTTAAGTGCCCCACTTCGGAACCGCCTATCTGACCTTTAGGCAGCCCCACCGCTTCGCCGCTGGCCTCAAGCAGGGAGTGCGGGCAGGTTTCCCACAGCGAATCAAAAAACAGCTTGCGTGCCTGCGCAATAGCGTTGTGTTCCCGTTCCTCGCGCACGCCCCAGCCATCTAAAATGATCAGGATTACTTGTTTAGATTTTCTGCCGAATCCCATTTTATCAGCGTCTATTTTGTGAGTTTTCATCTACTTTATCCTAAACTAAAAGCCGGCAATTGACAAAGCAATTGACAAAACCAGCCGCCCTGCACGGGCGGTGTTTCGTTTTTGTAAAGATAACCCTTATCACAAGATGCTGGTGGCAAACCAACCAGCGCTTGTGAAAAGGGACCCCAGGACCTGGGGTCAAATTCCCCGCCATGCGCAGTGGGGGGAACCACTCGAGGAGTGCTGAGAGGAGTGCTGATATGACGAAACCCCGACCAAGAGACAGGCCGCAGCTTCCTCCGCGGCCTGTCTCAATCTTTTATTAACGTTCTGTGATTGGCTAATTTTTATGACCTATAAGCTTTATTTCTTCATCATCGCCCCAAGATCCATAAACTGGATGCCCGCCGGCATGGCGAACATGCCGCTGTCCGCCGCTCACGTAAAATGTACCGCCTTTATGGCGCTGTTACGGCGCGGGAATAGCGAAAGCGGCTTTCAAGGTTTTTCTTGCTTGCTCCATGGTCGCGCGAAAATCGGCAAAGGCCTTGTCTATGGCCTGCTTGCGCGCCGTGCGCAACTGCTGAACGCTGGCCGGAATTTTTTCCGCTTGCCGGCGGTCGGTACGGAATTTCTGCTGGGCAGCGCGCATGGCGCTAAAAAATGTCTGACGGGCGGTCAGCGGGGCCACGCCGGACGCGCAATCGCTTTTAGCTTTGTCTAAGGCCGCGTTGACGGCATCATGATAAACTTTAATAGCAGCATTAATGGCGGCTTCGCGTTCGGCTATGGCCGTATCCAAGCCACTGCGGAATGTCGCGATAGCGCCGTCAACAGCAGCGCGGCGCGTGGCCAAAGCCGCGTTCAGAGTGTTTTGAAAATCGGTTACCGCTTGCTTCTGGGCATCCGTGGCGGCTTTAGCCATTAGCGCGGCAATTTGCGCAGCGCGGGTTTGATTGGCCTGCTGGTGGGTTTGGACCAAGCGACTGTTCTGCTCTTGTTGCCTGGCGTCAATCTTCCGATCGCGCCGGCCCCGGGCCTCATTTAATTTGGATTCATTATTGGAAAATCGCTGGCCCAGAGTGGTATTGGCGCTGGTAATCCGTGCGCAAAAATTAGCGCCATCGGTCGCGCTACCCGGCCGGGTCTGCGCTGCGGTACTAACGGCGGATAACGCATATATCGCCAGAACAGTCCCAGACACCAGCGCGCTTTGCATCAACTTAAAATTCGTTTTCATTGTAAACTCCTTCAAAAGCGTTAATATTCTCATCGCTTGAGGTTATGATGTCAACCTCGTCATTCTGGCTGGCAGCGGCTTGTTCCTGACCGGCGTTTTGCAGTATGGCATTGACTGCATCGTCGGGATTGCCAGTGGCTTTTGCGGCAGCGTTTTTGGACTGAATTTCTCGAGTTGATTCAACGGCCCTCTCGCCGCTTTTTTTGGACAGCGCGAAATAGGCAATCGCCGCGAGCGCCACAACGAGCACAACAGCTCCCCAGAAAGTTTTTTGGTTCATAGAGTTTTGCACAGCTTAATGTTACCGTAACCATTATACAATTTCTTGAAAATTCAGTCCAATGGGGTTATTTTTAATATAACTTCTTGTCTTGGCCGGCGATCAAATAAGCTTTAGGGCCCCTGCACAGTTGAGAATTTGCTATAATATTTATCCACTGCAATGTGAAAAGCTCAATTTTACTGCGGCGGCATTGGCCTCACCCCGGCCCGCCTCCACTACGGAAAATTTTCGCTGTGGTTTTAATTACTGGGTGTTAACTACTGGATTTTAAAAATTACGTTTTTCGATAAACAAATAAATGTTCTTGTTTAGGATCTTGGCTATCCGATAAAAAAATTTGATGCGGGGGCCAATTCGGAAAATTAACCCTATTGGTGATTACCAACGCTCCGGACTTTAAATCTCTTTGCAGCATTGTTTCTAAAGCCGGAAGCAAGGCGCGCGGCAAATAGACAAATATTAAATCAGCTTTCGACACGTCCGTATCAAAGATATCCGCCTTGACAAAAGCAGGAGAACCGCTGTAAAAATAGCTGCGCATCCTCGAAAGCCAAATTCTGACATAACTATTGTCAATTCCCACCACGCGCAAGTCGCGAAGCACACCCAAAATACCAATACTGAACGCACCGCGACAACTCCCTAAGTCATACAAAAGGCCATTTTGACAATTATAGGCCTCGATGATTTTGCCGACTTTTTTAATCATCTTTTTACTGGTCACAAAATCTTCCCCACCTAACAAGGCATCGGCCAGCAATAAGAAGCATACGACGATAACTATAGAAGAAAATACCAGTGGAATAAGAAACTCCAGCAAAGAAACTATCGACACAAAATTAACGAAATTAATAAGTTAATACTTTAATTATATCCTTCAAAGTACGCATAGTCTTTTATAACTAAAGTATATCATGATAATTGACCGATTCAACCATTGCTGGTACAATGAGTTATTGGCTTATTATCCGTAGAAGCCACTCATAACTTAATACTGCCTGCCGAGGATAGAGGTTCGCAGAAAGAAAGGAATGTTTATGTCTGATCAACCTAACCCTACCCCGGCTACACCTACCACACCCGCACCGACTGACGCAAAGCCGGCCGACCAAAAAGCAGAAACTCCTGCAAAAGCGTAAATACAAAGCTCCCCCGAAAATCGGGGGAGCTTTGTATCGGGAGAGTTTTTTTAAAAGACCTTAGGCGCGGTTAACGTTGATCGCGTTTGGGCCTTTGGGAGAATCTTCAATTTCAAAGGTGACCTTATCGCCCTCTTGAAGTTCTTCAAAGGTGACACCGACCAGAGAATTCTTGTGAAAGAACAGGTCTTTGTCCTGGCCCTCGGGGGTGATGAAGCCAAAGCCCTTGCCAGTCTTTTTCTTGATTACACCGTTCATAGATATAAATTATAGATTAGTGGATGAATTGCAAATTTAAATATACTTGTGAAACTCGACGACTTTTCTAAAGATAAGTATTTTGCTATCCAAGCATAGCAGAGATTTTAAGCGGGGTCAATTTATTTTAATTTTTCTTCAATTGTCGATTTGAGCTCTTCGTAGCCAAAACCCGCGGTCTTTAGGCCATTGATGAAGAACGTGGGCGTGGAATTCACCTCCAAAGCCGTGCCGTCGCTTTGATCTGCCTTAATGATGTCGCTGTATTTATTGCTCTCTGCGGCCTGCCGAAACTTGTCGACATCCAAGCCCAATTCTTGGGCCAACGTCTGAAAAACTGGCTCATGGCCGACCGAACCAATCCATTGATTTTGAGTTTGGTACAGCTTGTCGGTCATCTCCCAAAACTTGCCCTGCTCGGCCGCTGCCTCGGCCGCTTGTGCGGCTACTATAGCCCTTTCATGCTGGGCCAAAGGAAAATGGCGAAACACAAAATTGACTTCGGGAATATTCTTGTATTCTTCGCGCAGCCGGGAAAGAATCGGGGCGGCTGTAGCGCAGGCCGGACACTGATAATCGCCGAACTCAACGACGGAAACCTTGGCGTCCTTTTTGCCAGTCATGTGGCTGGTATCGCGAATCAGGGCCTGGCTGTCAACGAGCTGACCAGGATCCAGCTGCTTGGGTTGTTGGGTGAACAAAAAAAACCCGCCGGCGGCAACCGCCAACCCCACCCCGATAATAATTTTAACTTCTTTGCTCATCCACCGCTCCTTTCCAGGCCACAAAAGCGCTTACGGCAATAATGATAAAAGAAAATAATGATAAAAACGGTATGGTGACAAACCCCAACCATTCTATATACTTTGTCGTGCAGGAAATTCCTTGTATGCACGGCGCGAGAGTATTAGAAATGACCTTGTAATACAGCAGGTTATGATATGCCGCAATCACTAAGCCAATCATACTCAAGGTCAGCGCGTACAACGGCAAAACTTTATCTTTCTTGATGATGCCGATGGGAATGATGACCACCAAAGGATAAAGGGCAATGCGCTGGTACCAGCACAGGACGCAGGGCGGAAAATGCATGACATACTGGAAATAAAGACTCCCGATCATGGCGCACAACGCAGCCACCCAGGCGATATACATTGCATGATTTTTAAACCAACCCATGTGAAATAATTATTTCTTGTTATAATTTATTCCGGCTAAAAGGGCGGCTGGGTTACCGGGTTGGGCACTGCTATACTTATTTATACCACGCTTGCTGCCACGCTTCCATTTGCTTTACTTCTTTAATCTGGGCCGAAATGATGTTATTGGCCAGGTCCTTTATTTCCTGATGCTGAGCATTATGCAAGGCCAGGTCAGCCATGTCAATTGCCCCTTGATGATGGACAATCATTTCGGACAAAAACGCCTTATCAAACTCGTCTCCGGTTTTATTTTCCAAGCCCGACATCATGCTTTTCATAACCCCTGACATATCCTGACCGCCCATCATTCCAAAATCATCATCATGATGGTCATCAAAATTTCCCATCATGTTGGAACCGCCCATCATGTTGCGCATACCCATCATGCGCATCATGCCGGCATTTTGGTTATTGACCGCGCTAACGGCAACCACCCAGGTAAGGATGATGCCAAGCAGCAACCCAATTACCCCATAGGTTATATTATCTTTCATATTACTCCTGTCTTTAATTAATTATTGAATTATTTTGATGATTAATGATTAGCGGCAGTCTTTAAATAAATCTTTGCTATGACTCGGCTGCATGGATAGTCTATACCCCTATCTCCTATTATACAGGGACGAAATTTTTTTTGTCAAGGCCCCTTTTCTTCAAGTTTTTAAGTCATTGCTTTTTGCATGTGTATCACCCCTTTTTCAAAGATCATGTCGGTAAGGACTTAATGAGCGCAATAACTTCTGCGTCGCTGACCTGGTCAAAATTTTGATAGTAAGAGCCAATGGCGCCGAAAAAACCGACAGGGACGTAAAGCACAACGACTTCGTCCGCAAGTGTGCTAAGCTCTGATGCTGTTTCTTCCGCAGCGACCGGTACGGCTACTACAATTTGTTTTGGTTTTTGGTGCCGCAATTCTTTTATGGCAACTTTCATGGTAAGACCAGTGGCCAGACCGTCATCAATGATAATGCCGATCTTACCGGTGGCCTTCACCGGTTTTTTGCCTCCTAAATAGAGTTGTCTTCTGCGCTGGGCTTCCGTTCTTTCTTTTGCCGCCGCCTGCTTAAACCACTGGGGATCGACATGGGTCACTTCCTCTTCATTGCGGATCATGTCGCCGCTTTCAGCCACGGCGGCAATGGCATATTCCGGGTTATACGGATGGCCGACTTTGCGCGGAATAAGCAGATCAAGCGGGGCCTTTAATTTCTTCGCTACTTCAGCGCCCAAAACCACCCCACCGCGCGGCAAAGCGTAGACAACCACATCCTTGCCTTTATAATTTTTCAAGGCATGGGCGAGTTGCTGTCCTGCGTGTTGCCGGTCTTTGAAGTGCATAGAGCAATGTTATTAGTGAGGATATATAAATTCGCCGACTCCCTTCTTTACTGACGAATTCACCGGTTGGGACATTGCGATAATTTTCTTGCTTATTAATTACCAAACTTTATTGTTTGGAATCTGGCCCGAGCCCCTTTCTTCGTAATGTCTGTCTGTAGTCTAGGGCATTGTTAACGTGTTGTTAAGCGCTGCCGCTGGGCATATACTCTACTACCCGGTTACCAAAACCTAACTAGTGGAACGTTTAGGCATCGCGCGCGTACGCAGCGCCATATCGTCTCGTTCCTAAACAGGATAATGGAGCCAGCGAAGAGAAGGACCGCCTAGTTGACTCCTATCTGAAATTCATCTAAAATAAATTTATGCCTAAAAAGAC
>CAYJQY010000002.1:0-17277 GCA_964372905.1 uncultured Candidatus Saccharibacteria bacterium
GTCCACCACAACAAAAAGAGTCTCTCAAAAAAGTGGCCCTTCGACATAACCGCTTGATCTACCTTACTTTAGCATCCCGGCCAGCTTGAACGCCCGAATCATGCGAGTCACCCCAATGCCGCCGCCGCAGCGCGGAATAAACTTATGCGCCAAAAATCTATCTAACTCTTCCAGCACGCGCTCCTGCCCGAACTGCGAGAACAAGGTCTTGGCGTACATCCCATCGCTAATGGTGTTGAACGCCTCCCGCATTTCCTCCGGGTTGCTGCTGCGCTCGGCCGAACCGATAGTTTCTATCCCATACAAAATCACGTCAATCTTGTGGGCATGATCGCCGTCTTTCTTCATGTTCCAGAACGGAGAAGTGTGCTGGGGAAATTTTTCCAAAAACACCACCGGCCCATATTCTTCCATCATCTTGGCTTCATCCTCGGATTTAAGTTCCTTTGTCCTATAGTGTTTTGCCGCATCATCATATTCAAGATGCTTAAAAGAAGCTTTCTTGCCAAATTTCAGGAATTCCAATAATTCTTCTTCCAACTGCCTCAATTCATCCATCCCGCCGTGGGTTTCAAACTCAAACATTGGGAAGATGAGATTGTGGCGGCCGGGGATCGGGTCAGCTTCATTGCGAAAACTGGTGGTAATGCAGTAATAGCCGGGCGCGTCGGGCTTGGTTAATAATTCGTATTCCAGCCACATCTGCCCAGTCTGCGGCAGCGGCCACAAATTGCCCGCGTAGTTAAAAGTGGCAATGGTTAGCGGATCCTCGCAGGCCGCCAGAATGCTCAAGCGGTGCTGGGTCGGGGTCTGGATGAACCCCTTGGCGCGGAAAAAATCCCGCATGGCGCTGATAACCTGGTCGTACTCCTTGGGATCGATCAGGTCGATGTTTGGATGCATAGTTTTATCTTTCCTTTAATTATTTTTTAATTTTAACTTATTGATTGATTATTATAATGGCTTACTTAAGCGATATTTAGAGAGCTGTAAATTCCCTGGGCCGCCGATTGAAACAACTTCCTTAAGGGCTTTGACCGGATCGCGAACTCTGATTTTGTTGATATTCTTTTTAACCTGCTGATAAGCCTCGCGGAACGGCAAACCCTGCTTGACCAGTTTATTAACTTCGTGAACGGCAAAAAATTCCGGCGCCAGCGACTTCATTAACACCGGCTTATTGGGCTTAATCTTGGACATAACCAGCGCCACAATCTCCAAGCTGCGCCTGGCAATACCTAAACCTTTAATCAATGGTTCTTTGGTCAATTGCGTATCGCGATTATACCCGGAAATCAAATTTTTCGAGATATCTTTGGCTTGGGTCTGAAGGGCCGCGATGACATTAACATTACTGCGCAAAATTTCCAACACGTCGGGATTCTTTTTCTGCGGCATAATCGACGAGCCAGTGGTAAACTCATTTGGAATGATAAAATAATTGAACTCCGGCATGGTAAACCAGATTATTTCATTAGCCAGGCGGCCCAGCGTCATCATAATTTTGGTCAGCACGGATAAAATATAGCTTTCGGTAGGGCCCCGACTATTCACTGCATAAAGTGAATTCACTTGCAGCCGCTTAAACTTGAGCAGACGAGTAGTAAGGTTGCGGTCAATATTTATATTGACGCCAAAACCGGCCGCCGCTCCCAAAGGATTCTGATCATTTAACTCATAGGCCGTCTCCAGCAGCTGATGATCATTAATCAACTCCTCCAAGTACGCGGCCGCCCAATGGCCCACGCTGGAAGGCATGGCCCGGCGAGTATGAGTATAACCCGGCAAAGGCAAAAATTCATACTTTTTGGCCAACTGCAAAAAAACTTTCTGGGTTTTTATTAGTTCCGCACTAATCTGCCCCAACTTTTTTCTGGTATATAAGCGCGTGGCCACCAAGACCTGGTCATTGCGCGAACGGGCCGCATGGATTTTCTTGCCCAAGGGCCCAAGTTTTTCGACCAAATAATTTTCAATCGCCGTATGACAATCTTCATCCGACGGCTTGATGACAAATTTCCCCTGCTGATGCAATTTTAAGATTTCATTTAGGCCTCGCACTAATTTTTGATACTCGGCTCGGCTTAAAATTTTGGCTTGCAACAAAGCTTGAGCATGGGCCTTGGAAGCCTCAATATCAAACGGCAATAATCGCTTATCTAACTCAAAATCATTGCCCACGGTATACTTTTCCACCAGGGGATGGAGCTTGGTTAAATCACTTTGCCAAAGTTTTGCCATAAAAATTTATTGATACGCTAAAATTTTCTGCCCGTTTACAGTGGCAATATCTACTAATTGATCAAAATCATAAAAGCGGCAGGCCTCCATTAACATGCGCAATTCAATCCACATATCGCCGTCCACAAACGGCTGGTAAAAATCGCAAAGATTGTCTGTACCCAGCCCTACCAGCACTCCCGCCTTAAGCATCTCGGGCACATTAGCAATAGAATTGTGGGTGGGTGCCGTGTGTTGATAGAGCTGGCGCATGCTTAACGCGGCCGAAGGGCATACTACCACGGCAATTCCGGCGGCGGCTACTTTTTTGTAAATATCGCGGCGGTATTCCTTTGGCTGGGCTGAAACAGAAACCGCATGGACTGCCACAACCCGGTCTTGATACCCGTGCTTGATGGTAAAATTAATAAGCTTTTCAGTATCGCGCTCATTGGGATTGTTTTCCTGGTCAATGTGAACGTGAACGGGCTTGTTGAGATTTTTGGCAATGGAAAATAAAATATCCAAATTTTCTTTATCATTGGGCCGATCCTTGGAGGGCAAGCCGCCGGCAACATCGGCTTTGGCTGTGATAGCTTCATACAAATCGCGCGCTGGCTTGTCCACTAACCCTTTCAGCGGTTGAGTGATGGTCACGAGCTTTATCTTATCCTTATATTCCTTTTTTACGGCATTAACCGCATCAATAGCGCGATGCTGTACTGCATCATAAGCATCAACAAAAGTACAAGTCAGCTTCACGCCCTGCGCCAGCAGGATGTCCAACGCCGCTCTAACGCGGTCGGCAATCTGCGCTGCAGTGGAAGCGTGTTTGATATCATCGCTCATATGCCATTTTGTTTCCATATCAACCATGCTCTTGCCTAACCCGCCCCGCGAAATGATAAATGACTTATCAAAGTGGGCATGGCAGTTTACGAAGCCGCCTTTAGCTGAAATAGCCCCGAGCATTTGCAGTTTGAGATCCCAAGGTTGGGCCATAAAAACCTTACATAAAAAAATAACCCCTTAAGCGAGGGGGTGCTCACTGGAGGGGGTTGAGGTTGAAACGGAAAAATTGAATTGGCTGGATAGGCATTTTCAATAGGATAGCAAAGGCCACCAAGGTTGTCAAAGGTCAAAAAAATTGACAGAAGGCGGTTTTATCGAAAAATTACAGATGCAAAAACTTGGCCGTTAAATTGTCGAGATAGTGCGACTGCTGGTTGGTATAATAAACGGCCAAGACGGCGGCCAAAACAATAGCATTAAGGATAACCAGCCTGATCAGATCATGCTTAATAGTCCGATACTCGGTGGCCAGGTCCTGGCTGGCCGATGAAGTGCTAGAGGCAGTCTGGTTAAATTGGTTAAAGCGGCGGTGTTTTTTGGACATATAGTTCAGGTTGCTTATCAACGTCAATTATCAAGACAATTATCAACAAAGATTATAGCATTTCCCCCTCCTTGAATCAACCTAAACATCAGTGCTAAAATTATGCTATTATTATGAGCTGCGCATCAGCCAATAGGCTTTATGAACGCACAAACATTCCTTGTTATAGACGCGGTTCTGGCTCTTGTGGGCATTGGTTTATTAGTTTATGCCATAGCGGTCCTGCGCCGGGTCAGGCGGACCCGTAGCTCATTTGCCGACCAAAGCAAGCCGGCTGACCTGGAGGAAATTCTTGGCCGTTTTGCTCTGAAAATCAAAGTGCTGGAAGGCGAAAGCCAGACGCTTAGGGAGCAAGTCAAAAGTTTGAGGCACCACACCGGCACTACAGTCCAGAAAATCGGTTTGGTACGATTCAACTCATTCGCCGATGAGGGGGGAAACTTGAGCTTCTGCTGTGCGCTGCTTGACGAACATGATAACGGCGTGATCCTCACCAGCATGCACGGCCGTCAGCAGAACCGCATCTATGCCAAACACATAAAAGGCGGGGCCAGTGAAACTCCCTTGAGCGATGAAGAGCGCCAGGCCATGAAAAACGCCGACCAGGCCTGGCAGGAAAAATTTGATCAAGAAAAAATAAACACCGCTCCCTCCGGCAAAAAACCAAAGTCAAAAGCTGCTAAACGTTCTTAATCCGCGGCTTTAAGCCGAATCTATTAATTAACAGCGTCCCAGTATTCAACCACTTGGTTGAATATGAGAAACCGCGCAAAGGAAGCAAAAATGGCCAACCAAATCGACCCATCTATGAACGAACCGGCAGAAACCATTGTCGGTCCATCAGTAAAAATTCAAGGAGACCTAAATTCAGAGGGGAACATTCGCATTGAAGGCCAGGTCAACGGCAAAGTCAAGACCAGCCAAGGCATTCAAGTCAACGAGGGCGCGAAAGTCGCGGCCGATGTCCTGGCCGGCAATGCCGTGGTCGCCGGCGAAGTCCAGGGCAATCTAAAAATCAGCGGCAATTTGATTTTGCAAAAAACCGCGCGGGTAGCAGGGGATATTACCTGCTCCATCTTGCGCGTCGAGGACGGCGCCCAGTTTACCGGCAAATGCACTATGGGCGGCGCTCAAGTCAGCCAGGCCGCAGCCGCCAGCAGCGAGGGTGGAGGCAAGCGCAAAGAGAAAGACAAAGATAAACTCAAAGAAGTCGAACCCGAACCGGAAGAATAGGATGGCATCATCACCAGAAAAATATCTTGTGCATTTACGGTAATGTACACTTATGTATTACTATATCCTTGATCCTGCCAATCTTCCGGCGGCCAAATTTGAGCGCCTGCAAATTGAACTGCAAGGGCTGTTGGCCGAGTTTAAAATTTCCGGCGAGATGGGGCGCATCACTTCCTTGCGCTCTATGGCCGACCTGGTCGACACTGCGGCCCAGCGGGGCGTCAATACTTTAGTGGCCTGCGGGGGCGACGATACTTTTAATTTGATGCTGGCGCACGTCAAAGGCCGCGACCTCACCGTCGGCTTCGTGCCGTTCGATGAAACTTCTTACCTCGCCCGAATCGTGGGCGTGGACAGCGTGGCCGCGGCTGTCAAAACCATCGCGGCGCGCAGGATTGAACGCATAGATTTGGCCCGAGTCGGTCAAATTTATTTTATCGGCTATCTGGAACTGGGCATCGTCCCCAAACAGGTTAAAAATTTGAAGTGGTGGAGCAGCATGCGCTCGCTCACCAACGCCAGCCACCCCATGAAAATCAGGATTGATGATTCTTATACCATCGATATTAACTGCCTCGGTGGCCTGGTGGCCAATACCCGTTCCACCAGCAGCAAAAACGCCCACATTGCCAATCCCACCGATGGTTTTTTAGACTTATTGATTCTGGAACGGCTCAAGCGCACCGATATTTTAAGGTATAAAAACGCGATTGCCGAAGGTCGCTGGGAAGAAATTCCCCACACCACGGTCATCAAATGCCGCAAGATCGGCTTCTTGGAGCCGCTTGGCTTCCACGTCACCATGTTCCACCGGGTCGTGGCCAAGTTCCCCGCGACCGTGGAAATCATTCCCCAGCGGTTAAAAATAATAGTAGGAAAAAATCGAACGTTTTAATAACGGATCGCCGTCAATCATAAAAGACATTTGCTAGCGAACGATTCCGCAGGAGCCTAGCCGCGCCCTAGCGACGAGGACCAAATGAGTCGGCAAATGTCTTTTATGATTTGTGAGTCCGGCTTGATTTTTCTGAAATTTTCCAGTACAATCAATCAGCTATGAACCTCTCGAGCTTATCCTCACAATTGAACATGTCGGTGCAGGGGCTGCGCAAGCGAGCCGCGGAGCAAGGATTTAGAATTTCCCCGCGCTCCAACAAAATCGACAACTACTTGGCCAAGCAGATTATGGAGGCGTTCAAAGAGCCGGAGAAAAAAGCGGAAGAAGCGGCCCCACAGCAGCGCGGCAAAATCTCCCTGCCGGCGTTCATCAAAGTGCGAGATTTTGCCGAACTCCTAAAATTGCCCGTCACCGAAGTTATAAAAACGCTCATCAAAAACGGCGTCATGGCCACCATCAACGAAGAAGTTGATTTTGAAACAGCCACTATAATTGCGCAGGATCTGGGATTTGAAGTGGAGGCGGAACAGAGCCAGGAGACGGCCGAATACGGCTTGGGCTTTTTACAGCAAACTTTGGCCACGGAAGCCGAAGCCAATAAAAAACCGCGTCCGCCAATAGTCGCGGTAATGGGCCATGTTGACCACGGCAAGACCACCTTGCTCGACGCCATCCGCAAAACCGATGTCGTGGCCAAAGAATCCGGCGGCATTACCCAGCACATCGGCGCCCATCAGGTCAAAAAAGACGGCAAGGCCATTACTTTTTTGGATACTCCGGGCCACGAAGCCTTCGTGGAAATGCGCGCGCGCGGCGCCAATGTCACCGACCTTATTGTGCTCGTAGTCGCGGCCGATGACGGCGTCCGTCCCCAAACCGTGGAAGTCATCAACCGCGCCAAGTTTACCAACACGCCGCTCATCGTAGCCATCAATAAAATAGATAAAGAAAACGCCAATCCCATGCGGGTCAAACAAGAATTGGCCGAGCATGGTGTACTCACCGAGGACTGGGGCGGCAAAACCATTGCCGTGGAAATTTCCGCCAAGCAAAACAAAGGCATTGACCAGCTCTTTGACATGATCTTGCTGGCCGCGGAAGTGGAAAATTTCCGTGCCAATCCCGGCGGCAAAACTTTGGGCACGGTCATAGAATCGCACATGAGCCAGGGCAAGGGCGCCATGGCCAGCGTAATTGTGCAAAACGGCACGCTCAAAGTAGGAGATATTATTGTTGCCGGCGCCGCGTACGGGCGCATCAAAAATTTGGATGATGAGCACGGTAAAAAAATCAAAAATGCGGCGCCCTCGACGCCGGCGCAGATTTCCGGATTTTCAGAATTGCCGGAAGTCGGAGACATTCTGCAAACCGTGGCCACATTGGAAGAAGCCAAAACTATCGGACAAACCGTTCAGAAAAAAAATCGCAGCCATCGTTTGAGCACAAAACATGCTTTGGAAGGAGATACGCAAACCAAAACTTTGAACCTTATTATCAAAACCGATGTCACCGGCTCATTGGAAGCCATTAAACAGTCGCTGGCCAAACTGAAAAACGAAGAAGTCAAAGTAAATATTTTGAGCGAAGGCATTGGCGAAGTCAACGAGTCCGATGTCTTGCTGGCCGCCAGTTCCAAAGGCGCGGTCATTGCTTTCCGCGTCAAGACCAACCCCAAGGCCATTAATCTGGCCAAACAGAAAAAAGTAGCCGTTGATTCCTACGAAGTCATCTACGAACTTTTGGAAGATATTACCAACGCGGTCATAAAACTGTTCACGCCGGAACTGGAGCGGCGCTCCATCGGCAAGGCCAAAATTCTGGCGATTTTCCGCACGGAAAAAGGGCAGATGATAATCGGCGGCCGCGTGGAAGAAGGCGAGGTCAGGAAAGACAAGCCCGTGGCCGTTTGGCGGGAAGGCGGCGCTGCGCCCGGCCGGGGAGAGCCGGGGGGGGCCGCAGCGGGACAAGCCGAAGCCGGACGTAGCGAACTGGGCTGCGGCGAAATTTTGGATTTGCAGCAAAATAAAGTGGCGGCCAAAACCGTAAGCAAGGGCGAAGAATTCGGCATGAAAGTCAAAACCGGCGTCAAAATCCAGACCGGCGACATCTTGGAAAGTTTTGAAGAAAGCTTCAAACAGAAGACGCTGTAAACCCGCGAATCGTTCCGCGGGTTTTTGTTCTTTGCAATAAGGCGCGGAAACGATTGTCTCGAACAGCGGTTAAAGCCCATGCTGTTCTCGCCAATCGTTTCCGCGCCAATGTAGTGATTACAATTATAGCAGTTACAGACCCTGTACAAAGTCTGCATTTTTGGCTATAATGTTTCGTTCACCTAAAATACAAGCATGGCAGTTATCCGCAAAAACACCAACCGTGTGGATCGCGTCAATTCGCTTATACAAAAACTTCTGGGCGAAATTATGCATCCATATCTGGAAACGCAAACCGGGCTAGTAACGGTTAGCCGCGTGGAAACCAGCCGGGATTTGAAGTGGGCCAAGGTCTGGCTGTCCATTGTCGGCGGCGATGACGATAAAATTTTTGCCGCGCTGGAACGAAACCTTTACGGCATCCAGGGTGAACTTAACCGTTCCTTGCAGATGAAAATCGTTCCCCGCATTCAATTTTTTCTTGATACCGCCCCGCGCTATGCCGAGCACATTGACCGGCTAATTAAAAAAATTCATTCGGAAGATAATAAAAAATAAAACGCGGCCAGACAATTATTCCGCTCAATAGCCTTTGCCGCTATTACCTCGCCAGTTGCCCGCTAGCAGCTGCTGCGCATATATTTCTCGGTGCAGATGCTGCTAGCTGGGCAATCCGACCGGCAATCCCAATGAACTTACGGCCAACAAGTTTATCGGAACACATAAGTTTATATCTATAATCTATATCCATGAACCCAGCCTTTAACCAAGCCGCGGCCGCCATAAACAAAGCCCGGCGCATTTTATTCACCACCCACGAACGCACCGACGGCGACGACCTCGGTTCGGTTTTAGCTCTGGCCCGCCGCGCGCAGCAGGACGGAAAACAAATCAGCATAGTCATAACCGGCGGCGTGCCGCCTTCCTTGCGCTTCCTGCCGGGGAGCGAATTGGTGCATGAACAAATCGCGCCAGCCACGGCGGCATCGTCGGCCGTTATAGATGTCGTCCGCGAAACCGTGGTTGCCGCCACGGCCAGCGCCGTAGACATACCGCGCCCTAAAACCCCTGACCAGCCGCCCATCGATCTCATAATAATTTCCGGCTGCTCACAACCCGAGCGCGTAGGTAATCCTGCTCTTATCGCGCTTAAGGCCCCAAAACTTAACATTGATCATCATCCTGACAACACTCTCTACGGCGACATCAACCTGGTAGACCCGGAAAAATCATCCGTTGCCGAACTCGTTTATGATTTTTTCCAATACTGCCGCTGGAAAATTGACGCCGCAATCGCCACCTGCCTGCTCACCGGCATCTTTACCGACACCGGCTCGTTCATGCACAGCAACACCAGAGAATCCACGCTCAAAGCCGCGGCGCATTTAATGAAAAAAGGCGCGCGCATAGACACGGTTACTAAGCATACCTATAAAGGCAAAGCTCCGAATATTCTCAAAGCCTGGGGCAAAGCTCTGGGAAACGCTTATTACGATTCAAAACAAAAAATCATTTATTCCATTATCACCGAACAAGATCTTAAAGAACTCGGCGCCCTGCCAGCCAGCGCCTTTGAAGGACTGGTGGAAACTTTAAACAAAGTTCCGGAAGCCAAATTCGCCCTATTCCTGCGCCAGGACGGCAATGTCATTAAAGGCAGTTTGCGCAGTGAAGCGCACAAGGGCACGAATGTCAGCGAAATTGCCCATCAGTTCGGCGGCGGCGGCCACAAGTGGGCTTCGGGTTTTTCCGTGGCCGGCAAGCTTATAAAAGACGCGGCCGGGAAATGGCAGGTGATTTAGTGAGTATAATAGAATATGCGCCATTACCCAAGCTGTAAATTTTTTGTTTTGAAGCAGGCTGGATTTTTTTTTAAAGATATAGTAATATAGTTTAGCTTTTCCTTGAGTAAAACTAGCCCGGGTGCTGGAATTGGTATACAGGCACGCTTGAGGTGCGTGTGCCGCAAGGCATGAGGGTTCGAGTCCCTCCTCGGGCACCATGGGCGGTTAGCTCAGTTGGTAGAGCGCTGCATTTACACTGCAGAGGTCGCAGGTCCGAATCCTGCACTGCCCACCAGGGAAAGATTTATATAATGCCGCGGTAGCTCAGTGGTTAGAGCGCAGCCCTAAACTCTTTGGGGCCAAGTCAAGTAATTGACTTTGAGAAAAACTGGGTGAATTCGGGGAAACCATATCTTATTATGCAATCCCGAGCCGAGCCAAGAAGGGTTTAAGTTTCTTGGAAGGTGTAGAGACTAATAGGTGAGTCCCAACAATAATCCTATACCAGCGCCCAGCTCCCCCTTAAGGGGATGATGAGATAGTCCAAAATAGCCTTGGAAGAGGCTGGCGTCGTCAGTTCGATTCTGACCCGCGGCACCACAAAATTTATTAGTTCTTTAAAAATCCTTGACCTTGTGTATAGTAGAATCAATACATGGGGGGAATAGAGATCAAGTACAATTCTTATTATTTATTGCGGGACTATCAATTTATTGGGGTGAGGGCAGCAAGACCACTAATGGGAGAGTCACGGTCTGCAATACCAAATAAGTCGCGCGGGTATAGTATAGGGGTAATACAAAACATTGCCAATGTTTAGCGGCGGGTTCGAGTCCCGCTACCCGCTCCAGAGAAAAATACCTCATTTTTTGGGGTATTTTTCTGTTGGCAAAAATCCGCTTAAATATAAGAAATTGTGAAGGCTAAAATTCCCCATTACCGCGATAAAAAAAATAACTTTCCCCTCAAATAAGGCGGAAATTGGCAAAAATGGCTTGATTTTTTATACCAAATGAGCTATACTAATTACGTAAGGTGCTATTTCGGCACGCTTTTTTATTAGCGCAAAAGCTTTCAATAAGGGCCCTTTTAGCAACCTTGCGGTCTACATTAGCAGTTTCTTTAACATTTAGTTTTCTAGGAAGAAAGGAGTTTGATTCTCAAGATGAAAGCTCTTTTTGCCCTCGTTAGCGCCAACTTCCGCAAATCATTGTATGCGGCTGCATTTTTGCCGATGATCTTCTGGATCTATCCGGCGGCAATAAGGCCGGTACACGCTAGCGGCGGTCAGAACACCGCTCTAGTTTTTGAAGTCAAACCAAATCAAAATCAGAATTTCAGCGTAACTTACGAACAGCTGGTGCAAAATGATCCGCTGGTTTCTCTGGTTGTTGAGTACATTGAAAACAAGGCCCCGCAATCGCCTTTGGCCAACCCGGAAACAGTTGCCCGCCTTATCCAATACACGAACTTAACCCATGACCGCCAGGTCTGGATGCGCGCGCTGGCCATCAGTTTCGTGGAAAGTCATATGTGCACTTACACGCCCAAGGCCAGGATTCAGGGTAAAATAATTGAATCCTACAATTGCAGCGGCATTACCGCCGGTAAAGCCTATCGGATGTATGACAACTATGAAAGCTGGTTTGCCGACATGACCAATCTTCTGCAAAAACCCGCTTATATCAACCGGCCGCTGAAAGCTTATCTAAAATTCTACGTTAATCCAGGCAGCCAGAGATGGTTTAATGGGACCACAAGGGTCGAGCAGGATTTGATGGCGCTGGAACAGCAAGCAGACGAACAGCGCTTTGCTCTGGGCAACAATTTGCCCATGACCGCTTCAACCGCTGAACTTGCCCTGGCCAAATAATCAACTTCCATCACCCCTCCGTGCGCCAACCCCGCGAGACACCGGAGGGGTTTTGATTAAAATCTTGATTAAGCCGACCGTTCCGGCTACAATTAGAGAGTTTTCCAGATTTGATGCGCTTGTTTCAAAACGACGGTTTTCCTCCAAAAATCAAATTAATTCTCAAAGGTTCTGATTTTTGAAACGGACTCAAATTAACTTCCTGGCGCAGTGGCGAAGTAGCTAACGCAGCGGTCTGCAAAACCGCCATTCGTGGGTGCAAGTCCCATCTGCGCCTCCAATTAAGATGTTAAGATGCTCGCCGGTGTGGCGGAACTGGAATACGCTATCGACTTAAGATCGATCGCCCGCAAGGGATTGTGGGTTCGACTCCCACCACCGGCACCAAATAATATCCACATTGACAGGCCGGAAGTCTTGTGATAACTTTAGCCTTGTTATTCATTTTGCAAAGGGGTTGAACCAACAGCACCGCAAGCTCAACACGGCTATAATCAGCAAGTCAACTCAATGGCTTAATTTTTGATTGACGGATTCTAACATTAGAATTCGTTTTTATTTTTCTCTCCTCTAGCGGAACTCGCTCATTCAGTGTTGCCGCCTCGCCAGTTGCCCGCAAGCAGCAGAGTTGCGCATATGTCTCTCGATGCAAATGCTGCTTGTCGAGCAAGCTGGCTCAGCGGCCTATTGACCAGGCATATCGAAAAAGACCCGCTCGCTGATTAATCAATAATCACCAATCCATGACCGCCAAAAAATCATCAAAGCATTTCTGGAAACTCGGCAAAGAAGAGTTCAACACGCAATATTTTGATGTGACCAAAAAGGGTGAACTCATGCTGAAAGAGGGAAATTACCAGTACAATATTCACGAGCTGGTAAAAAAATACGGCACCTCGTTGGAGATTGTCTTTCCGTTCATTATTGAACGGCGCGTGCGCGATTTGATTGATATTTTCAACGCCTACATAAAACTCAATGACTACCGCGGTCGGTTTTTTTATCATTACCCCATGAAAGTCAACCAGACCAAGGAATTCGTGCTGCCTTTAATTTCCGAGGGCGCGAATTTGGAAACCTCATCGGCCAATGAATTGTGGATTGTCAAACGCTTATGGGAACAGGAAAAATTCAATTCCAAAATCCGCGTGTTGTGCAACGGGCCGAAGACCGAAAAATATTTGAAGCTAATTGAAGAGCTGGACAGCCGCGGGCTCACTATCACCCCAATAATTGAAGAAGAACAGGAGATGCAATTTTTCAAAAAGTACAAAGGCGAGGTGGGCGTGCGCGTGGATTTGGATATCAAAACCCATTCGCATTGGGACAAGCGCCACAAGCATTTCGGTTTTCAGGAAGATGAACTGGCGCGCTGGGGCAAAATCCGCAATTTGGCCGTGGTGGGCTATCACATTTCGAGTCAGATGGAGCGCTTGGATGATTTGATTGGGCCAGTTCGACGCGCGATTAAACTTTACGCGAAAATGCGGGAGAAGAATCCGCAACTGGACACTATAAACATTGGCGGCGGGGGAGCGGTAGTTTACGAAAAGAAACGGCCCCTGTACTCAAGCAAGGCCGCGGCCAATCGCATCGTAAAAGTTTTTAAGCAGGAATGTCTGCGCCTGAAAGTGCGCGAGCCGAATATTATTTGCGAATGGGGCCGTTTCGTGACCGCGCCGGCGCAGATCACCATTTTTAAAGTCTTGAGCGAAAAGGTGGTGCAGAACGGCGCTACCAAAAAATGGTACATTGTGGATGGAAGTTTTATCAGCGATTTGCCGGACACCTGGTCCATCCATCAAAAATGGCAGATTATTCCAGTAAATAATCTGGATTCGCGGCGGCTGCGCTCGGTCTGGCTGGCGGGTTCTTCCTGCGACAGCGATGATAAGTACACGGCCGGCGGGGAGTATATTTTACTGCCGCGGCTGGAGGAAGGCGAAGATTTATTCGTTGCGGTGTTGGATACCGGCGCTTACCAGGATTCTTTGGCTAATCATCATTGTTTGTTGTCTAGCCCCGCCAAATTGGTGGCGCAGGACGGGGAGATTAAAATGGCGCGCAAGCGCGAGACGCCCGAGGAGATTGGGAAGCTGTTTGGGTGGTAGGCAGTACTCCATAGAGCTCCAAAACCGACCTACTAAAATAGCCTCGGACCTAGGGCTATTTTTCGCTTAGTCATGAAGCTTCCTACTTGATAGACCATCTCGGAACAGGTTGAAAACTTATTCCTGTCCTGAGCTTGTCGAATGGATGGCTTTGGTAAGAGAAGTTTATTGCATAATTCTCTAATTAATCGATTTTATTGTTTTTTATTTTGTGCTTCTTGCAACCAAGATGCTTCATTGTCTGTTTCCATATTTTGTAATTCTTCTAATGTGTAACTAGCTAACCCTTGTTCGCTGGGCAGATAACTGTCATTCCGAGGAGTATCGCCTCGCGCGTGCACTGTTGCTTCATCATTCCACAACAAAAGCTGATTGGGTTGATCCCACTTATGCTCATAAATGAAGGGTTTGTATTGTTTGTAAAATTGATAATATAATTTTTGGAGTTGCCTGTTCTCGTCTTGATGTGTATGAATGATTTCACTAACGAATTGAACACCAGGGTCAGCAGCTGGTTTATTCCAGTTTTTTGCAACTCTTTCAACAATCTGGCGCTTTATGGTATCACTAGATTCTACATAAGGCTCTCCATTCTTAATCGCTACCAATTTTTTGCGTAGTTTTACAAATCGTTCATCTCGTGCTTGTTCTGGATCATCTTCGGGATGATCATTTAACCATTTCTGGTAAAAGTCATATACATGATGGTAGAAATTAAGAGAGTCACTAAAATAAGTAGCGGCTTGCCGCAGTTGATTTTGATACTTAGTTAATTCTGGATGATATAATCCTCTGACTAGATTATTTTCAAAAACATCATGGTGCAAGACCTGGGGAAACGTCTCAGAGTGTAGCTTAGTTCTTCCTGCCCCAATCTCTGCACCCTTAATATACAAGTTATCTATCCTCATAAATCCGTAGCGCTCGAAAATTTTAGATTGCAAAGTAGTATTAACTTCCTCTCCGAAAAGGCTGGTGAACAGTTGTTTGGGCGTAAGTTTGTTTTTCCTTTTTAATACTATGTGCAAACCGCTTAAATCTGACTCTGGCAATGGAATGGTGTTGATTGATTCAATCTGTTTAATATGTATGATATCTTCCAAGATATTGGTATCTTCAGGGGACCATTCCGTTGTTTCTTTTTGTAACTTTTTTACAATCCAACGCTTTTGCGCAAATGTTAACCTCTTGCTTTGGGGTTTGAGTTTGTCGAATAATCTCTTGATTGCATCAAAAGTCCAGTTGTAAAAACGCGGGGCTTGATTGTGCTCAGGATCATTTTCCGGTAGGGTGTGGGCTCTGGATTCAGGATTTTCTATTGGGCTCTTTTGTTTGTATTTTTGCGTTATTTCTTCAGATGTTTTATGCTCTAGCATATAATCATTATACTTCATTTTAAATAAAACAAAAAAGTTTTCCAGTCCTGTTTGCTTGACATCCTTATCATAAAGTAATAAAATACTACTAGTATGAAAATCACTACAATTACTACGGCTAATTCAAAAGGGCAAATTGTTATTCCCAAGCCAATAAGGAAGTCTTTGGGGATTGATGAATCCGTGCCGCTGCAAGTAGTCCAGCGGGGCAACGGCATTTATATTTATCCCGTTGCCGGCCCGGTTGGAGGTGCAGACAGGAAAGAAATGTACCTTAAAATTCTGGAACAGACGCGGGGAGGCTGGGGTCCGACGACCAAAGAAGAATTGGCGCGGGAACGGACCCAGCACGAACTGGAGCGCAAGGCTTCAATCCGGAGGAAGCAGGCGTGGTGATTTTTGATACCAATATTATTATTGACCACATACGGCAGCGCGGCAGCCAAAAAAGTTCGCTAGAGAATTTTGCCACGGCGAATTCGGACGAGCAATTTGCTCTATCCACTATCTCCGTTCAAGAATTATATCAAGGGCGCAGCACGCGGGACGAGCTACGCGAACAGATACTATTGTCTAATATCGCACCGCTGATAATTTTGCCCTACACTTATGAGGTGGCTGAACTGGCGGGGAAGCTTTCCCGCGACCACGCCAGAGCGCTGGAATTCCCTGATGCGGCGATTGCCGCCACGGCTTTAGTGAACGGCGCCGGATTGTATACGCTGAATCGGAAGGATTTTGCGGGTATTGAGGGATTGGTGCTGTATGAGTTTGATGGGAAATAAAAAAGCCTACAAAACTTTTTGAACTTGGTAGAGCTCAACGCGACAAGTGAGACGAATTATAACCCCAACAACACCGCTGCTATCCAGGGGAAGGCCACGGTAACATCGCTCTGAATGATATTGTAGTAGCTGGTGGTGGCGAGTTTGTCCCAGGTGATTTTTTCTTTGCCGCCGGCGCCAGAATAGGAGCCGTAAGACATGGGCGAGGAGCCGATTTCAATAAAACCGGCCCAACCCCGCACTTTGGCAATCCGTAAGTCGTGCTTAATGGACGGCACCACGCAAATGGGGAAGTCAGCGGCAATACCCCCGCCCAGCTGCAAAAAGGCAATGGGGCTGTGTTTCGATTCTTTCATGTACCAATCATACAGCAGATGAAAATACTCCAGGCCAGTTTTCATGACATTGCCCTTGATTACCGGCTCGCCTTTTTTCTTTAAGGGGCCCTTATAGGTGTAGCTAGCAAAAATGTTGCCCATGGTGGAATCTTCAAAGCCGGGGACCAGGATGGGAATATTTTTTTTGTAGGCAGCGTAAACCCAGGAATCGTCCGGGTTGGCTTTGGGGTCGGCCTTGATTAGCTTTTCGGAAAACAAGCGACGGAAGTATTCATGCGGGAAATAACGCTGGCCTTTTTTTTCGGCCGCCTGCCACATTTTGAGCAAATGCGGCTCCATGATGCGCACGCTTTCATCTTCGGGAAGGAAGGTGTCGGTAATGCGGCGCAGGCCGGCATCACGCAGTTCAGCCTCCTGCTTGGGCGTGAGCTCAGTATAGCGGGGGATATACGCGTAGTGCGAATGGGCTACATAGCGATAATACGATTCTTCATGGTTAGCGCCAGTGGCGGAAACTAGGTGGACTTTGTTTTGTCTTATGAGCTCGGCCAGCATCACGCCGATCTGGAAAGAGCTTAAGGCGCCAGCCAACGTAACTACTATTTTCCCGCCACGCTTAAGATGGTTTTTCAGCCACAGAGCGGCCTGCATGGTGGAACCGCCGTTTGTGTGGTTCAGGGTTCGCTGGGCAAACGATGACACCGGTGTACGGCTCTTTTTTACGTATTCGCTTAGCGTGCCGGACGTGATTTGGTTGCTCTCCGGCTCGATCATTTTCCTGAGACCTGAAGAAAGCTTACTTACTTTTTTTTGATTCATCGGGAACTCCTTTTGACCCGCGAATTCCGTCAGTGACGTGCGGCCATGACGTTCAAGCAAAAATCAATAAATTATAAAAAACACTTTTTTATACACTTATTTATGACGACGGTATTGTAGCTTTACCACTGAGGAAAGTCAATATATATTTTTCAACTGCCACCGTCTGACGACTATCATCCCCGCGTAAAGAAAATCCAGGACTAATACTGTAACAGGATAAAATAACACCAGAAATGAAAAAACTTTATAGGACGGGAACGATAAAAGATATTCAAAGCCGGAAATGAAAAA
>CAYJQY010000002.1:17377-112117 GCA_964372905.1 uncultured Candidatus Saccharibacteria bacterium
AAAAAACTTTATAGGACGGGAACGATAAAAGATATTCAAAGCCGGAAATGAAAAAGGTTAAGGCGGAATCATCATCGGGCTTGTGGAAAGATTTCCGGAAGCTGGGCAGGAAAGAAAACACGTCAATAACACAAGATAGGATTACTGAATACAGCGGAGTCTTGGTAACTAGCCAGAGAACAATCGAGATAATCGCCATAATCAAACATACCCAGTCAGCCATGTCATAGGCCGTATAGCCTTTTTTGACGCAAAAAATAAAAATAACAAAACAGAAAAAGAAATTTGTTCCCAGTAACAAAGAACTTTCCCCGACACCGGAAAAAAGCTGGACAAAAAAATTAACTCCTATGATCAATGACCACGCAAGAAAAGTAAAAGCGTGGGGCTTGATTTTGTTTTTGACGATAAAATACAAGTATATTACATAGGCTGTAATATTTGAGGCTACCGCCAGAAATAGCAATATACGTACAAAGTTCATTTTATACTGAAGGTTGCTGCTGACTAGCACAGTGGAAAGTACCCAAGGCGAAAACCAAGTCACGGGCATCTATGCCGATAGCCTTGCGACCAGGGAGGAGCGACTGCATGATTTGCAAAGCTTTTGCATCATTGGGGTGCCCGAACGTTGGCACTAATATCACCTTGTTACCAATATAAAAATTGGCATAGCTGGCGGGCAAGCGTCGGCCGCTTGTGTCTCTGACCAAACCAGGCATTGGGATCTTCACAACTTTCAACGGTTTACCATCCTGGTCAGTTGCTTGCTGCAACAATTCAAAATTTTGCTTGAGAATCTGATAATTTTCATCCTTAGAATCTTCTTCATAGGCACAGATAACCGTATCAGGTGACACAAATCGGGCAAAATCATCAATATGGCCATCAGTATCATCACCGACAATTCCGTCTTTAAGCCAAACAAAATGCCGGACGCCCAAATAATCTTTCAGATAATGCTCAATTTGTTCTTTAGACAACTGCGGATTGCGATTTTTATTTAACAAACAGCTCTCAGACGTAATGAGAGTGCCCTGCCCGTTCACTTCTAATGAGCCACCTTCCATAACTATGCCCGGCTCAAACATTTTCAAATTCAGCCATTGGTTAATTTGATAGCCAATATTATCATCCTCCAAAAATTCCAGATATTTTTTTCCCCAGGCATTAAAAATCCACTTAGTTATGGCTATTTGCTTCTTTGCTCTATTCACTACAAAGAGTGGCGCAGTATCGCGCATCCAAAAAGAAACGTAATCCGCAATGTGAAAGGTTATTTTTGAGAAATTCACTCCTTCTGCAACAAAGATATCAGCAACCCGCGACTGCATACCTTTATTCAATACTACGAGCTCCACCTGTTCGCTATTGTGGATTGCTCTGATCATGGAAACATAGGTTTTTTCAACTGCGGCAACGCCATCGGGAAAATCAATCTTATCATAGGGCCAACTCAGCCAAATGGCCTGGTGCGGCTCCCATTCAGCTGGCATATGAAAACCAAGCTGTGCTGGTGTTTGATTCATTATTTCTCTCCCAGCGCTTTCTTCATAGCTTTATAATGCGCTACATTGCGAAGTTTTTTGCTCTTTTTAACGAGCCTATTGCTCAGAAGATCCGCATAGATCTCTGGGCGACGATTTTGCAAAAAACCCCAACCATCATAAAAATATTTATTATCGGCCAAATCAACCTTAACAATGACGGCCTGCTCCTTTGTTTTGCTGCCGCGCCCCAGAACTTCACCAAAAGGCCCCACCACAAATGACTGACCCCAATAAGTGACATTGCCTTCTCTACCCACGCGATTGACTGCCGCGACAACTAAGTTATTCGCAATCGCGTGTCCGCGCTGCACCGTTTCCCATGCCTCATGCCAATTACCTTTAGGTACATAGCCGATAAGGTCACCAATGGCAGTTGGGTAAAAAATTATTTCCGCACCATTTAAACGGGCCATGCGGGCTAGCTCCGGGAACCATTGGTCAAAACAGATAAATACGGCAAAGGTAGCAAATTTGGTCTTATAAATTTGGTAAGAATTGTTGCCTTCTTCAAAATAATCCTTTTCGTAAAAACCAGGATCATGAGGAATATGGATTTTGTCATAAGTACGCATAAGCTTGCCGTCGGCATCAATGACTACTGCGGAATTATAAGTTTTTCCGTTTTTCCTTTTTTCAGACATCGGAACAATAATAACAACGCCCAATTCCTTGGCTAATTTGGAGAATCGCTTGGTTGACCTGCCTGGCACAGTTTCCAAAAATTTCGACACGTCGTGTTTTGGCTGCTGAGGAAAGTATGTCGCATTATATAATTCTTGTAAGCAGATAATCTGCGCGCCTCTGCGGGCGGCCTTGCGGATAAACTTTTCTGTCTTGGCAATATTGGCTCGGACATCTTCCGAAACTTTTGTCTGGACCAAACCAAGAGTAACTTTTCTAGTTTTCATATGATTATAAACTAACAATAAACTACGGTGTTGTCGAGCCGTGCTATATATAAAAGCGCCCAGTTTATGGACGCTTTTATTTTTTGATGGTTTACTCTGCCCCGACCTCTGTTTTTGCTTCTTCAGCTGGTGTCTCGGTTACAGCGTCGGCTGGCGCTATCTCGGTTACGGCCTCGGGGGCTTCAGCAAGCGGCGCTGCCTCTGCTTCAACCGGCTTATCCGCTTTCTTGGGCTGCTCAACCAATTGCTTCAATGATAGGCCCAAACGATGCTCGGCCGGTTCAATGGAAATAACCTTGAATTCCTTTTCTTCACCGACTTTGAGCAATTGCTCCGGATTTTTTACGGATTCGTGGGAAAGTTCCAGCAAATGAGCCAGACCCTGAATATCCTTGTCTAATTCCACAAATACGCCGAAAGGCATAATTTTACTGACTTTGCCTTTGACTATTTGCCCAATCTGGTACTTCTGTACCGCATCCTGCCAGGGGTCAGGCTGGAGCTGCTTAATCGATAAGGAAACACGCCCCTTGTCGATAGCGATAATCTTGGCGTCAACTTCCTGGCCGACTTTAATGATGTCGCGGGGGTTTTCGATTCTCTGCCAGGCCAATTCACTGATGTGGACCAGCCCTTCAAGGTCGCCGAACTTCACAAATACCCCGAAATCAACCACGCCGGTAACGGTACCGTGGATTACTGCGCCAATTTTAAGTTTAGACAGCTTCTCTTCAGTGACTTCTTCAAACACAGCTTTTTCGCTGACAATCAGTTTTTCTTCAACCGGGTCGGCGGTAATGATCTGGACTTCAAAATTCTGGCCAACATAGCTTTGCAAGATCGATAAAATTTTATTCTTATCGCCCTCTTCTACGCGCGGATAGTGTTCCAGCGAAAGCTGCGACACCGGCAAGAAGCCCATAACATTGTTGATTTCCACCATGAGTCCGCCTTTATTGGCAGCCAAAATCTTGGTGGAAATAAGTTCGCGGCTGTCCATTTTTTCTTTAAGCGTGGCCCACACGCGTTCCTGGCCGGCCTGCCGCAGCGACAACTCAACGTTACCTTCTTTATTTTCTGTTTCAACCACCGAAGCAAAAATTTTGTCGCCGGGTTTAAGCGAGGCCAAAGTGGCCTGGTCGTCATAAAGTTCACGGCCGCGCACCACGCCTACGCCATAGCCTTCAAGGTCTATGTACACTTCGTTTTTGCCCACGGAAATAAGTGTGCCTTCGACCATGTCGCCGACCTTCAACACCTTAATTTCGGCGCCGCTGTTTATTAGATCAGACATGGTGGCGGCCGTTTTGGCGGCCTGCTCATCCATGACCTTAGTTTGGGCTTGTCCTGTTACTTTTTCTTCAACCATCTATTAAAATTCCTTATGTGCAAAAATTGCCTGAATACGTCTGTGGGGAAACAAAAACAACGAGGATTAGTCGTTGAGCATCAGGCAAAACGTATTCACCTTAATTAATGCTCAAAACAGCGCCTGACCCATATTGGGACTTATTTGGGATTAATGATTTTGGATTGATGATAACGGCGCCGCGGCCAAATAAGCTTTAATATTTTAGACTATTTTGCGGCTTTACGCAAGAGCCAAAAAACGCTATAATTTAGCTATGCAATTGCAGTATTTCGGACTGTCGAGCTTTAAGATTACCACCAAGGGAGCCACGGTTATCACCGATCCATTCGATAAAAAATCAGGCCTTGTCCCGCCTAGGGGCGCTGCCGATATTTTAATTTTGGCGGAAAAAACCAACCCTTTATATTCGGCAATTTCAGGCGTCAGCGGAGAGCCGTTTCTAATCAACGACCCGGGCGAATACGATATTAAAAGCGTTACCGTAACCGGCATTCCGCTTAAACAGGATGAGCGCTACATTACCATATACCTTATTGAAAGCGAAGACATAAAAATTCTCAACCTAACCCACATTAAGCAGTTCAATATGAAAGAAGAGGAACTGGAAGCGCTGGGCGAGATTGACATCCTCATTGTGCCGGTGGGCGGCGAAGCGGTGATGGACGCGGCCACGGCAGCCAAAATGGTCAATGAAGTCGAACCAAAGATCGTTATTCCTTCGCACTACCAAATTTCCGGCTTGGCTGCCCCCGCCGCGAAACTGGACAAGTTTTTGAAGGAAATGGGCGGCAAGAGCGAAGCCATGGAAAAACTGACCCTCAAGAAAAAAGATTTGATTGCGGAAGAAATTAAAGTAATAACCTTAGAACCCTTAAGATAATTTCTCGATCTCATCAATAATTATGAACTGGTTGGACAGCATCCGCAAGCAGCCCCATCACAAAAAAATTCGTTTAATCTGGACGATCACTATCGTGGCCTTTGTCTTTCTCGTCGCTGTATGGATCACCAGTTATAAATTTCAGAAAAAAACCGCCCACGACACTACTTTATTTGATACCATCGGCCGCGGCTTTTATGACCTGCAAACCAACATTAAGGATATTCCCGGATACATACAGTCGCAAAATAAATAACTTGCATTGCATAATAACGCTGCGCGTCGAGTTCTTACAATAACCCAACATCATGCCTAAAGACTCATCCGAACCAATTAAAGATACTATCGGCCTGATCAAACCCCGCGACATTGAAACCGAGATGCAGGAGTCGTATTTGGATTACGCCATGAGCGTGATTGTGGCGCGCGCCCTGCCCGATGTTAGAGACGGCCTCAAGCCCGTGCACCGCCGGATTCTGTATGTCATGCACGAGCTGGGGTTGAAGCACAACGCCAAATTCCGCAAATCCGCGGCCGTGGTCGGTGATGTTTTGGGAAAATACCATCCGCACGGGGACCAGGCCGTGTACCAGTCCATGGTTCACATGGCCCAAGACTTTGCCATGCGCTATCCGCTCATTGACGGGCAGGGGAATTTTGGCTCTATGGACGGGGATGAAGCGGCGGCGATGCGTTACACTGAGGCGCGCATGTCAGCGCTGGCCGAAGAGCTCATGGTGGATTTGGACAAGGAAACCGTGAACTGGCGGGATAACTACGATGCCACGCGCCAGGAGCCGGCCGTAATGCCCGGCAAGCTGCCTAATTTGCTGTTAAACGGCACGCTGGGCATTGCCGTGGGCATGGCCACGGACATTCCGCCGCACAACTTGAGCGAAATAGCAGACGGCATTGTCATGCTTATTGATGATCCGGAAACCACGACCGAAGATTTGTTGGAAGTCATTAGGGGTCCAGATTTGCCGACCGGGGGCATTATTTATGATGTTTCCGCGATCAAAAATGCCTATGCCACGGGCAAGGGCAGTATTGTCATGCGCGGCAAAACTGAAATTGAAGAAACTAAAAGCGGTACCTTCCGTATTCTCATTACGGAAATTCCTTATCGCGTCAATAAAGCCACCATGCTGGAGCGCATTGCCGATCTGGTGCGCGACAAAAAACTGGAAGGCTTGAAAGATGTGCGCGATGAGAGCGACAAAGACGGCGTGCGCGTAGTCATAGATTTGAAAAAAGAAGCCCTGCCCAACAAAATTTTGAACCAGCTGTTTTCCTATACCCAACTCCAGGAAACTTTCCACATGAACATGCTGGCCCTGGTGGACGGCATTGAGCCGCATGTTTTGAATTTAAAAACGGTTTTGGAAAAATACCTGGAGCACCGGCAGGTTATAGTGCGCCGCCGCACAGAATTTGAATTAAAAAAAGCCAAGGAGCGCGCGCATATTTTGGAAGGCTTGAAAAAAGCTTTAGACCATATTGATGAAGTCATCAGCACGATAAAGAAGAGTCCGACCAAAGAGGAAGCGGCGGTTAATTTAATTAAAAAATTCAAGCTTACGGAAATCCAAACCCAGGCCATTTTGGAAATGCGCCTGCAAACTTTGGCGGGCCTGGAACGCAAAAAAATTGATGATGAGCTGAAAGAGAAAAAGGTGTTAATTGCCGAGCTGGAAGGTATTTTGCAGTCACCCAAGAAAATTTTCGGCATCATCAAAAATGAAGTTTTGGAGCTCAAGGCTAAATTCGGCGATGAGCGGCGCACGCAAATCGTAAAGTCGGCCGTGGGAACATTTGCGGCCGAGGATCTTATTCCGGAAGCGAATTTCATCGTCACCATAACCAAATCCGGCTATGTGAAACGCTTGCCGCCGGACACCTATCGCCAGCAAAGCCGGGGCGGCAAGGGCGTAATCGGCCAGACTTTGAAAGAGGAAGATGTGGTGGATAAATTGCTTTCCGCCAACTCCCACGACGATATTCTCTTCTTCACCAACAAGGGCCGGGTATTCCAGACCAAGGTCTACGAACTGCCGGAAGCTTCACGCACCAGCAAGGGCCAGGCTCTGGTGAACTTTCTGCAGCTTGGCTCGGGCGAGCTGACTACCGCAATCCTAACTTTCTCCAAAAAAGATTCTGCCAAGTATCTCATGATGGCCACGCGCAATGGCCTAATCAAGAAAACCCTGCGCGAAGAATTTGCCAAAGTCCGCCGCTCGGGCATGATTGCCATCGGCCTCAAAAACGACGACGAGCTCAAGTGGGTGGAAACTTCATCCGGCAACGACGAAGTCATGCTGTCCACCGAAGACGGCCAGGCCATTCGTTTCAATGAAAAAGATGTGCGGGCCATGGGCCGCACGGCCGCCGGCGTGGGCGGCATTCGCCTCAAAAAAGGCGACCGCGTCATTTCCATGGACATCATTCGTAAAGATACCGACATCAAAAACCTGGAAGTGCTGGTGATTACCGAAAACGGCCAGGGCAAAAAGACCGCTTTAAAAGATTACAAGGTCCAGCGGCGCGCCGGCTCCGGCATCAAGACTGTTAAAATCACGCCGAAGACCGGCAAAATTGTGTCCATGTACATTCTGCGCAACGACGAAGAGCACGACCTCGTGATAATTTCCAAAAAGGGCCAGACCATTCGTACGCCGCTAGCTTCCGTATCCACATTGGGCCGCGCCACCCAGGGCGTGCGCGTCATGCGCTTGGACGCGGGCGACAAGGTGGCGAGTTCAGCGGTGATATAATTGTCGCATCCGCAATTCAAGCCGACCTGGCGGAAGATATGCTGTTGAACGAGAAGAATACGAGCATAAAGATAGGTTAAGAAAATATGAGAATATGAGAATATGAGGAGAAGAAAAAAGCGCACATGCACGCAGCTTCAAATCATCCGGATGAATCGGTCAGGCAAAAATCGGAAAGTTTGATTGTGGTGGGCTAGGATGGACTCGAACCATCGACCGCGGCTTTATAAGAGCCGTGCTCTAACCAACTGAGCTACTAGCCCATAAACCTTAACATTATATTCTAACTGCGTAGTAATCAGCAATAGCCTGCATGGCCGCCGTTATCCTTTCTTTCAAATGCACATCAGAGAACAACAGGCCACAGGTTCCGTGGCCAAAACTTCCTTTATTACTTATATTTGCTCTCTTCGTCTGCTTAATGTAGGGCTTACGAAATTGCCTAAGGGGTAATTTTAGCTCTTTGCTCCAAAATTTTACTTCCTGCGCTATATTCATATCGCTATATAAATGCAGATGTATTTTTATTTTGTCACGCGGAATGCCCAAAATTTTTGTGTACCAAATCAAGCCAAACTTTATAATTTGCGGATTTGTATTGTAGAGACCTATGGAACGCTTTAAGCCTTTCATCCCTTCACCCCAATAAAGAAACAGACCGGCAATAAACAGTTCTTTCTTTGAAAGCGGCAAATGCTTTGTTCTTTCTTGATTGTATGTAACCGCAAATCTCTTTTCCCTTTTTAACAGCATTGTTTGACGAAACTTCTCAATTCTCACTTCACTAAAATCCCGCAACTCTCGAATCCGTTCTTCACTCAAAGGGTAATCCTTTAACCATAGGCTTAAAGTACTCTTGCTTACTCGCAGCCGAGGTTTGATTTGACTGTAGCTCATTCCGCGCAATCTCATCTTTATGGCTTTTTGCTTTAACCTATATTTTGCCATACGAATCTTTAACTTATTAGTATATCTAGTATAACTCAAAGGTACGACAACTACAACTCAAAAAACTACTTATAATACAGCAATAATACATCTTAAACAGTACTCTTTCCCCCGTTTTCAAATTTACCTATAATATATAGGCATGGGTCAAGATAAAGCTCAAGAGATTTTTGAGGAAAAATACCAGCGCGTGTTTGGCGTTTCGTTTGCGCAGTGGCAGCAGACCGCCCCGCAGACCGAGGATCAGGCCTACGCGCGGCTGAACGAAATTGACCGCGAACTGAATCGTACTTATGATGTCTGGTTTGAAGCCAAGGGAGAGGAAAAAGATCGGCTGGAAGATTATCGGGACAAACTCAAGGCCGAATACGACTTTTTGGAAGCCGTGTTCAATTTAGAAGCGCCGGATAAAGATTGGTAATTTCTATCACGCAAACCGCCATGCTGTACATTGTTGCCACCCCCATAGGAAACTTGAAAGATATCACTCTGCGGGCGCTTGGGGCGCTGGCCGCGGCTGATTTTATCATTGCCGAAAATCCGGGTCACACGCGCAAACTTTTGGATCATTACAAAATTAGCAGTAAGCGCATGGTGCAATTCGCCGAGCACAATGAGCTTAAGATTTTGGACAAACTAGTTGGGGAATTGAAAAATACCGATGGGTGCTTGGTTAGCGATGCCGGCACTCCGGGCATTTCTGATCCGGGTTTCCGCTTGGTGCGGGCCTGTGTGGAAGCGGGGATTCAGGTGGTGCCGGTGCCGGGCGCGAACGCGGCCATGGCCGCGCTTTCGGCCTCTGGCTTGCCCACCGACCGGTTTTTGTTCGTGGGTTTTCTGCCAAAAACCGAGGCAAAATTGATGAAAATTTTAGACCAAGCGAAAGCTGCGGACAGTACCCTGGTGTTTTATGAATCGCCCCAGAGGATCAAAAAGACTGTCGGGATTTTAGCAAAACTGCACCCCAGCGCCCAGTTGGTACTGGCGCGCGAGCTCACCAAGATTCACGAAGAATTTATCCACGGATCTGTGCACGAGGTTGAGGATAATCTAAAAAAACGCCCTACAATAAAAGGTGAATTGACGGGAATTATCTCTTTTAAATAGTATTTATGGGTCTGGGTGACTGCCTGAAAGATTTTATAAACATTCTGATTATAGTTTAGCGGGAATTTATCACCACTATGCTCTGTTAGCCGAGCGGTGGGCGCGGTCATGGCTGACGACACTAGGCTTGGCACCAAATGTCCGGGGTTCGATTCCCCATGCATCCACCGTGTTGACAATTCGAGCTTATATACCATACTGTTATTACCCGGTGTCAATCCAATGTTGTGACTGCAAAGACCGCCTCGCGCGGTCTTTCATTTTACGCGGCTGCATCGTTTCATTTTAGCCGGAAAATCAGTTATAATAAATCGCGAACATCGCACGAACCTATGTCCGGACATTCCAAGTGGGCGCAAATCAAACGAAGCAAAGGCGCGGCCGACGCTAAACGCGGCGTGTTGTTTTCGAAGTTGGCAAAAAAAATTGTCATCGCAGTAAAAGAAGGCGGCGGCAACACTAACCCAAACATGAATTTTAAGCTCAAATCCGCGGTGGAACAGGCGCGGGAAGCCGGCATGCCCAATGATAATATAGATAGAGCGATTAAAAAGGGTGGTGGAGGCGAAGACAGTACCATGGAAGAAGTAATATATGAAGGCTACGGCCCATTCGGCACGGCATTCTTAATTGAAGCGGCCAGCGACAATACCAACCGAACGGTCAATAATATCAAACATATTTTCAGCAAGCACGGCGGCCAGCTCGGCTCAAGCGGCAGCGTGGCCTGGCAATTCGTGACCCGGGGCCAAATATTAGTGGAACGCGACCGTGATAACCTTTCGCATATTGAATTGGCGGCCATTGACGCAGGGGCGGAAGACGTCCGCGAATCGGCAGAAGGCCTGGAAATTTATACCTCGCCGGCAGAATTGGATAAAGTAAAACAAACGGTCGCGGCCAGCGGGGCCAAAACCGCCCAGGCAGCCCTTATTAAAGAAAGCACACAAGGCGTTGACCTCGACGAAGTTCAAAAAAAGAAAGTTGACGCGCTGTTCGCCGAACTGGAAAATGACGATGACGTGATCGCCGTCCACACCAGCGCTAATTTATAGATACCTGCTCACGGCCCCCTCGCCAGTTGCCAGCAAGCAGCATTTGCTACCTGTAGACATATGAGCAACTCTGCTGCTTGCTGGCAACTGGCGAGGGGGCGGGCTAAGGATATAAAATATGATCATTTTAGGCATTGATCCGGGAACCGCCACTACCGGATTTGGCATCATCAAAACCGGCCGGAGCTCCGGATCGTTTACTGCGGTTGCGTTTGGCGTCATCACCACCAAAAAGTTGCGGAGCGACGCCCAGCGTCTGGAAACTTTAGCCAAAGATTTGGCAAGCATCATAAAAAAATATAAGCCGGACCGGGCGGGGATCGAAAAGTTGTTTTTCACCACTAACCAGAAAACCGCCATGGCTGTGGCCCAGGCCCGCGGTGTCGCGCTCCTAACTTGCCAGAGGCACAAGGTCACGGCGGCTGAATTCACACCCCTCCAGGTTAAAAGCACGATTTGTGGCTACGGCAAAGCCAACAAGAAACAAGTGCAATTCATGGTTAAACAATCTCTAAAACTAGCAGCCATTCCCAAGCCCGACGACGCCGCCGATGCGCTGGCCATTGCCTTATGCGCCGGACTGCATCGGGAAAATTCATAAAGTAATCCACAGATGTAGCTGGACAAGATAATTAGATGATGATACACTGGCCGCAAGTTTTATTCCTTAACCTCTTTCTTTCGTAAAGACTGAAAGACAAGGAGCACAATCATGATTTTCCATGATGGCGATGATGATCACATGACTCATGATGATATGGGCGGCGGCGATGGCGCGGCTGCTGCAGGCAGTGGAAATGGCGATCACGGCGACGGTAACGGTGAAGGCGGGGAGACACACGAAGATCAAGCGCCCGCGGCTTAGTCCTTCTCATTCAGAAAAGACAAAACCTCCATCATTGCGATGGAGGTTTTGATTTTATTCAAACTACTTTTATTCGTTTTATTCGCAAAAATTTGCGTTTACCGACCTGGATCACCAAATCATTAGGCGCATCAATACCCACCAGTCCTTCTTCCTCGACTATGGTTCCATTTACTTTTACTCCGCGCTGCTTGATCAAGCGGCGGGCTTCTGACTTGCTCGATGCCAAACCGCCCCTAACCAAAAGTTCGGACCAAGGATAAAGTCCCCAGGGAAGTTCTTTACTGGGAATGCTGTCGGGCAATTCGCCTTTGCTGAATTGCTTGGTAAATTTTTGTTCAGCACCTTTGGCGGCTTTATCGCCATGATATAATTTAGTAATTTCTAAGGCTAATTTCCGCTTCTGCTCATATGGTGAATGATCTCGCACCAATTGGGTAATCTCGGCTAGCGGCGCGCGCGTGGCCAAACGAAAATATTTTTCAATCAGGTTGTCGGAAATGGACATGACTTTGCCGTACATATCGTCAGCCGCGTCGATCAAATTTATGACGTTGCCCCATGAGGATGACATTTTGCGGCCGTCCGTACCTTCCAGCAGAGTCGTGGTCAGAATATCCTGCGGCTGTTGGCCATAATGTTTTTGGATGATCCGGCCGGCCAGCAGATTAAAACGCTGGTCTGTGCCGCCAAGCTCGACATCGGCTTTAAGAGCAACACTGTCATATCCCTGCATAATTGGATAGATGGCTTCGCGCATGCTAACACTCTTGCCAGCTTGTACCCGCCGCTTGATCATCTCCCGTGACTGAAACTCATTAAGACTAAACAAATCAGCTAATTTAATAATTTCCCATGCCTCAACTTTTTTTAACCACTCGGAATTATAATGCGTTTCAGTTTTTACTTTATCCAAAATCAAGAAGGCTTGCTTAAAATAGTCCTTCATATTTTTTTTAATTTGTGTTTCCTTCAGTATGGGGCGTTCAGAATCCTTGTCAGATGTGTCGCCGACCTGGGCAGTATAATCGCCGATCAAAAAAATCACTTTATGCCCCAATTCCTGAAATTCGCGAAGTTTCCACAAAACTACGGCCCGGCCAATGTGAATGTTCGGGCTGGTGGGATCAATGCCTAATTTAACCCGCAGTTTCTTACCGGAGCGCAAGGCGAGCTCAAGATGTGGGCGGTCAATAACTTCTTCCACGCCGCGAGTAAGCAATTCAGTAATTTTCTCCGATTTTGTCATGCCTGCTGCCTGTTAGCGTCACATATTAAGTAAATTCAGTATATCATATTGCCCCGAAAAGACAGGAGCACTTACCCATCACTCTCAGGCGCCTCGCCGATTGCCCGCCAGCAGCAGAGTTGCGCATATGTTTCTCGGTGCAAATGCTGCTGGCTGGGCATACCGGCTTCGGCGGCCGGCGGATATAGTTCCACGGCCCTGTCTTTTCGGGGCAATTCAAAAACTGTATACTACATATCATGCGAGTTTACCAATACCGCTCCCAGGGTCAACCGACAAAACCAGCTCCGTCCAAGAAACGAACCGTTCACCGTTTTCTGCGGCGGCTGACCAAATCCCCGTCAAAAAAACGCGTGTTTACCTGGATATTCCGTCTGGCCGCCGCCGGCATTCTTTTTATTGCGCTCTTGGCGCTCTACTACAGCGCGAGTCTGCCCAAAACCAACCAGCTGCTTAACCGCTCGGTTACCGAATCAACAAAAATTTTTGCCCGGGACGGAACCCTGCTCTATGACGTACACGGCGACGTGAACCGCACGCGCGTGGGACTGGATCAGATTTCCGACAACCTGAAAAATGCCACTATCGCCGTGGAAGATAAAAATTTCTACAACGAGGGGGGTATTTCTTTTACCGGACTTGCCCGTTCTATAATCATCAATACCTTGTCGCTTAGCAAACGGCAAGGCGGTAGCACCATTACCCAGCAGTTCGTGAAGAACGCTTTGCTTAGCCAGAAAAAGCGGTTTTCCCGCAAGCTCAAGGAAATTTTCCTGTCCATAGAAATCGACGCAGCCTTTTCCAAGGAAGAAATTCTGACTTTCTATTTCAACGAGATTCCCTATGGCCGCAACGCCTATGGCATTGAAGCGGCAACCCGCACCTACTTTAATAAAGCGGCGAAAGACTTAACTTTGGCAGAAAGCGCCTACCTGGCCGCCCTGCCCCAAGCCCCAACTTATTACAACCCATTCGGACCGCACCGCGACGCTTTGGATGCCCGCAAGGATACCGTCTTGGCTCTGATGAAGGACCAAGGATATATTAATGAACAGCGCTACCAAGAAGCAAAGAATGAAAAAGTTGAGTTTAGCCCCATCAAAGCCCGGATAATAGCGCCGCACTTCGTCTTTTATGTCCAGGATTACCTGGCCAACAAATACGGCGAAAAAACTCTGCAGGAAGGCGGCTTGAAAGTTTACACCACGCTCGATCCGCGCCTCCAGGAAATTGCCGAACAAGCCGTGAGTGAGGGTGTGGCCAAAGTCGGCCTGAAAAACGGCGCCCATAATGCAGCCCTGGTTGCCATCGATCCAAAAACTGGACAAATTTTGGCCATGGTCGGCAGTAAGGACTACTTTGGCGATCCGGAACCAGCCGGATGTACGCCGGGCAAAAATTGTGGCTTTGAACCTAATGTTAATGTGGCCTTAACCGAACAACAACCAGGAAGCAGTATTAAACCCGTTGTTTATGTCACGGCCTTCGGCCGCGATTTCGGCTATTCGCCGGCTTCAATGCTTATGGACGCCCGCACAAACTTCGGTACGTTCGGTGGGCAAACCTATGAGCCAAACAACTATAATGGCAAAAACTACGGACCGCTATCCATGCGCCAGACCCTGGCCGGCTCGCTCAATGTTCCGGCAGTTAAAACTTTGGCTCTGGTGGGCGTAGATAACGCCATCCAGACCGCGCGCAAGCTCGGCTATACTTCGCCGTTTTCCGACTGCGGTTTGTCTTTAGTTTTGGGCGGTTGCGAGGTTAAACTATTAGATCACACGGGCGCTTTTGCCGTCTACGCTAACGGCGGCAAGCGCAATAACAAAACCCCGATCCTGAAAGTTCTCGACCGCGATGGCAACACGCTCGAGGAATATCAGCAACACGAAGAGCAAATTCTCGATCCCCAGGCCGTCTATGAACTTACGAGCATTTTGAGCGACAACAACGCGCGCAGTTTTATTTTCGGTTCGGGTTCGCCGCTAACTTTGCCCGGTCGCCCTGTGGCGGCCAAAACTGGAACTACCCAAAAGAACCGCGACGCCTGGACTATGGGTTTCACGCCCTCCCTAGCTGCTGGCGTCTGGGCTGGTAACAATGACGAAACGCCCATGAAAACCGATGCCGTGGTTATTGCCGGACCGATTTGGCGCCAGTTCATGGTGGAGGCGCTCAAGGATGCGCCGGTGGAGCAGTTTGAACGGCCTCCGGGCATTACCGAGGTTACGGTGGATAGCGTCTCGGGTAAACTGCCGACGCAATACACTCCCGAAACCAAGACCGAGATTTTCGCCGACTACGCTCTGCCGAAAGATTACGATGATGTTCACATTGTGATCAAAACAGATCGGCTCACCGGACTGCCAGCTACGGAACTGACCCCGCCTGACCAAATTGATTTTGTCCCTTACACGGTCCTACATAGCGAAAAGCGGGATAACCCCAACTGGGAAAACGCGGTTATTGCCTGGGCGCTTGCCAATGGTTACACCTACCCGGGAAATGGACAATATGCGCCGCCGCCTGGCGGCAATGGGACCGGGCCGAGCGTAGATATTGTCAGCCCGTCCGATGATGCTGTAATTACCTCAACGCCGTTTCAGGTTTCGGTTGCGGCGAGCTCAAACCAAGGCATAGCCCGCTTGGATTTTTTCGTAGACGGCAGCTTTATTGGCAGTATTACGTCGCGGCCCTATCTGGTTTCCATCAAAAAGAAATACCCTAACGGCTTCCACACTATTAGCGTTCATGCGGTTGATGAACAAGGAGGCACTAGCGATACTAGTGTAACTGTAAACTTTGCCATTGGCCAAACGCTTACGCTAATTGATCCGGGCAACAATGATCAGGTCAGCTTCCCTGTCACATTAAGTGCAGCCAGTCCGAATTTTTATGATTTGGTAGATTTTTACTATCAAAACGGAAACGCTCCAGCAAAATTGATTGGCCCGGTGGAAACAGTCAGCAATCTCCAGGGGGAATTTCATTATTCGGCTACTTGGCAAACACCGCCAAACAAAGGTACCTATAAAATTTTTGCCAAAAGCAATACCGGCGTTACTTCACCAAAGATTACGGTGATAGTGCCATAAGTAAATCAATCATAAAAATACCTTCGATGGGGGTGTTTAATTTTGACTGCGTTTAAGGCGTATAATAATTCTTCGATGCGGCTCGCGGCCAACACTTTCGGTAAAAATTTCAGACGCATGCTCCTGCAAGTAAGCGTGAATGAGCCGGCGCTCGTAATTGGGCATTGGCTCTAAAGTAATCGGTCGCCCGGTGCGCTTGATCTGCTCCACGGCCTGCTTGGCCGTCTCGCGCAGATACCACTCGCGCTTGCGCTTGTAGTCATCGACATCCAAAGTAAAATAAAACGGCGGCCGGCCCTTAAGTTTTTTGGCAACTATTGCTTGGGTCACAATTTGCAAAGAGTGCAAATGCGCGCCTTGTCGGCCGATCAATAAATAAGAATCACTGCTGGTAATGTTGAATATCGGCCCCATGGTCAAGCTATCCTCAAATTCAACAGATGCCTGAACGCCCATGCGCTGCAGCAGTTCAGTAACCGCCGAGGTTACTATTGAAATTGTTTCCGCATCTGCCATAAAAAATAAAATGGGTCTGAATTAACTCGGTTTAACTTCGGCCTGTCCTTGCTTATGGCGCATGTTTATATAGTACTGCTGGCCAATGGCAAAGAGGGTGGTAACGATCCAGTATAGCGGCAATCCTGCAGGCAAGCGCCAAGCAATAAAAGCGCTTAGCACAGGTAAAACATAAGTAGTCTGCAAAGCCATGACCTTTGCCGTAGAGTCAGTGCTTGGGCCTTTAGGCAACATCATTTTCGATTGCCAAAACTGGGCCAGTCCGGCAATGATGGCAAAATAAATGTTGGGTTGGGATAAATCAATTAAATTTAAAAATTTTGGATTAATCATTTCCGGGCGCTGAACAAACGCATACAAACCATCAAGATTGCCTTTAAGCGCTTTAATGAAAACTTGATATAAGGCAATAAAAATCGGCAGTTGGATTAACAGCGGCAAACAAGAAGATAGGGGATTAATTTTGTGTTCCTTATAAAGATCCATCATAGCTTTGGCCTGACCCTCTTTGTTGTTCTTGTGCTTATCGCGCAGCTCATTAAGTTTGGGCTGGAGCGCGGTCATGGCTTTCTGGCTCTTGAGCGATTTGTGCATGAACGGCGCGAGCAAGGTTCGGATAACCAGCGTGAGCAAAATAATAACCAAGCCAATATCCTGCACGGGCAAAATGTTGTAAAAGTACACGAGCAGGTTAAGCAGCGGTCTGTAGATGATGTCGTTGTAAAGTTCAATCATAAAAATAGATTATTTTACCGTCGCTTCGGGTACCGGCTCGACCGCCGGTTGAGTCCAGGGGTTACACCTTCCAAGGCGGCGCAGGGCCAGCCAGCTTCCCCTTACTGCCCCGTGTCTCGCCACGGCCTGCTTGGCGTACTCGCTGCAGGAAGGGTAAAACCGGCAGAAACCGTAAGGAAAACGGCCGCGCAGCCAGCCATGGTCGGGTGAAAGCGTATGCTGGTAGAAATCTATTAGGGTGATGATTGCAGTTTGCGGGAGATTCATATTATATTGATGGTTGGCTGAAGCCGGTCTGCCCAAGCGGAGTATCTGCTCCTTTGTCAACATGTAAGCAGCTACGGAGCGGGGCAACCGGCGAGGCCAATCAATAATTATTATTTATTGATAGAGCCGGTTTCTTTTCATGGCGGAGAGAAATAAATCCGGAATGTCCCTTGGCTCAAGCTTGGTTATGCTGGACCGAACTATTATAGCGTAGTCGCCCGCGCGAAAACGTTTGAGGCTGGTTCGAATGGTTTCGCGGATTAACCGTTTAATTTTATTCCGCACCACGGCCTTTTTTGATACCCGGATCGTGATGATAACGGTAAAGCGGGAAGCGCCGGGTTGGCCGGGATGGTACTTAATGACGAAATTTGGATTAAAAAAACTACGCCCGTGCATCGTAGTCCGCCGAATATCTTTGGTTTTTCCTAAACGGTTTACTTTTTTTAACATTCGGTACGTATTTCAGATTAAAACCTCTATCCTAAACGGTCAGGCGCTTTCGCCCTTTGCCGCGGCGGCGGGCCAGAACATTCCGCCCGGTTTTGGTTTGCATCCGTTTGCGGAAACCATGCACTCGCTTTCGGCGGCGCACTTTTGGCTGGTATGTTCGCTTCATTTTCGTAATCTCAACGCCTGCTTAGCTTAAATAATCTTTGATAATTATAGTATTGATTATTGATGCGGTCAATGCCAGCAGTCAGCTTGCGTCTTTTCCACAATCTTCCCACACCTTATCAACAAGATAGATATTTTCTGGCTTATTTTGGCTTAAAATTGGGGTTGTTTACATGTTGATAAGTGCCTGATAAAATGAGTTATCTTTCCTAAAAATTACAGATCCTGGCAATAAAATGAACAATCAACAACTTTGGCAGGCCATCCTGGGTAATCTCGAAATAACCTTGAGCCGCGGCAATTTTACCACTTGGTTCAAAAACACCGGCATTATCGAACGAGGCAACGACTACATTATTGTGGGAGTACCCAGCATCTTCAATAAAGATTGGATTGCCAGCAAATACCACCAGGATATGCTGAAAGTCCTCAAGACCCTGGCGCCGGAAATCCGGGAAATAAAATATCAAGTTGGGGGTCAGGCCAAGCAGCAGTCCGGCCCAACCGCCAAGCCCAGTCCTGCCGGCCGCAGCGAACATCCTACAAACCGCATGGTGCGCGAAGTCAGTTCAAGCCTGCCGAGCAGCCTCAACCCGCGCTATATTTTTGATACGTTCGTCATCGGAAAAAATAATGAGTTGGCCCATGCTGCCAGCTTAGCCGTGGCAAAAACTCCGGGTTCGTTGTATAATCCGCTGTTTATTTATGGCGGGGTTGGCCTGGGCAAAACCCATATTATGCACGCTGTGGGCAACAAACTCGCCGCCGACAACGCCAAAGCGAAAATTTTGTACGTGACCAGCGAAAAATTCACCAATGACTTTATCAACGCCATCAGTAGCAAACGGATTGATGAATTCAAGAAAAATTATCGCGGGGTAGACACCTTATTAATTGACGATATTCAGTTCATCGCCGGCAAGGAACAGACCCAGGAAGAATTTTTCCATACTTTTAATGAACTGCGGGACAAAGGCAAACAGATTATCATAACTGCCGATCGCCTGCCCAAGGATATTCCTGCCATAGCACAGCGCCTTGTCTCGCGCTTCGAGTGGGGGATGGTGGCCGACATCCAGGCCCCGGACCTGGAAACCCGCCTGGCTATCCTTCGGAACAAACTGGCCAAAAAAGGCGGCAGTATTGGGCAGGAAATCCTTTATTACATCGCGGAAAACATTGTCAGTAACATCCGCGAGCTAGAAGGCGCGCTCAACCGGCTCCTGGTCTACCAGCAGATGGAAAACACCACCCTTACACTGGAAAGCGCCCAGCAAATTTTGGCCAACATGATCAATACCAAGAAAAAGAGCGTCAGTCTTAAAAAAATTCTTTCCTCGGTCGCGGATTTTTACAATGTCGCGATAGAGGACTTATTAAGGCAGTCGCGAAAAAAAGAGTTTGTCAAACCTCGCCAAATTGCCATGTATGTAGCCAGGAAAGAACTGGGAAGCTCATACCCCACTATTGGCGATTTTTTTGGCGGCCGCGACCACACCACGGTTATGCATGGGGTTGAGAAGGTGGAAAACCTGGTTAATACCAGTGAATCATTAAAACAGGAGGTGGATTTAATTTTGGATAAGCTGTATATATCATAGCTTTATCCTGTGAATGAACCCTTAACACTTTATTTAAAATAATTTAACTATATTCATTCTCCCCACCTAATCACTAAATAATCCCTAGAACACCCCACAACCCCTCCACTCACCACACGCTTAACTAACAAATAAATTCCAATTATCCCTTTATCCCCCCTTCTTACTATAATTACTAATTTTTTATATCTTATTGATTATGAAAGTAATATGCACCCAGGAAAATTTGCAGTCAGGACTCCAAACAGTAGTTAGAATTATTTCCCCCAGCAACACCCTGCCAATTTTGAATAATGTCCTTTTGAAAACAAACCAAGGGCAGTTACAAATTTCAGCCACTAACCTTGAAATTGGCATTACAACCATGGTGCGTTGCAAGGTAGAAGAAGAAGGTGATATTTGCTTGCCAGCAAAAACCCTAAACGAACTGGTTAATAATTTACCCAATGAAAATGTAACAATTTCAAGCAGTGAAAACAGTGTGGTGGTTGCCACAGAGCATTACAAAACCTCCTTAAAAGGCCTGCCGAGCGAAGAATTCCCCTTAATCCCGGCAGTTGAAAAGAAAAACAATACCACTCTCCCCGCCCAGCAATTTAAGCAGGCAATTGACCAGGTTAGTTTTGCTGCTTCCAACAGCGAAACCCAACCGGAAATTTCCGGAGTGCTGGTTAAACCAGAAGGGAATAAGGCTAAATTGGTCGCTACTGACCGCTACCGGTTGGCGGAAAAAATTATCCCGCTCCCCAAAACCCTCCCCACCAAAAGCGTTATTATACCCCAGCGCACAGTTAACGAACTTTCCCGAATCATTGGCGGGCGTGAGGCAGAACTGGAACTGGTTTTCGGCGATAACCAGCTGGCGGCATTTTTTCAGGACACTAGCGTGGTGACGCGATTAATTGACGGCCAGTATCCGCCATATGAGCAAATAATCCCAAAATCTTTCACCACGGCAATAATTATTGATCGAATCCCGCTCATGAACGCGCTTAAGGCTACGGGCATTTTTTCTTATACTACTCACAGCGTCAGCATGTTTTATGATCCAGCTAACCAGCAGGTGCGCGTGGCTGCCGCTTCACATGACGTGGGGGAAAGCACGGTGGAAGTTTCCGCGCAGATTGACGGCCCCGAAGGATCGGTGCTGCTCAACTACCGCTATGTTTTGGATGCCCTCAATGCGTTGACCAGCGAACAGGTAATTATTAAAGTCGTTAACGATGAAGTGGCGGTGGTGTTTACCCCGCAGGGCCAGACAGATTATCTGTATCTTGTTATGCCGATCAAAGCCTAAATAATTTTTTAGATGCGGCTCAAAAACCTCGAAATTAAAAACTTCCGCAACTACCCCGATCTTAATTTGAAAATCACCCATGACATGGTGGTGTTTTCCGGGCCAAACGCCGTGGGGAAGACCAATCTCCTGGAATCGGTATACTTTGCTTCGCTCTTCAAGTCATTCCGGGACGACGCGGAATTTATTTTTTTGCGCGGAACCGGCGCTGCGGAAATTAAGGTCGTGATGGAAAAAGGTGGCGCCGAACACTTGCTGGAGGTTTATTTGGAAAACCGCGATAAAATCTATGCTAATTTCAAAATCGACGGCGTACGCAAGAAACGCAAAGAAGCCCAAGGATTTATGAGCGTAGTGATTTTCGAGCCCAGCGACGTGGATATGTTCGCGCGTGCCCCCGAAGTGCGCCGCAAGTATTTAAATATGGTTCTGTCGCAGAAAAGCCCGGTCTATCTGGACGACATTGCCCAATATAAAAAAATTATCGGGCAGAAAAATCGCTTGCTGGGCGACGTTCAAACCGGCGCGGCGCAGCCGCCGCTGCTGGACTCTTGGAATGACCAGCTGGTAGAAGCCGGCAGCCGGATTATTTGGGAGCGCCGGCAGTTTATCAATTTTTTAAACCAGCATGTGGCCGAAATTTATACGGCGATTTCCGGTTTTCACCGGCCCGTGGAAGTATTTTATCAAGGATCGGCCGGCGGGAGCGCCGCGGAAATTGCCGAACATCTGAAGGCGGCGCTGGGGCAGTATCGGGCCAAAGAACTGGCCTCGGGCACTAGTTTGGTTGGCCCGCACCGCGATGATTTTTTCCTGCAAAGCGACGGCGTATATTTGTCCCCGTTTTCCTCCCGCGGCGAGCTGCGCAGCCAGATTTTGGCTCTCAAGATTCTGGAGCTGGAATATTTAAGCCGGGACGGAGAAAAGCCGATCCTGCTGTTGGACGATGTCTTGTCCGAATTGGATGAAACCCGCCGCACTTTTTTGCTTAAGTACTTAAGCGGTAAGTTTCAGACGTTAATTACCACAACCTCCCCGCTGGAAATGAGCGGCCAGCACGTTACTTTGACTCCCTCGGTTCAGGAAGAGGGTTTTGGCCTTTAATAAGGGAGAAAAACCCGGGAGGAGATTATCCACAGCGCCGCTACCTTAGTAGCGGCGTTTTTGTTATCCTTAAGGCGAAATTGTGGCTAAAGTAATTATCCATCTTTCCCCGGAGAGGGGGTGAAATTAGTGAATCCTAAACAATTTTTGACCATTGGCGGTATAGTTTTAGTCGTGGTTGGCATCTTGGGCTTTATCAACGTTCTGGGGCCGACTGCCGATACCAGCATCTTCGGCGAGACCTGGTGGTTTGATAACGGAGAAAATTGGGCCCATCTTATTATCGGTGTTGTCGGACTCATTGCCGCTTACACTCTTCCTGCCGCCTCGCAAAAAACCTTGGTGCTGGTGCTTGGAATAATTGGCGTGCTTGTTGGACTATATAGTTTATTCATATCGGGCAACTTCTTGGGCGCGAATTTGGAAAACCCTGCTGACACTCTCTTGCACCTCGTTGTCGGTGCGTGGGCGCTTTATGCCTCTATGCGCAAGGGCGGAGCTATGACCCCGGTAGCGATGTAGTTTGAGTAATTGCACTGTTTGAAAATCCCCCGGTTTTGCGCCGGGGGTTTTAATATTTTTTTATGCGGTTTAATCAGAGAAATTTTTTAAAACCGGGCCGCTGTTTTAAGTTCTTTACCAATTGTTTAAGCTCTTCCGCCTCATTTTTATTCGCCACCAGGACGGCCTGCGGCGTTACCACCACAATAATGTTATTCAGACCAAGAGTGGCCACAAATTGTTTGTCATGGTAATTATAGACCATGCTCCCTTGCGAGCGGTGGTCAAGGTGCAGACCGCGGCTGACATTTTCGCGCGGCTTCGATTGCATGTCTTTCACGATTTTCCAGCTGCCGATATCGGCCCACTCGAAACCAGCGGCAATCACGGCGTGATCCCCGCGAAGTTTTTCGATGAGATTGGCCTCGATGTCCTGCTGCGGCATAAGCCGGTACCAGCGGTTAATGACCGCCTGTTGCCGCCGCGTGCCCAGCGCCGGTTTGATTTTCATCAATAAATTATAAATTTTCGGTAAATGTTTTTGGTAGAGGGATAATAGCGTGCGCGCATTCCACATAAATATCCCGGTGTTCCAGAGGTAGTTACCTTTGTCCAGGAAGCGTTGGGCTACGGCAATATTCGGTTTTTCTTTGAATGACTTCACCTGATAAAGAGCCAAGCCTTGGCGGTTGGAAATTTTACGGCCTTGCTGGATGTAGCCCATGCCCGCGTGCGGGAAAGTCGGCTTAACCCCGATTTGCAGAGTGGCTTCGGGATGCTGCTCGAGATAGCGCTCGGCGCGCCGCAAAGTTGTTAAGTATTTTGAAACCGGATTGATGTAATGGTCGCTCCACGCCGCCACGAAGACCGAGTTGGGGCGGTAGTGTTCCATAATCAGCGCGGCCAAACCAATGGCCGGCCCGCGGTCGCGCACAAGCGGCTCAATCGAAAAATTGTGCTCGGGGATTTTTGGGAGCTGCTTCTTTATCATCGGAGCGTAAGCTTGGGTCGTGGCCACAAAAATTTCTGACGGCTTGGCCCAGCCGGAAAAACGCCCATAGGTATTTTGCAGGAGCGTTTTTTTGCCGATCAGTTTAAGAAGCTGTTTTGGCCGCGACTGCCGGCTGGCCGGCCACAGCCGGGTGCCGGTGCCACCCGCGACTACGAGTACGTTCATGGGTTTGGTTGCGCTGGGGGCGGGACCTGTTGGGAGGAGGGTGGGGTTGGTTGCTCCGTCTGAGCAACGGGAGCGCGGCCAACTTGCCGCAACCCCTGGCCCGGCCCAGCCCGCTGTTCGTAAAGATCCAAAATCAGTTTTTCCAGTTGGCCGGGGTGAGGCACGTTTTCAAAATCAAAACGCTCGGTGGCGCCGGCGGTTTGAATCAGGACAAAACCAAAGTCGAACAGAGTGCCCAGCACCCCTTTAGTGTGACTGGTTACGTCTTCAATTTTGTCGATGTGCAATTCTGACACTGCGTGGCTAAATATTCCGTCTTGATCCACATCAACAATTCTTAAATTGGTAATGATGTGGATATTAAGATAGTATAAAATGAAAATTAAAAATAGGCTGAGCAACAGAAAAATCAGATAAACTTCGGTAAAAATTTTGGTGATGATTCCGAGTTGGCCTTCAAATAACACCGGAGCCGAGGCCGGCGCAAAAAGGTAAAATAATATAGGGATGAGTAAAAAAATAAGCCAAATTAATAGCTTTAGCGCCAGCAAGACCCAATGCTCGCGCACCACAATATAGATCTTTTCTTCCGGCATTTGGCTGGGAAAAAGTCTGCGCATGTTGGGGTCGCTTAAAGGGTTTGGAGAGAATTATAAGAGGAGAAAAGCAAGACAAGAAAAATTACAATATAGAGAGCGCTGGTAATAAGCGCAAGGCCTTGAGTTTTGCCATAGCGGATAAAAATATAAATCCCAAAAGCGCTTAATACGGCGAGCGGGATTAATAAAATATAATAAATTATTGTGACTACGATGCGGGTAAGTTCTGTGCTGTCCATATGGGCTACAACATGGTTGATTGGCTTGCTCTTGTCGGCGGAATTTTGCCGAGGTGGCGGTAAGTCAATTCCGTGGCCTGCCGCCCTTTCGGTGTTCGCGCGAGCAGGCCGAGGCGGATGAGAAATGGTTCATAGACATCATTGATGGTATCCATTTCTTCTCCGGTGGCCGCGGCCAGCGTATTCAATCCCACCGGCCCGCCGCTGAATTTGTCCACGAGAATTTCCAGCATCTGGCGGTCATGCTTATCCAGTCCGAACGTGTCGATGCCGAGCTGCTGCAGCGCCTCAACGGCCAATGGCATGCTAATTGTAGCATGGCGTCCAACCTGGGCAAAGTCGCGCACGCGTTTGAGCAGCCGGTTGGCAATGCGCGGCGTGAACCGGCTGCGCTTGGCCAATTCCAGGCCGGCTTGATCATCGATTTTAATTTTAAGCAGGTTGGCCGAGCGTTTGACAATGCGCTGCAATTCTTCGGGTTCATAGTAGTCAAGATGATAAGTGATGCCGAAGCGGTCGCGTAGCGGGGCGGACAGGAGACCCACGCGCGTGGTCGCGCCAATCAAGGTGAACTTGGGCAGGTCCATGCGGATGCCGCGCGCACCCGGCCCCTTGCCCAAAATAATGTCGAGCACCCCGTCTTCCATGGCCGGATACAAGACTTCTTCCACCACTTTATTGAGCCGGTGCATCTCATCTATAAATAAGATGTCGCCTTCGTTCAAATTAGTGAGGAGCGAGGCCAAATCTCCAGCCCGCTCAATGGCCGGCCCGGAAGTGGTGCGTACGTTGGCGCCCATCTCGCGGCCAATGATGAGGGCCAAAGTGGTTTTGCCCAAACCCGGCGGCCCGTACAAAAGAATGTGCTCCAGCAATTCCTTGCGGCCGCGCGCCGCTTTCATGACAATGGCTAAATTCGCCTTCAAGGATTCCTGTCCCACAAATTCCTCAAGTTCAGTGGGACGCAAAGTCTTGTCCAGAATGATTTCATCCTGGCTGTCCGGCTCGGCGGCAAGCGCAGCGGCTTTTGTAGTTTTGATAGCCATGGATTAGATATATGATATTTTCCGGCCTAGGCATAATGTTAAAATTTAATCCGCTCCAAAAACTTCGCCAGCGTGGCAATCATTACGCCTGTGGCGCCATCCGGGTCCGAGGCCGTGCCGGCAATATCAAGATGGATCCATGGCGTATTATCTTCGATAAATTCTTTGATGAACAGCGCGCCGATTGTGGCGTCCACCCGTTGCTTACCGATGTTGGCCATATCGGCGATTTTGCTTTTCAGGTCCTCGGCATATTTAGGGAACAAGGGCATAAAGTGAATGGGCTCCCCGGCCTGCCGGCTGGCGGCCAAAAGCTGCTGGTTGAATTTTTCGCTGTTGCCGAAGGCGCCGGTGATTTTATTGCCCAGCGCCACGATGATTGCTCCGGTCAGAGTGGCTAAATCAATAATCAATTGAGGATGATAATTGCGCTGGACATAAGTTAAAGCATCGCTAAGGACTATCCGGCCCTCGGCATCGGTGTTTATCACCTCTACAGTTTTTCCTGAATAAGTTTTGACCACATCGCCCGGCTTAATAGCCTTGCCCGAGGGTAAATTTTCCGTGGCGGCAATGGCGCCAATGATGCGGAACGGCAATTTGAGCCGGCTGGCAATTTGCACCAGAGCTAAAACCGTGGCACCGCCGGCCATATCGAATTTCATTTCATGCATGTCTTTTGACGGCTTGATCGAAATGCCGCCACTGTCAAAGGTAACGCCTTTGCCTACCAGCCCCACAGATTTTTTGCCGGCCGATTTTTTGCCCTTGGGATGGTAATCGAGCACAATGAGTTGAGCCTCTTCATCCGATCCGCGCGACACGCCTAAGATTCCGCCCATACCGAGTTTCTCCATGTCTTTTTCGCCAAGGATTTTAACGCCAAAGCCATGCTGCCTGCCCTGTGTTTGCGCCACGCCGGCCAGGAATTTGGGTGTCATGACATTAGCCGGGTGGTTGGCCAGATTGCGAACCAGCCACACCGCCTCGCCCACGATTTGCGCCTTGGCCACTTCGCGTTTTAAGTCGCTGTCGGAAAACAAAATCAGCTCGTCCAGTTTGTTTTTTTCGTCGTCTTCAACTTTCGAGCGGTGTTCATGAAATTCGTAGAGTAGCCGGTACAAGACGACAATCAGCCAGCTGGCCACGAATTTTTCGCTGCCCGGCGAAAGGACCATGCCGGTGGTTTTTGCTTTGCGCAACACCCCGGCCAGGTTTTTGAAAGTTTCTTCCAATTCGGTTTGCGCGGGCTTGTCCCCGCCCATCTCGACCAGAGCCACGCGCCGTGCCGGCACGCCTTCGCTCAAGCCGGGATAAAAAATGACGTAGGAACCCGGCTTGGCTTTAAGGTCATCAAGTTCCAGATGGTGTTTTAGCATGACGAGATTCAGATTTTTAAGCCGGGCCAGGGATTTGGGCAGGCGTTTGCGCACCACGGGAATGATGAGCAGATCAAGGATTTTGGTTTTCGGCAGGGCCGCGGTTTTTTGAATGGAGATATTCATAGATGGTAATTAATAATAGTTTTTAAGTTGAAGGGGTGGGCGCCACGGGCGGCGTTGTCGGCGCAGGCGGTGTCGGAGGAGTTTCCGGCTTATGGAAGAGCGCCGGCGAACGATAAGTGGATTGGAATGAATCCTTCCGCCTTTCGCCGTTGGCCAGAGTTACGGTGCGGTTCCAGTAGGCCTTCATCGAACCGTCGACTTTGCGGTCATATTGGACCGGCTTTTCGACAACAATTTCCCGGCCGTCTTTGGTGCCGTAAAAATCAAACACCAACATGGCCTCGTCCTTTATGTAAGGCCAGACTAGAATCGTGCTGGGAGTGTCGTTTCTGAATTTCAGGTCAATGCCGCCGCAATAGGTGGTGGCATCGCTGCCCTGCGGCGCATAATACTGGACGGCATAGGAATGATTCCTACGCTGGGTCACAGGCAAACCGGAATTAATAACAGCCCGAAACAGGGTTGATGAAACTTGGCACAAGCCGCCGCCGTATTCAGGCGTGGTGCCGGTGGCTAAAATAACCAGCTCGGGCAAATAGCCGCCGGATTTATCCACCGGACAAATGTTTTTATTGAAACTGAACTCTTCTCCGGGTTTAATTATGGTTCCCTTGAGTTTTTCTATCCCGGCTTTAATGTTGTGAATGCGATTTCTCGGACTGCCCTTAAAATTTGATTCGCCTCGGCCGATTAGTTCCTTAATCCCGAGATTGTTGAGCGCGCCGAGCGTGGTTTTCGGCGGCGTGGAGCGCACGGCCAGCGCGGCCGTGATGCTCTTGGCTTTCAGCGCCGCCAAAATATTGAGCGCGGTCTGGCGGGCGTCGAGGACTTGGCCCGGCATGGGCGGCTGGAAAGTTACGGCCCGGGAGCCCACAATTTTCAGAGCAGGTTCCTGGGGCGTGGCCGCGAGGTTAGACGCCAGCGCAGACGCCCAGTCATAGACGCGCTCCGGATCGTGATAATAAACAACTTGCTCTGGCGTTTGAGCCGGGCTGCTGCCTGCTAAGTAAATTTGTTTCAGCTGCTCCAGAGTTGGCGTGGTCTGTTCGATGATGCTGCGGGCGGGCAAATTGACGCGTTTGGCCCAAGATTGCGCCAGTGCGCTGTCAAGCGTAAAGCGCGAAGTGTTATTTTCTATAACCAAATCAGCGGCGGCGGCTCGGGCCGAACCGTGATTCAAGCCAAAGCCGGCAATCATTGCACACGCGACGATTGATCCGGTCAGAAGATATTTTTGATAGTATTGATTAGTTTTTATCATAACTAAAATATATGTAGGAGGTACAGGCCGGGAGCTTGGATCGGATTTTATTGGCCCATTCGATTACGGTTACGGTGTCGGGCTTGCCCCATAGTTCAGTTAGGCCCAAGGTTTCCACCTCGCGCCAGCCGTGGGTGCGGTAGAGGTCGAGATGATATAAAGTTATGCGTTTGGGCGGTTTAGCTCTGGTTTTGCTTCCGGCTTTGGTTTTTTCAGGGAGCCGGGCAGAAAATTTTTGCAACAAGATAAACGTAGGACTGGCAATCCGGCGCCGAACGCCCAGGGCCCGACCCAGCGCTTGAGTAAAGGTGGTTTTGCCCGCGCCGAGCGGCCCTGTGAGAGCTAAAATTTCGCCGCCGCGCAAGATTTGAGCCATGGATCGGCCAGCGGCCGCCGCTCCGGACAGCTTCACTTTTATAAGCTTGCACATAGTATATTCTAGCGGGATTGACCGATTAAGTAAACTTCGCTATAGTATGAAATCACGTTTATGGAACTTTCAATTACCCAACAATTTTTTGATTCGATAAAAAAGGCCAAGTCCATCATTATCGCCCTGCCCCAGCATTTTAGTGTTGATGCGGTTACCAGTGGTTTGGGTTTGAGCATGTTTTTGCGGCAGCTTGGGAAGCAGGCGGTTTTGGCCGGCAGCGGCCAGGTGCCTTCAGTGCGCTGGGACTTTTTGCCCGAACCCCCCGTCATCATTCCTGAATTATCCAGCGGCAAACAGTTGGTAGTTACAGTTGACACCCGCGACCGTACACTCGACGAGTTGAGCTATCAGACCGACGCGGACAAGTTTGAAATTTTTCTCAAGGCCAAGCAGGGCAGTTTTGTACCCGAGGATGTGACCGTTGCCAATCGCAATGGGCAGTATGATCTGATTATCACTCTCGGGGCGGCTTCTTTGGACGATCTCGGCGCGCTGTATCAGAACCACGCCGAGTTATTTTTTGGTTTACCCAAGATCAATATTGATATAAAGCCGGATAATGAATATTTTGGTACGATCAATTTGGTTGATGTGACTGTCAGCTCCTTGGCCGAATTTCTGGCGGTCACGTTAGGCGCGAATGAATTGGGCCAGGAGATTGGCGGAGATGTGGCCACCTGTTTTTTGGCCGGCATCATCGCCAAAACGCACAGTTTTCAGCAGCCGCAGACTACGCCGCAGACTTTGACGGTCGCGGCCGATCTCATTCAGCGCGGCGCCCGGCAGCAGGATATTATTGTCAGCTTGTATAAGACCAAAGATTTTTCTTTATTGAAACTGTGGGGTCGCGCCTTGGCGCGTTTGCAAACCGACGAAGCCCACTCTCTGCTTTATACGATTTTAAGTTCTGATGACTTCGCCCGGGCCCAGAGCGGCCCGGAGCAGCTGACGGCCGTGCTGCGCGAGTTCATCGACAACGTCAGCGGCTATCAAGTTTTGGCGGTAATGGGGGAGATAGGCGACGGTCAGTCCGGAGGTACGGCTGCCGGCGCGGCAGGTTCCGGCGGCGGAGCCGCTGGGGCTGGGGTTGATGTTGGCGCGCCCGACAAAGGCGTACGCATTCTTATTGCCGCACCCCCGCACATTTCTTTGAGCCGCTTGGCCCAGGAACTCTCGGGAGGGCAGCAGCCTCAGCCGGCCCAATCCCTGCGTGGCGCGCATCAGTTCGTGTCAGTTGACCTGCCCGGGACCACGTTGGCCGAGGCCGGAGCCGCCTTGCTTAAGGCAATGGTTCAGAGCGCGACGTAGCCAAAAGCAACAATTTCATCTATTTTGTTATCTGTCTGCCTGCTGGTATACTATTATTATAGAATGGCCCGCATCTCACGATATTATAGAGCGGCACTGTAATTATAGAGCGGCACAACAGTATTTAAAAGAAACCAAAAAGAGCTTATAAAATGAATAAAAGTTTTTTGGCGACATCGCCGGCAGACCTTCACCGCGCGCTGGAGGAAGAAAAAGAGCACATCCGCGAGCAGGAAATCGGCAAACAGGCCAACCTGCTTCATTTGCCCTATATCAACCTTCGCGGCTTTCCCATCGATTTAACCGTCCTCGGACTTTTTACAGAGCAGGAAGCGCGGCAATTTCAGGCCGTGCCTTTTTTTCGCGAGCATCACGACCTGCGGATTGCCGCGGTCGAGCCGGGCAACGCGCTGCTTAAAGAAAAAATCAAAGAACTCCAGCAAAAATATACAGTTACTTTGCACCTAATTTCGCCGGCCAGTCTGGAGCACGCCTTGCACCTTTACGCCAAAGTTTTAGTGCTCAAGCCCGAGCACGAAAGCGCGGTTAAAATCAGTAAGCCTATCAATCCCGATGAGTTTTTTGCCAAAATGAACTCCGGGCAGGCGCAGGAAGCAATGACTACGAGTGAACTTATTAACAATATTTACGCTTCGGCTGTTGCGCTCGCGGCTTCGGACATCCACCTTGAGCCGGAAGAAAATTTTGTGAAATTGCGTTTTCGCCTCGATGGAGTTCTCCAGGATATGCTCCATATTTCCAAAAAACTTCAGCGCACCCTAACCGCAAGAATAAAAATTTTATCTAAACTCAAACTCAACGTGGAAAATATGCCGCAGGATGGGCGCATGACTTTTTTCGTCCAGAATGAACCGGTCGATGTCCGCGTTTCGACCTTGCCGTCGGCTTATGGCGAGGGCATTGTCTTGCGGCTGTTGGGAATCGGCGCCATAAACCTCAAACTTAATGAACTGGGCTTGCGCGGCAAGGCCTACGAACACATCGAACACATTCTTGGCCAGCCCAACGGCATGGTTATTACTACCGGCCCCACGGGCAGCGGCAAGACCACCACGCTCTACGCTTTTTTGAACGAACTTAACAAACCCGGCGTGAAAGTTATTACTCTCGAGGACCCGGTGGAATATAAGCTGGAAGGAATTTCACAAACGCCAATAGATCATAACGTGGATTTCAACTTCGCCAAAGGCCTGCGCGCCATTCTGCGCCAGGACCCTGATATCGTCATGGTCGGGGAGATCCGCGATCAGGAAACTGCGGAAACGGCCCTGCAGGCTTCTCTGACCGGCCACCTCGTGCTTTCGACCTTGCACACGAATGACGCGGCCGGCGCAATCCCGCGCCTAATTTCCATGGGCGTTAAGCCTTTCGTGATTGCCCCGGCCCTCAATGCCGTAATTGCCCAGCGCCTGGTGCGCAAGCTGTGTCCGGACTGCAAAGAAGCCGCTAAACTTCCGGCGGCTTTACTGGCGCGCGTAGAAGATGTGCTCAAGCAAATTCCCGTCGGCGCTGGAGCCGCCGTTCCCGGACAGCTGCAGTTTTATCGTTCCCGCGGCTGTAGCCAATGCCACAACCTCGGCTACCGCGGCCGCATCGGCGTTTACGAAGTCCTGCCCGTGACCGATGAGGTTAGGGAACTGATTTTAAAGGAATCATCCGGAGTCCAGTTGAAGCAATTGGCAATCAAGGAAGGCATGGCCACTATGGTGCAGGACGGTTTACTCAAGGCGCTGGAAGGCATTACCGACGTGGAGGAAGTTTTTCGGGTGACGGGGGAATAATGGTTTGTTATACTTTTATTAACTATTTTCTTATGATCATTTGCCTTTTGCCTAAGCAAACTATTTCAGTTGCCGAGCCGGTTCGCTCAAGCGGAGAAAACCAGCAACCTAGTTTTCGCGGCCAAGGCAAATCATCTTACAACAGCCAGTTTTCAATCGTCAACGAAAATTAAAATAAAATTTTGATTTATGAAAGTTAAAGATTTGATGACAACCAAGATCATTTCTGTCACGCTTGAGACTCCCATTCACGAAGTCGCGGAAATTTTAGAAAAATTTCATTTTACCGGGGTGCCGGTGGCAGACGGCAAAAAAGTCGCCGGACTTATCGCTGAACGTGATTTCATTACCAGTGACTCGAATTTATACCTGCCGACATACATTAAATTGCTGACCGATCTGGATTTTGTTTCGGGCGATAAAAAACGGCTCCCGCCCCAGGCCCAGAAAATCATCAATGCCAAGGCCCGTGATATCATGAACAAAAAGGTCATCACGGTTTCGCCGGACGCATCGCTGGAAGAACTGGCCCAGCTCTTTGCCACCAAACGGGTCAACCCAATTCCGGTAACTGACAAGCAAGGCAACATGGTCGGGATTATCTCCCGGAGCGATCTGATCAAATTGTTTTCGAAAACCAATTTAAAAGACCAAGGCATTGTCGACCATCCCCATCGTGTCATTGACGAAAATGTTGAGGAGGTGCATGAGCAATTCCAATCTCATTTTTCTTTGGTCACCAAGGCCCGGGCCAATGTCTGGCTGGTGGTGGCCATTGTCTTGTTCGTTATCGGATTTATTATCGGGATTGTTTATGTGGTGGACCCAAATTATTTTCTCGGCAGTACCCAGGATGAATATCAACTTTATGATCAGGGGAGTGATTATTGAGGTAAAGCGTCGCCAGTTTTTTTGCCAATTTTTACGGTAACTGCTCACTGCTTTTGCCGCGCTTGCCAAAATCTTTATTTTGTGCTATAATTATATAAAGATTAAATAAAAAGCAGCTAAATAAAAAACTAAAATTACTATATGAAAAAGGATCATTGGTTTTCATCATCTTCATCTTCACGGCCGCTGGCAAGCGCGGCTAAACTGTTCCGGCGCATTGCCCACCGCAGAGCCAACATCTGGTCGGTGACTATTTTAGTCATGTTTCTTATAGTGGTATACATTATGATTCAGCTGGTGGGGCTGACCAATAGCCAAGTTTCTTCGCCGGTGGCCGATGCCAGCATAAAGGACTACTATAACGCTCGAATCGAGAAACTGACGCAGCGCGACCGGTGGGGTTTATTAGCCAGTCTGCTTTCCCCCACGACTCCACAAAGTCCCCCGGCCGCAGTGGTTACCGACCCTTCCGGTTCGGGGATTCTCCAAAATCCTCCGGTCGGGCAAGCTACAGACCCGTCCGTTGTAAATATCGTAGTGGACGACCCGTCTATTTTTACCAAGCAGGATCAGGGACCGAGCGCACCACTTATTAGGCCCTTTGACAAGTTCGGCAATGTTCCCGCAGTCTGGCTCTGGGCTATTCAGGGTAAGAGTCACGCGGCATTTTTTTACCCAAATACAGGGAGAGATTATGACCAGTTAAACGCTCGGGTTCAGAACTGTCAGCAGGCGCTTAGCACTATCACAAATAATCCCCCTATTCTTAACTGCCCGCGTGATATAGTAAATGCTCTTCCTATAAGGATGCTATATATTGTTGATTGGGGTGATGGCAAACAGACGACTGATTATGGGAATCTCTCTAGCGAGAATGGTATAACGGCTGGCGAGGCTTCTATACCGAGAGACAGTCACAGTTATGCCAATCCTGGTGTATATTCCGTAACCGCCAAGGCTTGTTATGGCAGATTCCCGATGCCTACTGGTCCAGGAGTGAACATTAGAAACCCCGGCAGTTTCCAACCTGGTCCTTTGGATGGCCGCTGTAGCGCGGAAAGCCATTGGCAAATGAGAGTGGTTACGCAAGCCGATGGTATAGACCCTGTTTCACATGCCACGACGGCTACTCCAAAGTTGGCTGGTCCGCAGCTGATCGCAAAACTTGCCCCAAACCAACCTAATGAGAAAAGTAGCACTCGCGTTGGTGGCTATCCTACTTACAAAATAGGCAATAATATTCCTTTGGGTATTCTTAGAGTCATCAATGTAGGCGAAACCCCAGAAACAATAAGAAGTATTTTGATAGAACCAAGCGGCATCAGTAGTATCCCCCAGGTACGAGTCAAACTAAACGGTGAAATTATCGGGGATACCATGCAAAAGATCATAGTCCTTACAAAGCCAGTATCGTTATCTGTGGGTCAATCGGTTGACCTTCAGTTTTTTGGCGATGCCAATATTAATGAAAACTTCGCAAGTGCTGGTCCTTCTAGTAGTCGTTATGGTCGCGGAGATGATATCTTTCAATCCTTTGGCATTAGTGGGCTGAATGTTAATAGTTTAAGCGATATGAAGCTGTCAGGTGCCGGCTCCCCCAATCTAAATCTCGGCAATTTCGAGCTTGATAATAACGGTGACACTCCCGGCAGCATTCAGACTAATTGATGATAAAAGAATTGGGTACACGCCATGCTTAGTTCACGCCGGAGCAAACATTTGAGCAGAGCCGATTAAATATGAAATTTCATACCGCCAAGATCTTCACCCGCTTCGCGGCGTTGCGCAAGCGCAAGGCCAATATCTGGCTTACTTCTACAATCGTTTTGGCTATCGCGGCAGTTTATGTTTTGGTGATGGCGGCCGCACTCTTAGGTTCGCCGGACAAAAGTTCGCCGTACAACCAAAGTGAAGCCAAACAACTTGGGATAAGGTACAATAATCGGTTTAAAAAGTTGACTTTAGGATCGCTTTTGTCGCCTCATATCACACTGCCTGCTCCTGTCGAGACTATTCCATCTTCGGTTGCCCCGCCCGACCCAACCATCCCGCCAAGCCCGCCCGTTCCATCCGACCCGACCCCGGCAACCCAGACTTCTTTGCCGGCCCTAAACGCGCCGAAAACCGGGGACCAGTGGCCCCAGGGTTCCATCCAAACCATCAGCTGGAACAAAGAGGATTTTAAAAACGGCATTTATTTGCGCCTGCTCAAGGGCGGCCAACTTTATCCCGGAAATGCGGCTAGCGTGGCCGGGAAATTTGAATTGGGTCATATGGAAGGCTCCAGGTATGTACCGGCCCATGCGCAGTCATTCGGCAACCAGGGCGTATTTGAATGGGTTGTGCCCGATGTGCCGGCCGGCAATGATTACGCGGTTCAGGCCATTGACGGCGGGGGCGTTGCGGTGGCGCAGAGCGGCGCGTTTAGCGTTACTGCCCCGTCCCAGGCATTTCAAATCATCGCGCCTTCGGCCGGCGAGCGCCTGGCATTCGGGATCGATTATGCGATTAAGTGGAAGGCGTTGGTTTCGTTGGCGGGTCCCATTGACATTGCCATCTATCAGAAAGCAAACGACTTCAGCGGCCCGAACTCAAACGGCCTCGGCGGCCTGTCTTACATTGCCAAACGCATCCCCCAAGATTGGCTTTATATAGTCAACGGAGTAGTCAACTGGACCTGGAGCGTAAGCGCTTCTAATAATCTCTCCACGGCGGGCGGCATCGGCGGTCTCATAACTTCTGATGATGCCACGCGCGTGATCATTACGGCGTCCGACCATTCCGCCAGCGGGCAAAGCGCGCCGTTCGCCGTGGGCCTGGCCGGCAGCGCAGGCTATTAAAATCCCGCCGGCACGGCTTATTCAATCCTCATCCGGGGGAATTCGCGCTGTTTTACTTCCGTCGGTTACAAGGGCTATAATGATAATGTGAGTTGATTTTAAAATGAGATCCGTGAATCATTTCTTTATATATAGTTAACCAAAATTATGCCAACAGTTCAACCTTCACAGCGGCCGATAGATGAGAGTGTGGAGATAGTCCAGCACGCGCTGAAATCGCGTTTTGCTTATGTGACCAAAGCGCGGGCGAATGTTTGGCTGACCGCGGGCATTACCATGTTTGTTGCCGGTCTTGGAGGAAGCATACTTTTGACGGCTTATCAAAATGCATTAGTTAATATTCCGGCCGCGGCGCTTGACGGCGCATTTTTAACTGCCGGTCCGAGTATTGAAGGGCCTACCCAAGTCACGCAAGGCCAGGACAATGGTTTTGTGTTTGATGCCCCGGGCGCGGGCGCAACGGCTATCCGTTATGCGATTGATTGGGGCGATGGCAGTCCTGTGGCAGATACGGTTTCTACTGCCGCGAGCAAGCTCAATCTCACTCATAGCTACGCTCAAATCGGCAAGTTTACCATAACGGGCAAAGCCGCATTCGCTTCCAGCGAGCAGTTTTCGGCACCCGCGACGCATGCCATAATTGTAACTGATCTGCGCGGCCTGTCTGCGCCGGCGGATTTAGTGGCGCTGGCGCTGGATGCGTCCAGTCCGGCTTCCCGCCGCGTTGCGGCCGGGCAGACCGACGCGGTTTTTGCGGCCATCAAAGCCGCGGCTTCGGAACAATCGGACATAACCCTAAAATCTTTGTTGATTTCTGTTAAGACCGTAGCTTCCGCCAATGCGGCCGGTTCCGGCGCGACTATTTTTAATGCGGCCGGCTCCAATGTAGTTGCCCCGCAAGCTAATTTTAGCCAGATAAAAATTTATTCGGGCGATACTTTACTGGGTAGCGCCTCGGTTGATGCTTTGTCGGGCCAAGTCCGCATAAGTCTTGGCGCTGGCATTACCATTCCCGCGGGAAGCGCCACGGTTTTATTAATTAAAGCTGATGTGCGGCCGGATGCGGCAGGCGGCGAATCTGTCCTTGGCGTTGCCGGCCTAACCACCCAGCCTGACACCGCGGTTTCAGCTTTGCCCGTGTATGGGAACACCATGACCATAGCGGCTGGCGCTCAATGATGTTGGCGCACTAACATCAGCACTTTTACAGTCTTGCCCATAGTCATTGTTGTAGTCATAAGCGTATCGCAAAAAAATAACAAAATCGCCCGTGAGGCGTTTTTTTGGACAGTTTACAGTCTAGTTTACAACTTTTAATAATGATGCCGAAATAAAGTTGTAAACCAGACTCATTCTATATGGATACAAGCGTATCGAGTAATTTTTCGTGAATAGGGGGTATAGTAACTTTTATTAAGATTGGAATGTATGTGCAGTTGTATTAAACTTTAGGTATGAGCGCCGAAAAATCCAATATCTTCATCTTCCACGGCACCGCCGGCCATCCGAGCGAGAATTGGTTTCCGTGGGCCAAGGCGGAATTTGAAAAGCGGGGGTACATTGTAATCGTGCCGCAGTTTCCCACGCCCGAGGGGCAGTCCCTGGTAGCCTGGATGGCAGTGCTCGAGCCGTACCGGCCGCAGATCAACGCGGACACCATTTTAATCGGCCACAGTCTGGGCGGTTTGTTTTTGCTGCGCGTGCTGGAGCAGCTGCCGGCACCGGTAGCGGCCAGCGTGTTCGTGGGCACGCCCGTCGGCATCGAACCCATCAAAAATTTCTCAAGCGACGCGGCGTTCAGCCCCGGCTTTACCTTTGATTGGCCGACCATAGTGGCCCATGCCGGCCGGACTACGGTCTTCCATTCCGATAATGATCCGTACGTATCCTTGGGCAACGGACAGGCGCTGGCCAAGGAGCTGGGCGTGGCCTTGAGCTTGATCCCCGGCGCCGGGCACTTTAACGCCCAGGCGGGGTATGTGAAGTTTCCGGGGTTGTTGGAATCTGTAGAAAAAATGTTAGAATAAGGTATAAATTAAGCTTTATCATACAAAATGAACCATTTAGAGTACGGAAAAAATGTTGAATACATCACACGAGACGATACTTAAAACAGGCTACAATATATAGGTAATTGTAGTCTTTTTATGCCCAAAACCGCCGCTTCCACCCCCCACCTCCGCTACATGCTCGTTGATGGCAACGCGCTCATTCATCGCGGCTATCATGCCATTCCCGGCCTGGCCACCAAGGCCGGCGAGCCAACAGGCGCGGTTTACGGCTTTACCACGATTTTACTGCGTGCCATAAAGGATTTGAAGCCCACTCACATTGCCTGCGCCTTTGATTTGGAGGGGCCGACTTTCCGCCATGAGCAATACAAGGAGTACAAGGCCACGCGCCTGAAAGCGGCCCAGGAACTCTACGACCAGATCCCGCGCGTGCACGATGTGGCGCGCGCTCTCAACATTCCTATTTTTGAGGAACAGGGTTTTGAGGCCGATGATGTGCTCGGCACCCTGGCCAAGAAAATTTACAAAAAATACCATCCCCGGCCTTCCTTGGTTACAAGGGCGGATGAAAAGGGAGATGATAAAGTCGTCGCGGACATAGCAGAGATTATGATTGTCACCGGCGATTTGGACACGCTCCAGCTGGTTAATCATTCCATAAAAGTTTATACCTTGCGCAAAGGCATTACGGATATTGCCGTGTACGACGCCGCGGCCGTGCGCGAGCGCTACGGTTTGACGCCCGAGCAGATGATTGATTTTAAGGCCTTGCGCGGCGACCCCTCGGATAACATCAAGGGCGTGAAGGGGATCGGTGAGAAGGGCGCAGCGGATTTGATAAAAGAATTTGGAAGTTTAGATAAATTATATGAGGCCATAAAGTCAGGAAAAGCTGAAGGAAAGATAAAGCCGCGGACCCTGGAACTGCTCAAAGCCGGGGAGGATGATGCGCGGCTATCTTATGAACTTTCGGTGATTAAGTGTGATTTGGATATTGATGCTGATATTGCACCATACGAATTTACCGAAAAGAATTTGAACCAGACCGTGAAACTGTTTCAGGAATTGGAATTTCATAGTTTGATAAATAAGCTGCCGAAAAATTATTTAGGCCTGGCCGGGCCCAAGGACGCCGCATCATCAAAAAAATCTAAAGGAAAGATAAAAGCGGGGAAGGACCTAGCGGAAGAAGTTGAATTTGCTGAAGCGCCAGCCGAAGTGCCGGAAGCGGCCAAGCCCGCACATCATCACAAAAAAGGCGGCGAAAAATATGAATTGGTGGATGACGAGGCCAAACTCGAAGACCTTATTAAAAAATTAGATAAAGCCGATGAATTTGCCGTAGACACGGAAACCACCGGGCTCGATGCCATCCGCGCGCAGCTCGTGGGCGTCTCCGTCAGCGCTACCCCGCGCCGCGCCTTCTACATTCCGGCCGCGCTCGTGGAAAATAGCGCCGCGCTAAAACGGCTCCTTGAATCCGCGCGCCACAAAAAAATCGGCCACAACATAAAATACGATTTACTCGTCTTGCAGAACGCCGGAATTAGCCTGGGCGGCGCGCACTTTGACACCATGCTGGCCTCGTATTTGTTGAACGCCGGCACGCGTCAGCACAACTTGGATACGCTGGCGTTCAACGAACTCGGTTATCAAATGCAGCCCATTGATGAGCTCATCGGCAAGGGCAAAAAGCAGATTACCATGGATTTGGTTGACCCGGCTAAAGTGTCATGGTACGCCTGCGAGGACGCGGACATGGCCTTGCAATTAAAACACCGTTTTGAGCCGGAACTCAAAAAGCACGAGTTGGACAAAATTTTTTATGAGATAGAAATGCCGCTCATGCCGGTCTTGGCTGGTATGGAGCGCGCCGGCATCAAGCTTGATTCGGACTTGCTCAAAGAGCTCGGCCGCGCCGTAGAAAAGCGCCTGCACGCCATTGAGCGCGACATTTACAAACACGCGGGCAAGGAATTCAACATCAATTCGCCCATTCAGCTGCGTGAGATTTTGTTCCGCGACCTCGGCCTGATTTCCGTAGACAACAAGAAAACCAAGACGGGAGTGTCTACCGCGGCCGCGGAATTGGAAAAGATGATCGGCCAGCATCCCATAATTGAGAAGATTTTGGAATATCGGGAGTTGAGCAAACTTCAGTCCACTTATATTTTGGCTTTACCCGAACTGGTCAACCCCGACACTGGTCGCATCCACACTAGTTATAATCAGACTGTGGCTGCGACCGGGCGGCTGTCCTCCAGCGATCCGAATTTGCAGAACATTCCCATTCGCGGGGAGAGGATTGGCGCGGAGATCCGCAAGGCCTTTGTGGCCGAGCGCGGTTATGAGCTGCTGTCGCTGGATTATTCGCAGATTGAACTGCGCATTGTGGCGCACCTTTCGCAGGATAAAAATATGATGCGCATTTTCAAGAACGATGAAGACATTCATACTAACACGGCCATGGAAGTTTTCGGCGTAGGAGCCGAACAAGTCACGGGCGATATGCGCCGCGACGCGAAAACGATTAACTTCGGAATTTTATATGGATTGTCGGCCTTCGGGCTGTCCAGTCGCATTGGCCAGATTGAGCGGCATTCGGCGCGCGAATTTATCGGCAAATATTTTGCTGCCTACCCGGGCATGAAAAAATATATTGATGAGATCAAAGAGGCCGTGCACCGCGACGGTTTTGTACGCAACGAACTCGGCCGCCTCCGCCGCTTCCCGGAAATCAAGGCCAGCAACTTCCAAGTCCGCGCCGCGGCCGAGCGCCAGGCCGTGAACTTTCCCATCCAGTCCCTGGCCGCCGATGTCATCAAAGTCGCCATGATTAATATCATTAAAGAACTGAACGGCCAGTCGGAAACGTCCAGCGCTTCCGTTAAAGGGGTTGTTGGCCGCGCCGATCCTCATGATACCCAAGGCCATGCTGTCAGTAAAGACGCCAGTGCCAGTAGCGCCGTCCATAATATCCAACGCGATGCCGCCCGCTCCGAAATTACCATGCTGCTCCAAGTTCACGACGAACTGGTTTTTGAGGTCAAAACCAGCCGCGTAGAGCACTACGCCAAAAAACTCAAGCCGCTCATGGAAAATGCCATCAAACTTTCCGTACCCGTGGGCGTGGAAGCCAAAGCCGGCAAAAATTGGGGGGAGATGCATCGCATCGACGCCTAAGTTATCTCCATTCTTCATAAAGATTTTAACTTCTGTTTAAAATGTCTTGACTGACATTGTGTTATAGTGGATTTATTCGGTTATTGAATGTTGTGGATATTGCAATGCGCAATTTTTATACATACTACGAAATTCAGTCGTTGCATATTTCGCAACAGTTAATGCGTTTCGCGATTTAAAAAATTTATTCTTCAATAAGCTAATAATGGTATTTCCAGTATTGGTTTGGACAAGACTAAAATTGAACTATTCGGAAATTATGAATAGTTGAAAGGAGCTTATTTATGGCAGAAATTTCTAAAAATCAACCAAAAGGTGAAATTGTAATTTATAACGATTCGCAAGGCCCGGCTATTGAAGTTAAGATGGAGAACGAAACTGTTTGGCTTTCTAGCGCACAAATGGCCGAGTTGTTTCAAAAAGACATAAAAACTGTTGCAGAACACATTCGTCATATTTATAGGGAAAATGAATTAGATAAAGGCAAAACTACTCTTAAACAAGCCAATGCTGGTATTTCCAGCATTGGCTCAAATAAGCCAACTATTTACTATAATCTCGACGTCATTATCTCCGTCGGCTACCGCGTAAAATCCAAGCGTGGCACCCAATTCCGCATCTGGGCCACGCAGAGGCTGCGGAATTATATCCTGCAGGGCTATCTTATTAATGAGCAGCGCTTGAAAGAGCGGCAAGACATTAAGTTCAAAGAGCTTGATGGTGCCATTAAATTATTGCGCAGCGCTGTGGAAAATCGCCGACTTGAGGGTTATGAAAAAGAATTATTCAACATCATTACCGAGTACGCCAGCACGTGGGTTTTGCTCAATCGCTACGATGCCGGCACGCTGGCGCTGAAAAAAACCACCAAGGTCATGCCGTATAGTTTGGAATATGACAGCATCAAAAAGTCCATTGCACGCTTCAAGACGAGATTAATAAAAGATAAACAGGCCAGCGAGTTGTTCGGCAAAGAAGTTGAGTCAAAGTTGAAAGCGATTTTAGGAAATATTGAACAAACTTTTGCCGGCAAGCCGCTTTACGCCAGCTTGGAAGAGAAAGGCGCGCACTTATTGTACTTCGTCATCAAAGACCATCCGTTTGCCGACGGCAACAAACGCATCGGTTCGCTATTATTTTTGCTTTATCTGGTGGAGAACAATCGCGTCTACAATAAGCGCGGCGAGCGGCTAATTAATGATAATACTTTAACCGCGCTTGCATTGCTCATCGCCGAAAGTAAACCGGATAATAAAGAAGTGATGGTGGCTTTGGTAGCTAATTTAATTGCAAAAAAATGACAAATTTTTTTAAACCCACTCGCGGACGAATGAAGTGGTTTGGGTTGATATTCATTATTGCCGTATTGGTCGGCTGGCTGACCGCGCAGCGCATTTTGGATTGTTTATTTTCTTTCGGCTGCGATTCTACGAGCATAATCGGCGTGCTGGCATTTATTGTATTTTGGCCGGCTATTGTTATGATAAATCTGGCCGAGAGTTTGCCCAGCGGTCTGGCCAACTCCCTTGGTTACGCCTGGCTCGTTGTGCCCGTGGCCGCAGAGTTTATATATTTGTATGTAATTGCTTGTTTGGCCGACAAGTTTTTTAAAAGGGTCGGCAATGCAGGTGTTAATAAGTAAATACAAAAAGAACCCCTTTCATTTAAGGGAATTCTTTTTTAACTTTAATCTGCCGTTATTTCTTCAGCTTGCCGATGCGCCTGGCCATGCGCGACTTTTTGCGCGAGGCTGTATTTTTATGAAGCACGCCCTTTTTGACGGCCTTGTCCAATGCAGCCATGGCGAGCCGCAGGGCTTCAACGGCTTCCGTGGCCTGGCCGGATTCAATGAATTTCTTCACCTGTTTGGCCGCGTTCTTTACCTTGGCTTTGGTTTTGGCATTGATGAGATGGCGGCGGCGCGACTGGCGCATGGCCTTGGCCGCGGATTTGGTGTTGGGCATTTAATCAAATTAAATTATTTATAGTAACTCTTGATCTGGAACAATATCCACAATCCTATGATGCCGCCAATAATTCCGCCGATGGAGAAGTAAACAATGTTGCTGACGAATGAGAGCAGCGCGGCGTAGTAGAGCAAGCGCCAGCCGCCGTAACTGTGCTTGAATAGTCCAGGCAGGGCGAACAGCTCCAGCAGGAGCGAGGCGCCGAACACTATCATGCTGATGGTATAACCTAACCTTCCGGCGATGCCGCCGAACATCATGGCACCGGGGATAAAGACGCTGCCGATTCCCAGCACCACCAGAACGGCCGGTACTGACAGAATAAAGATAATTAGGATCCAGGGAATGGCGGTCACCAGGCGCTGGCGCCAGACCGCGGGAATCTGCGGCGCTTTGCGGCCGAGATATTCATCGAGAAAATGCTCGAGCTGGGCTAGGGGGTTGCCGGATTTGCGGCCGCCAAGGCCCTCCTGCGGCTGATGTGAAGAATGTTGTTCTTCCATATTTTTTTGTTACATTTAGGTTCATGGGCACGGCGGTGACCGTACTTAAATTATTGTAGCATTAATTGCAGTAAAGTGACAATAAAAAAAGTTACTCAAGGGGCTTTTTTAAGCTTTCTTAAGCTTTGAGATTTTTTTTATCTCGCTAATCTTGTCCCTTAATTGTCCCGCCAGCTCAAATTCCAGGTTTTTGGCGGCCAAATCCATTTGTTCATCCAATTCGTCCAGATAGTATTTGAGTTCCTGCTTGTCCATTTTGGAGATGTTAACGGCGCGCGGCGCTTCACCGCTCGGCAGGGCTTCGCCCCCGGTCCCGCCGCCGATTTTGCCGCCGGCCAGGCGCGATTCCATGATTTTTTTCTGGATTGATGCCGGCGTGATGCTGTGCGCAGTGTTGTAATTTCTCTGAATTGTCCGGCGGCGCGTGGTTTCTTCCCTGGCCGCTTTCATTGAGCGAGTGATGCGGTCGGCATACATAATGACATGGCCGTTAATGTGGCGTGCGGCGCGGCCCATGATCTGCATGAACGAGGTTTCGCTGCGCAGGAAACCTTCTTTGTCTGCGTCTAAAATGGCGACCAAAGAAACTTCGGGCAAGTCCAGTCCTTCACGGAGCAAGTTAATACCGATGACTACATCGTAAACGCCGAGCCGCAAATCGCGCAAAATTTCCAGGCGGTCAAAGGTTTCCACTTCCGAGTGCAGATATTGGGCTTTGACGCCGGCCTCCTGAACATACTCGGCGAGCTCCTCGGCCATGCGTTTGGATAGCGTGGTGACTATGACGCGTTCGTGGCGGCCCACGCGCTCGCGAATCTGTTCCAGCAAATGGTCAACCTGATTTTTGATGGGCTGAATTTCAATGGTGGGGTCAAGCAGGCCGGTGGGGCGGTTAATCTGCTCAACTACGGTAATTTTTTTGAGATCCTGCAAAGATGGCGATTTCCGAGATTTTTTCAGTTTGAGATTTTCATTTTCCAATAAACTTTTTTTCAATTCATACGGACCGGGTGTGGCAGATACAAAAACCACCTGGTTGATTTTTTTCTCAAACTCCGCAAATTTTAAGGGACGATTGTCCAGCGCGCTGGGCAAGCGGAAGCCGTAATCAACCAAAGTGGTTTTGCGTGAGCGATCGCCTTCGTACATGGCGCCGATTTGCGGCACGGTCTGGTGCGATTCATCAATAAATAATAAAAAATCATCCGGGAAATAATCAATTAGAGTTGAAGGCGGCTGACCGGCGATGCGGCCGTCCAAATGCCGCGAATAATTTTCAATGCCGGCCACGAAGCCCGTGTTAGTGAGCATTTCTAAGTCAAAATTCGTGCGCTGCTCAATGCGCGCGGCTTCCAAGACCTTGCCTTGGCGCTTGAATTCTTTGATTCGTTGTGCCAATTCCTCGCGAATGTTATCTATGGCCGCCTGGATTTTCTCTTCCGGCGTCACAAAATGCTTGGCCGGGAAAATTGTGATTGCATCAAGTTCATCCAACTCCTCTCCGGTCAGCAAATCCATGCGGATAATTTTTTCCACGGCATCACCAAAAAAATCCAGCCGGATTTTCGTGTCTTCCGAGGCCAAGACGATTTCCATGGTGTCGCCTTGGACGCGGTAAGTGCCGCGCTTGAGGTCGTAGTCATTCCTGTGGAATTGCATGTCCGTGAGGCGGCGCAATAAACTGTCGCGCTTCAGAGTTTGCCCGAGTTTTATCTCCAGAGACAACTGCAAATAATCCGCCGGATTGCCCAAACCGTAAATGCACGACACCGAAGCCACAATCAAAACATCTTTGCGCGTAAGTAGTGACTGCGTGGCCGCGTTGCGCAGGCGGTCTATTTCTTCATTGATGGCCGTGTCTTTTTCTATGTAGGTGTCGGTGCGGGGGATGTAGGCCTCGGGCTGATAGTAATCGTAGTAAGATACGAAATAATGAATGGCGTTGTGGGGGAACAATTCCTGGAATTCGCTGGCCAGTTGCGCGGCCAAAGTTTTGTTGTGGCACATAACCAGCGTTGGTTTCTGGATTTGGGCCACGACATTAGCCATGGTGAAAGTCTTTCCGGATCCAGTAGTGCCTAAAAGCGTCTGGAAACGGTACCCGGATTCCAGAGATTTTATGAGCCCGGCAATGGCCTGGGGCTGATCGCCGGCGGGCTGGTAGTTGGTAACAAGTTTAAATTCCATTATTGTCAGTAAAATTAGATATATGATGATTATATCCGCTTGCCTGTTTGTTGTCGAAAACATTTTTTGCTGCTTCATTTCTGATATAATACCCATATGCTCAATGTCATTGAGGTAACGGATTTGCGGAAAACATATAAACTGCCCCGGCGGGCCAGAAAAAACGGCCAAAGCCAACTCGAAGCCGTAAAAAGCATTTCTTTTGCCGTGCGCCAGGGTGAAATTTTCGGCATTCTGGGCCCCAACGGCGCCGGCAAAACCACCACGCTAGAAATTTTGGAAGGGCTGAAGCAGCCGTCGGCAGGAAGTTTGAAAGTCTTGGGTTTGGACGCGGTAGCAGAGACATCCCAAATCAAAAAACGCATTGGCGTCCAGCTACAGTCCAGCGAATATCTCGCCAATATTACTTTGGCTGAATTGCTGGAGCTGTTCGCCTCGCTCTACGGTAAACAGGCAGATGTTAGCCGCTTGTTAGGATTTGTCGGTCTGCAGGACAAGCGGCACGAACAAGTGAAAAATCTGTCCGGCGGCCAGAAACAGCGGTTCACCCTGGCAACTTCGCTCGTGAATGAGCCGGAAATTCTGTTTCTGGATGAGCCAACTACGGGGCTGGACCCGCGCGGGCGCCGCGAGGTCTGGAAACTGGTCCGGGATATTAACGCGCGCGGCATCACCATTGTTATGACCACGCATTACATGGAAGAGGCTGAATATCTTTGTAACCGGGTGGCCATTATGGACGAAGGAAAAATTTTGGAGATTGATGATCCGCGTACACTTATAGATAATTTATCGCACACAACCCAAGTGTCTTTTTTCACGGACGCCGCGGTAGACGCTAATGTTTGGCAAGCTATCCCGGAAGTTGAAAAAGTTTACAGCAACTACCCCAAAGTCATTCTGGAAATTACCAGCCTGGATTCCATTTCGCGCATTGTTAATCTGCTGCGCCAGCGGCAGATTCCCTTCAGCGGTTTCACCGTTAAGACCGCGGCGTTGGAAGATGTTTATTTAGATTTAACCGGCCGCGAATTCGGCCAGGACGATAATATGTTATAAGTTGCCTCGCCGGTTGCCCGCAAGTAGCAGAGTTGCGCATATGTCTCTCGGTGCAAATGCTGCTTGCGTGGCAAGCCGGCTCGGCAATTCACAATCTCTACGATATGTCCTTCTGGCAACTGTTCAAAACTAATTTACGCGTAATCTACCGCAATCGCAGCGGCATTTTTTGGACGCTCGTGATGCCTGCGTTCATTTACATTGCTTTGTCCATCTTGCCCATCGGCAGCTTTCTTGGCGGGCAGTTGAAATATTCCAATTATGTTCTTCCGGGTATTGTGGCCATGACCGTGATGCAGGGCGGCATTTACGGCCTGGCTTACTGGATGGTGGATTTGAAGACGCGCGGCGTGCTCAAGCGCTTCATGGTCACGCCCATCAACAAAACCGAATTGATTTTGAGCCTGGTGGCGGCGCGCATTGTGGTTATGTTCATTCAAGTGCTGATTTTAACCTTGCTCGGCGTACTGGCATTTAATGCTACATTCGCTGGCAATATTCTTGCGCCGCTGGTTTTGGTCCTGCTCGGGGGCTCGGTATTTTTGCTGCTCGGCCTGCTCATTTCCAGTTTTGCCGATACTTACGATGCAGCCGCGCCGATTACCGCCGCGATCGGCCTGCCGCTGACCTTCCTGGGCAATATTTTTTATCCGGTTGAATTATTGTCTCATGGGCTGCAGCAGTTTGCCAAAATTCTGCCCATCACTTATTTGGCCGACGGCCTGCGCGCGGTGTATCTTCAGCCGTTTAGTTTTGCTTTAATCGCCAAGGATGCGGCGATTTTGGCGGCCTGGGGATTAGTTATTTTGGCGATAACAATTTGGCGATTTCGTTTGAAGGAATAGCTTTGATCGGAATTTTCCAGGCGAGACCAAGAGCTTGGGCGATGCTTATGCCTACCCGGATGCCGTTGAACGAACCGGGGCCAACGGCAACGGCTATTTTTGTGATGACATTCGGTTTGATTTTTTGCCCGCGCAAAAATTTGTCCAGCAAGGCCACGGTTTGATGATTGCCGCCAGCCGTAAGTTTATATTTTTTTGAAATTAAACGGCCTTTTAGTTTACCCTCATTTTTTAGAGAGAATTTAACCGAATTGAATTGGCTGGTATCGATGTAAAGAATCATGGGTGAAAGAATTATTACTGTGCAAAGTTTAGTGGGGGCTTGAAAGATTAGCGAGCGCTTCCCTCGCCACAGCCCGATCATCCCAGTCAATCATCTTACCGCGGGCCAAAACCATTTTTTGCTCTGCGCCTTTGCCGGTAATTAAAATCAAATCATTGGACTGGGCTATCTGCGCGGCCTGGGTAATGGCTTTTTTTCGATCCAGTTCGATAAAAAGATTTTGGTTGATTACTTTACCTTGCTGCCGCGCGCCCGCCGCCATCAGTTCCGCCAACGCGCCCGGATCATCATCATAAGGATCATCAGTGGTAATGAGAATGATGTCGGCATGTTTGGCAACGAGTGCCCCGAGTTGAGCTTTGTGGCCGATGTCGCGCCCGCCGCCAGTGGGGCCGAGCACGTGAATAATGCGCTTGCGCGGCCAGCGGCGAACAGTTTCATAAAGCTGGACCATACCCGTGGGCTCGTGGGCGTAATCAACCACGATGCTAAATGGCTGTCTTTGAATAACTTCGACCCGGCCCGGCACAACTGCGACTTGCTCGAGCGCGTACCGGCATTGCTGCAGAGAAATACCAAGCGCTTCGGCAGCGGCAATGGCGGCTAAAGAATTATAGACGTCGAACTGGCCTTTGAGTTGGATTTTGAACTCCGAACCGCGCAGACCAAAATTTGCCCCTTCCGGAGAATATTTAATGTCCGTTGCCGCAAAGTTGGCGTCGGTGCGTTTCACGCCAAAACTGACGTGCTGATCGGCTTTGAAGTTGAGAAAATACTGCCCATATTGGTCGTCGAGATTGGCCACGATGGTTTTTTTCAAATCAGGATTGATGGCCAGCTTGGCCGGCGTAAGCGGGTGCCGGGACAGCGTCTTGAAAAGTTTAGCCTTGGCTGCTTGATAGTTTTCAAAATTTTCGTGCGCGTCCAAATGCTCGGGTGAGAGATTGGTAAAAACCGCAACGTCAAAATTGATGCCGGCATGGCGATTCTGCCATAGTCCTTCGCTGGTCATCTCTAAAACAGCGTGCCGTACGCCGCTGCGTACCATGGCGGCTAGCCATTTTTGTAGCAGCCACTCCGATACCGTACTCATTTTGTAAGGGTTGAGCTGCGCTTCTTGGACCGTTCCCGGCCCTAGTTTGAAGTTGGCCGTGCTGGCAAATCCGGTAGGGCGCCCTGCCTGTTCTAAAATCGCGGCGATGAGATTGGTGGCCGTGGTTTTGCCTTTGGTGCCGGTAACGCCAATGACGATGAGTTTGTTGCTGGGATTTCCGTAATACGCGGCTGCCAACCGGGCCAGCAAACCGTGATAATATGGCCGAATGAACCGGAGCCATTCCTCCGGTAAAAGTTTTTTGATAAGCCGCCGCATGGGTTTATTATATAGAGCGTCGCTTATTTGTCGATAGTTCGGCAATCTCGTATACTTTATTCAGAGTGAACTTGCCATGGAAAACTATCAACTCAACTTGCTGACTTTTCCGGCGTGGTGGTACACGCGCGGCCTGTGCACGGTCTGGACCTGGGCCAAGAACCGCGCGCGCTACGATCTGCGCGCTACCGGCCTGGCGCTGTTCAGCCGTCATTTGGCCGAGCCGCTGTTCGGCGATTACACCCGCTCGGGCCGTTTGGTGGGTTTCTTTTTGCGCCTGGCCATTATCATTTATAAAGTTTTGATGTTGGCCATCCGCGTTATTTTGATTGGCGCGGTTTTGCTCTTTTATTTAGTTGCCATTCCATTGGTTATTATCATGATCATTAATCAGCTGTTCATAGTGTTCGGCTAGGCCGTCACGTCAAATTTTTATATATGGCCGACCAGTCTTTCCAACCAGCTTTCCCAGTGACTTTCTCCGGCACGTTTGACGCGGCGCGCATAACAAAACGCCGCGCTCAAGACAAGCGCCGGCGCCTCAGCAAACATTTTTTGGAATTTTTTGGCGCCATTGGGATTATTGCTTTGGCGGCCAGCGCTTTTATTTCCTGGGTCGACGGCAATTTTTCCAGCTTTTTAACGGAGCGGCATTTTATCAATCTGATTTTTTGGCTGTCTTTAGCCACCGATTTGTATCTTTGGGCTGTGCTGCAGGAGGAACAGGTCCGTGAGCAGGAGCGCGATTTGCTTCGGTCGGGGAATATTCAGCGTTGGTCTAAGGTGGCCGCGTCCATCGACATGTACGATTTGTTTACGCCATCGGCGCAGGATAGTTGGGATGGTAGTTTGGAGGAGGCGCACCAGCATGGCCGCCAGCAGCCGGTGGCGGCTGATTTGCTGTTATCCTTATTGAGCCATGGCGATGTAAGATGGCTGTTGCTGCGATTCGGAATTGATGTCCGGGAATTTGGCGGACTGGTTGCGGCGGTGTCCAGCGCCGAGCCATCTTCTCTCCCCGGCGACGCCGGCACCGAGCTGGCGCGGGTTCCCAACGCCGCGCTTCAGAAAGCGCTCAAGCTCCACAACCGTGCCATAGATCCGCTCATGTTGCTCTGCGGTCTGGTGTCGATTTTGCCGCCCCAGCACCCCATCCTCGCCATTTTTTATCGCCTCGATGTGACGTTTGAACGAATTGAAACCGTGGCCGCGTGGATTTTTCATATCGAGCAGTTCGCCGAAGATTACAAAATTTTCCGCAAACTTTCACGGTTCCGGCGCGACAGCGAAATCAATGTAGGCATGACTTCGGTACCCACGCCCTATCTCGATCAATTTAGCGATGATTTAACCTGGGCGGCCAAGCACGGCCTCCTGCCTATGACGCTGGGCCGCGAGGATGATCTCGATAAAATTTTTCATTTGCTGTCGGAAGGCCGTCAGCGCTTGCTCATTAAAGGCGCGGTGGGTACGGGCCGAACTACGGTCATAAACGAGTTGGCCTATAAAATGGTGACGGAAGAGGTGCCCAAGCTGCTGCAGGACAAGCGCCTGATCAAGCTGGAATTGGCCGCGATTTTGGGCACGCGCCTACCGGCCGAGCAGGTGCTCATGGAAGCTTTGCAAGAGGCCGAGCACTCCGGCAATATCGTTTTAGTGATCGAAGATATTCACCAGCTTAGGCAGACCTCCAGCTCGCGCGGCTTGTCCTTGTTGGAATTGCTGGTCAATCATTTGGAGCAGAGCCCGCTGGCTATCATCGCCACCACGACCCTTGAAGATTATCAAAACGCGTTGCAGCGAACCGGCAACTTTGATTCGACTTTCACTGGTTATGAATTGAGCGACCTGACCGAGCAGCAAATTATTTTAGCTTCTTGTTTGCGTGTCAGTCTTTTAGAACAAAAAACCGGTACGTTTTTTACGTATCCGGCTATTGCCGAAGCGGTCAAGTTATCGAGCCAGTACAGCCGGGGTGTGGGCCAGCCAGAGAAGACTATTGAGGTTTTGACTGAAGCCGCCCAGCGCAGCAAGGATTTGCCTGAAGAGCAGCGCTTGGTTACCCAGGAAACAATTCAGGGAGTGGTGAGCGAGCAGACCCACGTGCCGCAGGGGCAGTTTAGCCAGCAGGAAGCCGATAAGCTTTTGAATTTGGAAGTGATGATTGGCGAGCAGGTGATTGGGCAAAGCGCGGCCGTGAAAGCCGTGGCCGAGGCGTTGCGGCGCGCGCGCAGCGGACTGGCTTCGGCTAGCCGGCCTCTGGCTTCGTTCCTCTTTGTGGGTCCGACCGGGGTTGGCAAAACCGAACTGGCCAAAACTTTGGCGCGGGTTTATTTCGGCGACGAACGGTTTCTGCTGCGTTTGGATATGTCGGAGTACCAGGACGGCGACGGTTTGGAAAAATTGCTTGGCCTGCCGGGCAGCGCGAATTTAACGCCGTTCGTCAATCATCTAAAAAATTATCCGTTCTGCTTATTTTTGCTTGATGAATTTGAAAAATGCTCGGGTGAGGTTTTGAATTTGTTTTTGCAGGTTTTGGAAGATGGGCGACTCACCACAACCGCCGGCGAGACTTTGGACCTAACCCATACGATTATAATAGCCACGTCCAATGCCGGAACTCCCGATATCCAAGCGGGGCTGCAGCGCGGCGATGCTTTAGAAAAAATTAAGGAAAAATTGTTCAGCGAAATTTTAAGCCAACATTTTAAGCCGGAATTGCTGAATCGGTTTGACGGGGTGATTCTGTTTACGCCATTGTCCCCGGCCGAGGTGGAGCAGGTTACGCGGCTACAGTTGGCGGATTTGGCGCAGAAACTAACGGAAAAGGGAATTGATTTGCAATTTACCGACGCGCTGGTCAGCGACGTGGCCACTAAAGCTTATGACCCGTCGCTCGGCGCCCGGCCCATTCGGCGCTATATTCAGGATCACGTCGAGAACATGGTGGCGAATTTGCTGTTGAGCCAGCCGCCGGTGCGGGGTACCGTCGTGACCATGGATATTCAAAATGGAGAAGTAATAGTTAAACTAGCTATGTAGATATAAAAATGGCGGCAGGTATTGCAAGTTCTCGGTCCTGCCGCCGCCAACGTTTGTCTAGGTGGTACTTCAATAGTCCGGCCCCTCAATCAGTTTCCGCATTCGTCTCCACAGCGGTAACTTGTAGACACTTTTTGGTTCATCGAAGCTTTCCACCAGGCCGAGTGCGTAGGCATCGCTGCCGGGCCTGCCTTTCAGTTCAAGCATGACAGCAACCTCCGGTTCCTGTGCGTCATCGCGCGGTTCTTGCATATGAACACCTCCTTAAGGTATTTTTTAGTATACTATAGAATTTCGGATTTAAAAAACCATCCACCTGGACGGTTTGCTAGATATTTTACTCCAATGACAGTTTTACCGGCGGTTTTTTGGTTAAGCTGCTTATGAAATTATTCCTATTCCAAAGAAATTTTAACACTCGGCTTTTTTATCTTTTTCAACCTGCGATCCTTTTTCTTTAGGATTTCCAGGAGCCGTTTTACCAGCCGCGCCGGGTCAGTATCAAAAATAATATCTTTGTGGCCGCGCTTGGACACTTTCAAAATGTGTTGGATTTCGTCCGAGGTGCCGCCCGTACCCAGCAAAATGCCGATCGGCTTTTTATCTTCAAAAGCGATAGTGAATTCGTTCAATGTGCCGACCCGGCCGCAGATTTCTATAACTGCGTCAGCCGCCCTGGTCAACAGCAAATTGCGCCCGGAGTAGTCGAAGCCGGTGTAAATAATTAGGTCGAGATTTTCCGTGGGCAAGCGGTAGGTGTTGAGATGTTCGCGCTTGGTTGAGGCCGGTGACAGGCCGATGGACAAGCCATTGGCTTTTTTGGCGCCGCGCACCGCCGCTTCGGGAATGCCAATGGTGGCGCCGGTTAAAAGCACCGCGCCCTGTTTGGCTACTTGGTAGCCGACTTCGTAAGCTTTTTTAAACGCGCCGGGCGAACAGTTATCGAATGCGGACCCCGACACGCAAATTTTATACTGGGGCTTGCCGATAAAACAGACTTTGTATTTGGGACTTTTGGTCATGATATTGGGTTGTTGATAAAAATTACTGTCAGGCGGTGTGGGAGTTTAGTTAATTCGCAACGGGAATCCTAACGGAGACCCAATCGATTCGCGGCCCGGAGCAATCTGTAAACATTATACCATAATGGTTTTAAGACGATGTCGCTGGGCGGGGGATAGTCAATGGCGGTGCCGCCAAAACTTTCTTTGAAGCGGACAAAACCGGGCTTGGACCCGGCTGAAGTTTCAGTCCCCCAAAAGTCATAGTAACTTAATCCATGCTTAGCCGCGTCATTTATTGCTTGCCAGTGGAGCAGGTAGGGCGCCATGACATTGCGGTTTTCCTGGCTGGAGCCGCCAAAAAGGTAGGTGCGAGTCGGCCCGAAATCAATCATAACCGCGGCGCCCAGAATCTCGCCGCGCCACAAGGCTTTAGAGACCGAAAGTTTTAATCCGCGATGGGGCTGTAAGGCGAAAAAATCAATTAATTTTTGATAATAATCGCGCCCATGGGTCCGAAAATTTTGTCTTTTGGCCGTATGAATAATTAGATCCAGCGCCTCTTTTAAGTTCAGGCCGTGGCCCGGGCTGGCCACGAAAGTCGGCTCCACGGTAACGCCGTGCCGCAGGGCTACCTTGATGTTGTAGCGCGTTTTGGGGTGCATGGCCGCCAGAAGATATGCTTCGCTCTGGCGCAAATCCAGAAGCAAAGTCCTGCCGGGTTGAATGCGCGGCGTGGGCCGTTGTTTGTAGCCGGCAAGGTTAGCCGGAAAATATTGTTTGGGCTCCAAACGAATAAAAAACGCGCCGGGGTGCTTTTGAGCAAGATTATCGAGAAAAAATTTTAGAAGCGATAAATCGCTTCCCGCGGCCAGCGGCCCGTAGGGAAGATATAAATAGTATTGGTTCGAACCTGCGAGTTTCATTTCAACGGCCTGGCCCGCCAAGATAATTTTATTTTCCCCATTTTCAACAGCATAGCGGTGGACTCGATGCCCCAGCTGTTCCTGCCAGTCGCCCCAATCCCAGCTTTGCAAAAAACTGCCGCTCGGATGCGCGGTAATAAAATTGTTGTAGCGATTTTTTTCCTGATCTGGAAGTATGGCCAGTTTCATCGCCAGAAACTATTTGCTTAAGAGTTTTAACGCTTGTTTCAGCTGATCTCCGGCTGACTCCGTGCGGTCAATCGCGCCAATGACATTGCGGACTTCGCGGTGGGAGTAGCCCAGGTTGATGAGCGCGTCGTAAATATCGCTGCTGCCCGCGCCGGTTCCGGTGAAACCGACGCCGATGATTTTATTTTTAAGTTCCAAAATAATTCGTTCGGCGGTTTTTTTGCCTACGCCGGCGATGCGCGTGAAGATTTCGCTGTCCTGATTGACAATGGCCTGCTCCAGCAATTCAATCTTAGCCGCGGAAATAATGTTCAATGCCACTTTGGGGCCGACTCCCGACACGGTCAGCAAAAGTTCAAAAAATTGTAAAGACGGGAAGTCGGGCAGGCCGAACAGGGTTTGCGCGTCGTCGCTGACTTTGAGATAGGTGTAGAGTTCGACTTCCTGGCCGAGTTTGGCCTCGAGCACCGGCGGCGTAACCAGGACCTTATAGCCAAGACCGCTGTTTTCCATGAGCAGAAAATTCGTGCCTTTTTGCAAAATTTTCCCTTTTAGGTAAGCGATCATATCAAAAGTATATCATGTTATAAGGCTTGCTAGTCGGGCAAAGAAATATTGTGGTTAGGGAGAAGTGGCAGTACGCGTTCGACGAGCCCGTCGTGGCGCTGTCCGTTGCTGCCCAATAGGCCGTGGTGATGGGTAACGTCAGGCAGATTGTAGCGCAAAGTGTGGCCGTAGAGATCGGTGAGTCTGCCGCCGGCTTCGGAAATGATGATATCAGCCGCGCATGTGTCCCACTCCGAGGCGTGGCGCGTAGCGTTAAGATAGATATCGGCTTGGCCTTCGGCCAATCGTACGGCTTTAACTCCAACGCTGTTGGTACGTTTCACTTCTTTGGCGCCGAGATCATATGCCAGCTGGTAGGTTAGTTCCTGTTCGCGGGCGCGGCCGACAATGGCGGTCATGTTGTGAAGTTCGCGTTCCTCCGAAACATGGATTGGTTCCAGCTCTCCATTGTTGGTGGAGCGAAACGCGCCCCGGCCAAGTTCGGCGCAGTAGAGCGCGCGCGCGGTTGGCAAGTAGATGGCGCCGAGAACTGGCTTGCCGTTACGAATCAATCCAATAAGTATGGAAAAATCACCGGTGCCTCTGATGAAATCGCGCGTGCCGTCCAGCGGATCGACAATCCAAACATATTCAGCCGTTAGCCGTTCAGGATTATCCGCGGTTTCTTCGGATAAAATTGGATAATTAAACTGCTCGCCGAGAAAGGTTCTAATTAAATGTTCAGATGCCATATCGGCGGCGGTAACCGGCGTATGGTTAGTTTTCTCGCGTACGGCTTGCGGCCGGCCATAAAATTTCATGACCTCATCGCCCGCTCGCCTGGCTAATTTATTCACGGTATATAGTGTTTCGCCAATCTGCATAGATTGATGGTATCATATACTTATGCTTAATGAAACGCGTAATGAAATTTACCCAGCCCTTGCCGCGATTTTTGATATGAACGGTGTTGTAATTGATGATTTGGAATATCATCTGCGATCTTGGCAGGTGCTGGCTAAAAATCATGGCGCAACTTTAACCAGAAAAGATTTTTTCCAGGACTTAAATGGCCGGACCGCCCCTGATACCATACCCAGGATTTTTAACCGACCCGTGAGCCAGGCGGAAGTGTTGCTATTTTCCAAGGAAAAGGAGCGCTTATACAGACAGCTCTACGGGCCGCACAGAAAGTTACTGTCAGGACTGCGGCAATTACTGGTTTCATTCCAGCGTCTGAAGATACCTTGCGCAGTGGCCACTTCCGCGCCGCCGGAAAATGTAGGCTTTATTTTGGATTATTTAAAAATTCGGAAATATTTTACAGTCGTGGTTGATGAGCGCGGAGTCAAAAAAGGTAAACCGGATCCGGAAATTTTTTTGAAGGCGGCGCGTCAGCTAGGTGTGGAACGGAATCGATGCGTAGTTTTTGAGGATGCTTTACTTGGCGTCAAGGCGGGCAAACGGGCCGGAATGAAAGTCGTGGGGGTAACCACCACCCATCCCCGAAGGGAACTGGGCCAGGCCGATCTTATTGTTAAGGATTTTAGATCTTTAACTGCCGAAAAAATGTTAAAATTATTTTTTGGGGCTTGACAAACTTTTTTTGACGTTTATAATTAGAAAGTGTACAATGACATAAGAAAATAGGGCATAAATATAACCTTTTTTTACGTTTGGTCAAAAAAGGAAGTTTTTTTTGCACGGTCAGCGTTCAAGAAAAGATCAAGCGGAGCTGAAATCTTTCTAAAAATAGAGCTACTTTAATATAGAGCTACTTTAGGTGTTTACAAGGGCCTGTGCCGGCCTCAAGGGTGGTTAACCTTGGTACCTAAAATGGCTTTATTTAAGCCACAAACTGTCAAAAATTGTTAGCAAACAATCCATAGTTAACTAGTTTGTCTTTGCATTTGCTTGCCCGACGCGCTTTACGAAGCGTCCAGACATGGGCGGCTCAAACGCAAACCGGAAAGGAAACATGGCAAAACCTAAGGTCGCCTCGGGACAGGCCGCTATGGCCGTCCGTGAGGACAAGTTTACCCCGCGCAAGTTTTTTACAAAGCTCAAGGAGATTGGCCAGCTGCCCAACCTCATCGAAGTCCAGCTGAATTCCTATAGATGGTTTTTTGACCACGGCCTGAAAGAGTTGCTGGAGGAAATCAATCCGATCCGCGATTTTACCGGCAAGAATTTGGAACTATATTTCGGGGAGCATTTTTTTGATAAGCCCAAGTACGACGAGAATACTTCGCGCGAGCGCAATACAACGTACGAAGCGCCTCTTTACGTCAGCGCCAAGCTGGTTAACAAAGTCACGGGCAAGTCTAAAACCCAGGATGTGTACTTCGGCGACTTCCCGCTCATGACGCCGCGTGGCACTTTTGTTATTAACGGCGTGGAGCGGGTGGTTGTGAGCCAGCTCATCAAGTCGCCGGGCGTGTTCTTTACGGCGGAGAATTTCCGCGGCAAGAATTTGTACGGCGCGAAAATTGTACCTAATCGCGGCGCGTGGCTTGAACTCGACACGGACAGTGCCGGCGTCATTGGCGTGAAAATTGACCGCAAGCGCAGAATTCCGGTTACCGCCCTCCTGCGCGTGTTCGGTTTGTCCAAAAATGAGGACATCATCGCCGCCTTTAAAGATATCGATACCGACCCGGAAATCAAGCACATTCAAGCTACGCTCGAAAAAGACCCCAGCACCAATGCCGATGAAGGCTTCAAGGAAGTTTATAAAAGAATCCGCCCTGGAGATTTGGCCACCGTGGACAATGCGCGCTCGCTTATCACCGCAATGTTCTTTAATTTTGAGCGCTATGATCTTTCGGAAGTCGGCCGCTACAAATTTAACCAGCGTCTGAATTTACCCAAAGACAACGACAGCCGGATTTTAACTTTGGATGATGTGGTGGCCGCGGCGAGAGAAATTATTCGTCTTAATAACACCCAGCTGCCTTCGGACGATATTGACCACTTGGCCAACCGCCGCGTGCGCGCGGTCGGGGAATTGATCCAGGCCCGTTACCGGGTGGGCTTGGCCCGCATGGCCCGCATTGCCAAAGACCGTATGAGTTTGGCAGATTTGGACACCGTCACCCCGGCCCAGTTGATTCATGTGCGTCCCATTGTGGCGGCCATGCAGGAATTTTTCTCGTCCTCCCAGCTGTCCCAGTTTATGGATCAGACTAATCCTTTGGCTGAACTTGAGCACAAGCGGCGCCTGTCGGCCATGGGCCCTGGCGGACTTTCGCGCGAACGCGCCGGCTTTGAAGTGCGCGATGTGCACCGCAGTCACTACGGCCGCTTGTGCCCCATCACCACGCCGGAAGGCCCGAACATTGGCTTGGTGGCTCACTTGGCGACTTACGCCCGCATCAATAACTTTGGTTTTATCGAAACGCCCTATCGCCTGGTAAAAAAGTTTGCCAAAAATGACGGCAAGGACGCGGTCGACGAAATCAATTTTGAGGATATTAAAGACGGGGGCAAGTTAGTTCTGCCGGCAGGCGAAAAAATCACTTCGCAGAAAGCCGCCGAGCTGAAAAAGATCTCCGGCTTGGAAAAAATCCGGGTAAAATCGCGTTTGACTAATAGCATTCACTATCTCGATGCTTATGAGGAGGAAAAACTGACCATTGGCCAGGCCAATATTGCCGTGGATGAGCAGGGCTACTTCATGGAAGCGCGCTCTTCTGTCCGCGTTCACGGCGTGCCGGCCATCGCCGATACCAACGAACTGGATTATATTGATGTTTCATCCAAGCAGATTATTTCGGTTACCACTTCCTTGATTCCTTTTTTGGAGCATGATGACGCTAACCGCGCGCTCATGGGTTCGAACATGCAGCGCCAGGCCGTGAGCTGCATTGTGCCGCACGCGCCGATTGTCGGCACCGGCATGGAAGCCAAAGCCGCGCGCGATTCCGGACAGATCGTGGTTGCCGAAGAAGACGGCACGGTCAGCAGTGTGGTCGGCAATAAGATTGTGGTTACCAATAGTTCCGGCAAAAAGAAAGAATATTCATTGCTGAAATTTTTGCGCACCAACAGCGGCACGGCTATCAACCAGATTGCCCGGGTGAGCAAAGGCCAAAAGGTCGGGGCGGGGGATATTTTGGCCGACGGCACTTCCACTGACCACGGCGAACTGGCTTTGGGACAAAACGTACTGGTGGCTTTTATGTCCTGGGAAGGCGGCAATTACGAGGACGCTATTTTGCTGTCCAGCCGTCTAGTCCAGAAAGATTCTTTTACATCGGTCCATATTGAAGATTTTAAGCTCGATGTGCGCGACACCAAGCTTGGTTCAGAGGTGGTGACCCGCGATATTCCTAACGTCGGCGAAGAAAAACTTAAAGATCTCGATGAAAACGGTGTCATTCGCATCGGCGCGCAGGTAAAAGCCGGCGACATCCTGGTCGGCAAAATTACGCCGAAAGGCGAAACCGACCTGACCGCCGAAGAAAAACTTTTACGGGTTATTTTCGGCGAGAAGTCTCGCGACGTCAAAGACACTTCTTTGACCCTGCCCCACGGCGAATATGGCAAGGTTGTGAATATCCGCGAATTTTCCCGCGAAGCCGGGGACAAACTGCAGTCCGGCGTTATTCGTTCCATCCAGGTTTCGGTTGCGGTATTGCGCAAAATCCAGGTCGGCGATAAAATGGCCGGCCGCCACGGCAACAAGGGCGTCATCTCCAAAATCATTCCCGTGGAAGACATGCCCTATATGGCCGATGGCATGCCCGTGGACATTATTTTGAACCCCTTGGGCGTGGTCAGCCGCATGAACCTCGGACAAATTTTGGAAACCCACCTCGGCATTGCCGCCAGCAGGCTTGGTTATAAAGTCGCTTCGCCAGTACTCGACGGAATCAGCGAGCAGCAGATTAAGGAAGAACTCAAAAAGGCCGGCATTCCCCAGGACGGCAAGGTCCGACTTTATGACGGCAAGACCGGCGAATCCTTCGATGAAAAAGTCACGGTCGGCGTGGCCTATATGTTAAAGCTGCACCATTTGGTTGATGATAAGATGCACGCGCGCTCCACCGGACCGTACTCTTTAATTACCCAGCAGCCTTTGGGTGGCAAGGCCCAGTTCGGCGGCCAGCGCTTCGGCGAAATGGAAGTCTGGGCTTTGGAAGGCTACGGCGCGGCGCACACTTTGCAGGAAATGCTCACCATAAAATCGGACGACGTGGTCGGCCGCAGCAAAACTTACGAGGCCATTGTTAAAGGTGAGCCGATTAAGAAGCCCAACATTCCGGAAAGTTTCCGCGTGCTGGTGAAAGAATTACAGAGCTTATGTCTGGATGTGGAATTGATCGGCACGCACGGCACAATCAGCGCCTCGCAGGAAATCGGCGTGGACCAGTTTTCAGATCGCCCGACCCAGATGGCCGCCGTTCCCGCGGCGCCGTCGCTGTTCGATGAGCCGGCTAAGAAGAAAGAAAAGAAACCGAAAAAATAATGTTATTTCGGACGGCTCGGGATACTTTTTCTCCTAGCTGCGGAACTCGCCGCTAACGCGGCTCAAACAGTCCTCGCGTAGTCGAAAAAGATCCGCTCGCCGTCCTCGATAGTTTTCATCTTTCATTAGTATTTTTAGTAAACATAATGTTCACCCAAACCGACGAATTCAAGGGTGTAAAAATCAAACTGGCCAGCCCCAGCATGATTTTGTCGTGGTCGCACGGCGAAGTCATCAAGCCGGAAACCATCAACTACCGCACCCAGCGCCCGGAAAAGGACGGCCTGTTCGATGAGAAAATTTTCGGCCCTATTAAGGACTGGGAATGTTATTGCGGCAAGTACAAGCGCATCCGTTACAAGAACATTGTCTGCGACAAATGCGGCGTGGAAGTCACCAAGAGCAGCGTGCGCCGCGAACGCATGGGTCACATCAAGCTGGCCGTGCCCGTGGCCCACATCTGGTTTTTGCGCGGCGTGCCTTCCCGCCTTGGCCTCATGCTTGATTTGGGCGTGCAAGAACTGGAAAAGCTGGTCTATTTTGCGGCTTACATTATTACTCATGTGGACGAAGCCGTGCGCGCCGCGACTTTAGAACAAATTGAGCAGGAATTTAAGGCCAAGAAAAAGGAAATTGAGTCGCGCTACGATATGCTCATCGCCAAGACCCGCACGCAGATGCAGAAAGAAGGCGGAAAAAAAGACGCTCCTGTTTTGGCCGCGGAAATTGACGCGGAAATTACCCGTCTTAAGGATATTTGGTCCAAGGAGGTAGACAATTTGGAAGACATTCGCGATCAGGCCAAAAGCGAACTCAAGGGCATAAAGAGAATGCAGATTATTTCCGAGCTGGAGTACCGGGATTTGTCTTTGAAATACGGTCCGGTTTTCCGGGCGGGAATCGGCGCGGAGGCCCTGCAGGGTTTGCTGGAAAACATCAATTTGGAAGAATTGGCCGCGGAACTGGAAGGACAGTTGAAAAATTTGGAAGGCCAGGCCGCCAAAAAGACCCTGCGCCGTCTCAAGCTGATGAAATCTTTGATCAATGCCGGCCTGCGTCCGGAGTGGATGCTGATTACCATGTTGCCGGTAATTCCGCCGGACCTGCGTCCAATGGTTCAGTTGGACGGCGGCCGGTTTGCCGCCTCGGATTTGAATGATTTGTATCGCCGCGTCATCAACCGCAATAATCGTTTAAAAAAATTATTGGAGATAAAATCTCCGGAAGTCATTACCCGCAACGAGAAGCGCATGCTTCAGGAAGCCGTAGACGCGTTAATAGACAACTCGGTGCGTCATGGCAAGGAAGTTACGGCTTCCACCGGCCAGAAGCGCAAACTGCGAAGCTTGGCCGACATGTTGAAAGGCAAGCAGGGCCGGTTCCGCCAGAATTTGCTGGGCAAGCGCGTGGACTATTCCGGCCGCAGCGTTATTGTGGTCGGCCCGCATCTGAAATTGCACCAGTGCGGCCTGCCCAAGCAGATGGCCTTGGAACTGTTCAAGCCGTTTGTGATTTCCAAGTTGATTGCGCGCGAGTATGCCCACAATGTGCGCAGCGCCAATCGTTTAATTGAGCAGGCCCGTACAGAGGTTTATGATATTTTGGAGGAAGTTACGAAGGACCACTATGTATTATTGAACCGCGCGCCGACTTTGCACCGCCTCGGCTTCCAGGCCTTCCAACCGGTCTTAATAGAAGGCAAGGCCATTCAGCTTCATCCCATGGTCTGCGCCGCGTTTAACGCCGATTTTGACGGCGACCAAATGGCCGTACACGTGCCGCTGACTGACTTGGCCCAGAAAGAGGCTCGCGAGATCATGGTATCCGCGCACAATTTGCTTAAGCCGGCTTCAGGCGATCCGGTTATGACTCCGGATAAAGACGTTGTTGTCGGCTGCTACTACATAACTAAATTCCGCGCTGGCGTGAAAGGCGAGGGTAAAATCTTTTCCACTCCGGGAGAGGCCATTTTGGCTTACAATAACAAATTTGTTCACATTCAAGCCAAAATCAAAGTCAATTTATCTGAATTGGGTTTGACCGAAACCTCTGTCGGACGACTCATCTTCAATAAAATCGTGCCCAAAGAATTGGGTTTCCGCAATGAGGTGTTCGACAAGAAAAAACTTCAGGTCCTGGTCAGCGAGGCCTATAAAAATTTGGGCAATGACCGCACGGCCGAACTGATTGATGAAATCAAGCGCACCGGATTTTACTATATGAAAAAATCCGGCCTGTCCTGGGGTATGGATGATTTGCGCGTGCCGGAAAGCAAGTATGAAATGCTTAAGCAGGCTGACGGTGAAGTCCAGCAGACTTATGAGCAATACCGTGAAGGTTTGTTGACTGAAGATGAACGCAAAAACCGCGTAGTGGAAATTTGGGCTGATATTTCGGAAAAAATCGCTAAAAGCGTGACTCAAACCGTGGATGAACACAGCAGCGTGAATTACATGGTGTCGTCCGGCGCCCGCGGTTCTTTTTCCCAAATCACCCAGATGTCCGGCATGAAAGGCTTGGTGGTCAATCCGGCCGGCGACGTTATTGAATTGCCGGTGCGCGGGAGCTTTAAGGAAGGCTTGGGTGTTCTGGAATATTTCATTTCCACTCACGGTTCCCGGAAAGGAATGTCAGATACGGCCTTGCGTACGGCCGATGCCGGTTATTTAACTCGCCGTTTGGTGGACGTCGCCCAGGATGTTGTTATTAATGCTGAGGACTGCGGCACAGAAGAATATAATATCATCACCCGCGCTGAATCCGAAGCCATGAACAAGTCCTTTGAGCGCCGCTTGTTCGGCCGCGTGGCCGCGGAAAATATTAAAGGACCCAAGGGAAAAATTTTGGTTAAGCGCAATGAAGGGATTGATTCAGAAGTGGCCAAGGAGATTGATAGGTCCGACCTTGCCGAAGTCAAATGCCGCAGCGTTCTGAAATGCAAATTGCCGCGCGGCATCTGCCGTCTGTGCTATGGTTATGATCTTGGCTTTAATACAATGGTTGAGAGGGGAGCCGCCGTGGGTATTGTGGCCGCGCAAGCCATTGGCGAACCGGGTACCCAGCTGACCATGCGTACGTTCCACACCGGAGGTTCGGCTTCAGTCAAAGATATTACCCAAGGCTTGCCGCGGGTGGAAGAATTATTTGAAGTCCGCGAGCCCAAAGGCCAGGCCACAGTGGCGGAAATTGACGGCAAGGCCCATATTAGCACTTCCAGCGCCAAAGAGCAGGTAGTAACTATTGAGGGCGCCGGAGTCGAATTAGACGCTTATGAATTGCCGGAAAATACGCCATCATCAATTAAAGATGCCGCGCACGTTGAAACCGGCGACACTCTGTATATTGACCGTGAAGGCAAACATATTAAGGCCAAGAACGCCGGTATTGCGCGGGTGGAAAACAACAAGATCAAAGTGGTTCATGAGAACGACGACCTCAAAGAATACATCATCCCTTCGGCCTATTCTTTATTGGTTAAAGAAGGCGAGTTGGTTATCAAAGGCCAGCCGCTGACTGAAGGCAATTTGAACCCGGTGCAGATTATGGAATTGCGCGGCGTCCAGGAAGCGCAGAAATATATCGTCAAAGAAGTCCAGGCCATCTACATGTCGCAAGGGCAGAATATTCACGACAAACACGTGGAAGTGATTGTGCGGCAGATGTTTTCCAAGGTACGCATTACCAATCCGGGCGACAGCGACTTTATTACCGGCGATATGATGGATAAAGCCAAATTAGCCGAGATAAATGAGCGGTTGGCAGCGGAAGGCCGCACCCCGGCGAAGTTTGACCAGCTGCTTATGGGCATCACTAAAGTTTCGCTGAATACCGAGTCATTTTTGGCTGCGGCGAGCTTCCAAGAGACCACGCGCGTGTTAATTGAAGCGGCCGTGACTGGCAAGACTGACTGGCTGCGCGGGCTGAAGGAAAACGTGATTATCGGCAAGCTCATTCCGGCCGGCACGGGGTTTAACGCTGATGTTAATGCCGATGTGGTCAAGGAAGGGGAGCAGGAGCAGCAGCTGCCGCTTTCTGTTGATGCTTCTGACGAGGCTCCGGTTGTGGCCGAACCACAGCCGGCGGAAGATTCTGTAGCTGCTGAATAGTTTTAAAAGGCAGCCATTTTTATTCTGCTTTTATTATGTCTGACTCCGGCTTTTCCCGTCTGGCCAGGTAAACAAAGGGCAGGGCAGCCAGTTGAAAACAGGCGGCGAAAAAGTACGATGTAGAATAGTTCCAAACATCCGCGGCTTTGCCCAGGAGCGGCTGGATGACAATTCCGCCGCTGGAACCCATGAACGAATCGAACGAAAGTACGGTAGCTCGTTGTTCGGAAGGAATCAGTCCGTTAAGGTAAGCTTGGCGGATGGGCATCAGCGCGGCAAAAGCCAAGCCCCACAGGAAAATCAATCCAATGACCACAAAAAAGTTATGGGTCAGCGAAACTAAAATTAAAGTTACCCCGGTCAAAAAAATTCCAATGGAAAGCGCGGTCGTTCGCCGGGTAAAAAATTTATTGAGATAAGACGCGGCAAATCCTCCACAAACTTGGGCCAGAGCGACCAGCGCCGCCACCAGACCCGCGATGCCGTAAGCAGTTTTATTGCCATAAAGCTGGAGCAAAAAAGGCTGTAAGGCATAAAAAACATAAAAGCTGACTCCCGTGGTAAATGGAGCGGCGAGCATGATCCATCTTACCGCGGGTTTTTTCAGCCCATGGTCAATGGAGTTGACAAAAATTTTCTTCATTTCTTTTATAGGCTGCTCGTTCTTTTTTGGACTAAAGCCCAGATCCTTCATCAAAAAAAATGCCACGGCAAAATTTATCAGCAAAACCGCGGCCCGCAAAATATATGGAACTCCGAGGTTGGTAAATTGCGCAATCAGCCCTCCGGAAAAAGAACCCACGAGCATCGCCGTTCCGCCCACCATTTGCCCTTTGGCAAAAACTTTTTCCAGACTGCCTTGAAAATTTGTCGCGTGCAAGGCGTCAACCAGCCAAGCTTCCAGGGCCCCGGAAAAGAAAGTAAAGCCCAAGCCAAGCAGCATGGAAGATCCTGCCCAACCCCAGAATGGCCCGTGAATCTTCCACATCAAGAGATATAATAGCGTGGATAGAGTAAGAGTGATGGTTCCCAAAAGGTAAGATGCCCTTCGACCCCATGTGTCAGCCACGATTCCAGTGGGCACTTCAAAAATCACCTGGCCAGCGGTGAAAAAAGCATTGGCCGCAAAGGCCTGGAAATTTGTCAGGCCGGCATCCAGCAAAAAAATAGTGTTAATGCCCCAAATAAAAGACGCGGCTAAAGTATTGCCGAGAATTAAATAAAGATATATTGTCTGAATGCTTTGCGGTTTTCGTATCAGCTTTTGCAGCATGATTTTACTATTATATCACCCCTTGCATAGCCTCCATAGCGCGGCCCGCGAATTAGTGCTATACTAGGGCCGGAAACATTAATGATGGTTTATCCTCATATATGGATCAAACTGTTATGGGGCCAAAGTGCCCTTGCCCCCACCATAAAGTAGTGCCGGGACTCGTGGTGCTCTTTGGTTTGTTGTTCTTACTGCACGCCTATGGCACTTTCAGCAACCAGTTCGTTATGGTCGCCTGGCCGGTCTTGGTTATCGTGGCCGGTTTGATGAAAATGTCCACCGGCATGTGCAAGTGCTGCAATCGGTAGCAATTGAAGTTAAAGATAAAACGCCGCTCCTGTCTTGGGGCGGTGTTTTTTTCGGTAAAGCCACTATTTTAACCAATTGATACCTGTAACCTTATTTTATCAAAAACCAGTATATTGTCAAGCTTCCGGCCATGGAGTAATCATCAAAAGCTTTTTTTGATCAAGCATGCCCCAAATTTCTTCAGTCACAAAGGGCATGAAAGGATGGAGAAGGCGCAGAACACCCTTCAATACGTATTGCAGCCTCTTTTGGGTAAGTTCACTCGTTTCAGGATTTTGCAACAACGCTTTCGACTCTTCTATGTGTACATCAGCGAATCTGTGCCAGGTGAATTGGTATATACTTTGGGCTGCTTCATGCAGCCGAAGATTTTCCAAGTGTTCAGTCATATTCTTATTAATCTGATGTAGTTCAATAATGGCTGTAAAATCAGAATCTGAAAGCAATTGCAGGTCTGTTTCCGGATAAATTTGATCAGAATTGGAGATGATAAAGCGCGCGATGTTCCAGAGCTTGTTGGCAAAATGCTTCATGCCGCGGATTTTATCTTCGGACAGGGGAATATCGTTGCCCGCGGCCGTAGAGAAAATTAAGGCGAAGCGCAGGGCATCGGTGCCGTAGGTATCTATGACGCCGAGCGGATCAACGACATTGCCTTTGGATTTGCTCATTTTTTGGCGATCTTTGTCGCGCACCAGGCCGTGCAAATACACGGTGCTGAACGGGGCCTTGCCGGTTTTGTAAAAGCCGAACATGATCATGCGCGCCACCCAGAAGAACAAAATGTCCCAGCCGGTTTCCATGACCGAAGTAGGGTAGTAGGTGTCCAGGTCTTTTGGCCCGCCGGTCGCCAACAAAGCCGCGTAGGGCCACTGGCCCGAGGAGAACCAGGTGTCAAAGGTGTCGGGATCTTTTTCTAAATTTTTGCCCCCACATTTGGGGCATTGTTTGGGCGGTTTTTCAGCGATAATAATTTCGCCGCAGCCCGAAGCTGCTTTATTTATTTGAGCGAATTCATATTCGTAAACAACAACCGGCGTTGTTTCATCTATAGTTTGTTCGGGATGATGACGCTTGAACGCGGCAATTAGCTGGCCACGCTTGTCATAGACAGCGCCATGGGCGGGGTCGTTAAGCGGTAACTGTCCCACAGTAGTATGTAATACTTTAGTAATTAAACCATAACCAAAAATTTGTTTGGTTTGGGTGTTCTCAAACACTATCCTGCTCCCGACTTGAAAATTGTGATCGCGCGTACGATAAGTTTTGGTTTTGCCTGAAAGAACCTGCGGAACGACGCTTTCATGAAAACCCATTTTCAGGACAGTCCTGTCTGTTGAACTTCCGCAGTACCAGGCCGGAATGGAAATACCCCACCAGATTTGGCGCGAAATGGGCCAGTCAACAATGTTGTTCATCCAGTTAAAATAAATTTTTTCAAAGTGTCTGGGAATGATTTTTACTGCGCTGTTTTTTACCGCGGCAACGGCCTGGTCGCGCAGGCTCTGCTGTTTGTTTGTGCCGCCCGGGCCGGCAGATTTTTTAGCCCCGCCATATTCTTTGGTCATGTTCACATACCATTGCGGAATGATTTGCGGTTCAATGGGCGTTTTGCATTTGTAGCACACGGACACATTGTGCTTATAATGTGCGTTGGTTTTGTTTTCATCAAGCAAATCCTTGCCGCGCAGCTTCTCCACTATTAAAGGCCGCGCCTTTTTGATGTGCTGGCCCGCGAACTCGCCGGCAATGGGCAAGAGTTTCCCGGTTTTATCTATAATTTGTTCCATGTCCAAATTATGCCGCTGGGCAATTTCAAAGTCAGCCGCGTCGTGCCACGGCGTAATGGTCATCACGCCTGTGCCGAATTCCATATCAATGGAGTCATCTTTGACCACGGTGGCAGTGATGGGGCCGTTGATCCATTCCAGATCAATTTTTTGCCCGTCTTTGTACTTGGCGTAGCGCTTGTCCTTGGGATGCATGACCACGAATTTGTCGCCGAACTTGGTTTCCGGCCGGGCCGTGGCAATAGTGAACGGGCCATATTTTAGATAATACAAAATATCCTCGCGCTCCTCGTATTTGGTTTCCAAATCGGACAAAGCCGTCTGGTGCTTGGGGCACCAGTTGCAAATTCTATTGCCGCGGTAAATCAAGCCATCATCATACATCTGCTTGAAAGTTTCATAAACAATTTTGATGATGCGCCCGTCCAGCGTAAAAATGTTGCGCGACCAGTCGCAGGAAGCGCCCAGGCGCTTGATGCCGTCCTCGGACAGATGCTTATTATCCTGCACAAAATCCCAGATTTCTTTATAGAAGTCCTCGCGACTCATTGTGAAGCGGCTGCGGCCTTCTTTCTCCAGTTTTTTTTCGAACACGACCTGGGTTTCAAAGCCCGCGTGGTCCGTGCTGGGCAGCCACAGGGCGCGGCGGCCGCGCATGCGCTGGTAGCGGGTGAGAATATCCTCAATGGTCAAAAACAGCGCGTGGCCGGCGTGGAGCGGCGCGTTGGCATTGGGCGGCGGCATGATAATAGTGTACGGTTCGCGCTTTTTGCGCTCATCCGCGCCCGGCAGCTTTTTGTAGGCTTTATCGTCCGGATTAAAATACCCTGAATTCAGCCATTTTTTATAGATGGCTGATTCAACCTTGGAGGCATCGTAGGTTTTTTCGAGTTCGGGCATACTTATTCGCTGGAAATTATCAGTTTTATCTGCTCAAGCAGATTTTTTAGATACTTTAGTTGATTTTGGCGTACCAATTGTTCCTGGCCCTCTTTAATTAATACTTTTGAAATAATCTCTCCTTCCGGCTTATCCCCGCGCGTCAGCACTACATCGGTTGCTTTAGCTTCGTCGGTGGGCTCTGCGGGATCAAAAAATTTCATACCATACTGCTCAATTCCTAATTTACCCCCAGGGTTATAGAGTGCTTGCCATCGCTCCGATTGTTGAGTACGGTCAGGTTCTTTAAGCCGCTTCAAATATCTTGAAGAATCATCCATAATTTCCCAAACCATTATTTGATTGAACTTATTTGCCAGAAGCTGCAGTGTACGCAGAAAAACAATATCAATAGGTGTGGCGTATTTTCTATTCCGGATTCCTGTAATAATATTTCCTTCAATCTCTGTATAGCCATCTGGTTTTTTCTCGAAAGTTGCTATGCGGTCTCCAAAAATCTCCCCATCTTTATTTTGCCCTACTATTAGCAAGTATGGTTGAGGGCTAAAATTCGCAAAAATTGGCGTGACCACCACAGGCTCTTGCAGTGAGGTAGCAATATGGTAATGAGGTCCGATTTGCAGAATTTCAGGATTTCTCTCGCAGACTTCACTGAACATTTCATGGATGTCTGATAATGCGGGCCGGCAGCGATATTCTGGTAATAGCTGAGGATTAGCCGTCACTCTACGATAGTGAGGCGGTGGTTGGTCTGACGATGCTAAAATTTCAGGACTAGGTATTAATGAATCAGCATCTGATTTGATTGTTTCAGGTCCGTTTTCCATGGGGTTTTGAAAAATAAAAATAAAAAACACCTAAATCGGTGCTCAAGAGTCCCGCATCCGCCAATCGGCGGAAAAGAGGGACGGTACCATCTTGATTTCCATCCGGCTGCGCGGGGCGGCCGGAGAATGGACGCTTGCTTTTGCCGCTGTAACGGGCGGCCCCGGCGGGGTCTACTGGCTACTTGCAACCGCCTCGAGCGGAGTCAAGGGGTAATAAGCAGTATTCTTCCCGCGCCTTGTTCCGATTTTCGCAGAACGCTCTGGTGACGGCCAGAGCCAAGGCTGGCTCCCAGGTTAGATTATAACACGGCTGTAATTATTTGTAAATTAGTTTTTAGTGCTTGATCTTTCCGACTGCTTGCTGGTCGGAGGATCATTTACCCGGCCAGTTCTTTTGCATTATCAGCCGCTGTCCTCGGGCTGGAGGGTGCGGCTTCTTCATCCGCCCTATTTGCATGAAGAGATTGAGCGTGATCAGCTTCGGCCCTGTTTATTATTGACTGACGAACATCTGGATCTTCATACTCCCCATCAGGCTTGTTGCCTGGCCCGATTGAGAATTTCGGAGATTTATCGGCAACAGTTGTCTTGGTCGCATCTCTTTGATTTTTTCCTGATGTTCCCGAGACTTGGAATTCTCCACTTTTCCCTGAAGGCTCTTCCGAAATTTTAAACTCCCTACCTCTTCTTTCTCTCATACATTTACATTTAATTCCCAACCTGAATTAGCCCGGACTTTATTAAAGTATACAGGTTTAAATTTGCCGCGCAAGCGGAAACAGGCGGCTAGGGCGATCATGGCGGCGTTGTCGGTGCAGAGTTTCAGTGACGGGACCAAAAATTGGAGATGATGCTGGCGCGCGGCGCTTGCCAAATCGCGCCGCAGTTTTTTATTGGCGGCCACTCCGCCGGACAGCGAAACAGTCTTGGCTTTGCATTCTTTGGCGGCGCGTAAGGTTTTGGCGACCAAAGTGTCAATAACAGCCTGCTGGAATGACGCGGCGATATCGGCTTTTTGCCGGACGGAAATTTTTTTGTTAGCAGCGCGCTTGCCGGCACCATGTTTGCCATTGCCGCGGATTTGATCTCGCATATAATACAGCACCGCCGTCTTCAATCCGGAAAAAGAAAAATCGTAATTTTTAGAGTTGATCATTGGCCGCGGAAATTGGATTGATGGTTTGCCACACAGAGCCAGCTTGCTGATCTCCGGCCCGCCGGGATAGGGCAGCCCCAGCAGCCGGGCAACTTTGTCAAACGCTTCGCCAGCCGCATCATCTAAAGTTTGTCCGAGCACTTCAAAATTTTGGTAGTCGTGCATCAATATCAGCATAGTGTGGCCGCCGCTGGCCAGAAGGGCTACGAGAGGAAATTTTACGTTGAATGGCTGGCGCAGACTGCCAAAAATCGAATATAAATGCCCAGCCATGTGATTGACCGGGATCATAGTTTTTTTGTTGGCCATGGCCAAAGTTTTGGCGAATTCAACTCCGACGATAAGCGAAACAATGAGGCCCGGGCCTGCGGTCACGGCAATGTGGTCAAGCTCGGCCAATTTCACGCCCGCCCGCTTGAGCGTTTCGCGGGTAACCGGTGCCATAGCGGCAACATGCGCCCGTGCCGCGACTTCCGGAATCACCCCGCCGCTTTTTTTGTGGAGCAAAATCTGCGAGCGCACCACGGAGGATAAGATTTGGAAATTAGGATGAATGCCCGCGCCGCCGCGGAGGGCTACGCGACCGCCGCGGCGCAAATCAGCGCGCACATCCCCGCGCAACACCGCGGCCGCGGTTTCATCGCAACTGGATTCAATTGCTAAAATGGTTATATTTTTTTGACCAGCCGTGACTTTTGCCATGCTGTTATTCAACCCGCGTGGCTATCGGCATCATGAGATGTCCCCTTCGGCAAGTACCATCGTGATACCACTAGTGCAAGCAGGCTGATAATAATGCTGGCAATCCAAATTGGGTGGAGGAAGGAAAGCATCTACCGGAGCGCCTTGTTCCAGGGTCTTGACCACTTCTTGGGTCAGTTCAATCTGCGGGTCATTGGCCGATTGCCGGTAGATTTGCTGAACCGTAACGTAAATGGTGCCGAAGATTATAGTTAAAATGGCCGCGCTAAGCAGCCAGATCAAACTTGATTTTAACGCGGTGCCGAGGTTGTGGTGCATTATTATCAAATTTAATAACTGTCTTGTTTAATTGTATAGCAAGTTTTTCAACGGGACAAACATTGCAGCCGCTTAGGGATTGAGCGCGCTGTATTGACCGCGAGATTGCACGATGCTTTTGATTTGCAGGCCTTGATCAAAGTTATTGGCGGTAACCATATCACTGGCCTTAATGCCCCAAGAGTTCATATCTGACAAGTTTGAAAAGCATCGCCTGCCCGGAGTACCTTGTGCCCTAAAAACGCTTTCAATGATGCAAATGGTTCCGCGGTCATTAATTACCGTGCCGCTGGAATGAGCCATCTGGCTAGTATTGATTGGCGTTAGTGTTGTCAAAAATGAGGTGTCGCCATCAAGCACATCGGCAAACGAATATCCCAGCCCCAAAAATACTTCGGCAGAAGTGAATCCGACCCGATAGCCGTCGCTAATAATGTAGACGGTTCCGTGATCCTTAATAAGCGAGCCGTCGCGGGGAGGGATAAAGGCAACGCCGCCTGTTCCAGCGGATCCTATCGGCAAAGCCAGATCGTATGAATTAGCCGGGACTACTCCGGCCCAGGTATTGTAGCCGTAGGACAGAAATGCTCCGGCAGACGTGTATGGCTGGCGTGCACCAAGGATGATCCGGTAAATCGTGCCGCCGGAAGTTAAAATATTAGTGCCGTCAGGATGGGCTTGGTTACCGGGCAAGGGTGTTCCGGCCGGAGCGACGGTTAAGGTAATCGGGAACACAAGCGCTGCGCCTGCAAAATTACCGCGAATGTATATCGCGGTGGTGTATGTGCCAACGGCCAGGTTGGTTACGTCAGCGCTGGCGCCAATGCCGCTTGGCGAACCAGGATACGCCGGTAATGTATCCGTTGCGTATCCGGTATTGAGCCAATGCGGTTGGTTCGGCACATCAATCGTATAATAGATGATGCTATCCGTGTCGTTGGTAAATGTGACAGACTGGGGTGAGGGCAAACCGCCGCCTTGAGCATAGAAAAAATTAAACGAACTTTGCGATACTGAAAAAGGAGAAGATGAAGCAGCTGCGAGTGCTATTCCCGCCGAACCGATGAGATAAGCCAACAGGAACAGGGCCAGAATCGGTAGGAATAATTTTTTCATAATCGGAAGTTAATGGTTATTAACACTATACCATGTTTATCAAATTTTTGCTGGTAGCCCATGGGGGAATCGAACCCCCGTTACCTGGCTGAAAACCAGATGTCCTAACCACTAGACGAATGGGCCGCGGGGTCGCGTTTACGCGTATCATCGCCGCTAATGATCCAAAAATTTTGGCGGCAAAACTATCTAACTTTATCACAGCTGGCAGGTTTTTTCAATCCCGGGCTTTAGATATAGCGCTTGATCTTTCCGACCAGCTTGCTGGCTGTGGAGATTCGTTTAACTCCTATTGAAGCCCCCTCATCGACCATAAAAGCCACAAAAAGTCAATTTGACAGCCGACCCTTTTTGGCTTATATATCTTATATATGGAGCAAAAGTATTAACCTAAAAATTATGGACAAAACAACAAGGACAGTCGTGTGGGTCGTCATAGCCCTGGTGGTAATCGGCTTGGTTTACGCTATGGCCAAGCGGTCGGACAACCAGCAGGCGTCGAACGGCGATAAAATGGTGGCGGGGGAAACGTATAAAGTTGGTTTTTCATTTCCCTTGACTGGCGATGCTGCTTCGTACGGTGAACCGGCCCGCAATGTAGTGCAGTTAGCTATCGATGAAATTAATGACATTGGGGGAGTGAACGGCAAAAAACTGGAAGCGATTTTTGAAGATGATAAGTGCAATGGCAAGGATGCCGCCAATGCCGCTCAAAAATTAGTTAATGTTGATCGCGTACAAGTAATCATCGGCAGTATGTGTAGTAGCGCTAGTTTGGCCGAAGTACCAATAGTTACTGCAGGAAAAATTGTTATGTTTTCACCAGGTTCAACTAATCCGGGATTAACCGGCATCAGCAAATATTTTTTCCGCAATATTCCCAGTGATGCAAGCCAGGGAGCCGTTGACGCAGAGTTTGTCTATAAGAGAGGACTACGCAAGGCGGCCTTTATCGTAGAATCCAAAGATTACCCCTTGGGTATCTATAAGGCATTTTCCGAGCGTTTCCAACAGCTCGGAGGCACGACCCTGAAAGAAGAATTCCCGACTGACGCTACCGATTTCCGTACGCAGTTAACAAAGTTGCGCAGCCAGAATCCAGACTTGTTATTTATTGACCCGCAGGCGCCAGCGAGTGCGGAACGAATCTTAAAGCAGTTGAAAGATTTGGGATGGAAAGTTCAGTTGATGATTAATGAAGCTACCGCTGGTGATCAAAAGACGATTGCTGATAATAAAGATATGTTGGAGGGTGCTTACGGGGCTGAATTTGTACTTGATCAAAGCAATTCTAAATTACAGCACTTACTTGAATCCTACAAAAAAAGGTATGGCGGTGAACTGCCATTTCAGAGTTATGGGTCAACCGAATATGATGCTGTGTACCTGATTCGTGATGGCATAGCGGCAGTTGGATATGATGGGGAAAAGTTAGCCGACTGGTCTCGTACTGTTAAAGATTGGGATGGAGCATCTGGCAAGACAACTATTAAGTCAGATGGTGACCGCGAGAGTGGTTACTCTTCGGAAATCGTGAAAGATGGCAAGATGACAGTTTATAAAGAGTAGCCGCGCTTTGTAGCCGCGCTCTTCTAAAAGAGGGCGGTTTTGATATATAAGCCAAAATTGGCTATACTGGAGCCATAAAGTCTCATGTCCATCCTCCCGCAGCTGATTGCCAACAGCGTTATTGCCGGCGCCATCTATGCCCTCATCGCGCTCGGTTTTAATTTGGTCTACTCGACGACCAAGTTTTTTAATTTGACGCACGGCGTAATGGCCGCGGTCGGCGGCTACGCCGTGTTTTATCTGGCGGCTACTTTGGGTTGGAACATTCATGTCAGCGTCATAGTCGGCGCTTTGGCCGCGGGTGCGCTCGGCTACGTTTTAGACCGGCTGGTCTACCGTCCGCTGCGCCGGCGCAAGGCTTCGCGCCTGGTTTTGCTCGTTGCCTCGCTGGGCGCGTTCACCGTAATCCAGGCCACGCTGGCTATTATTTTTACCAGCCAGTTTCAGACTTTGTCGCAGTACGCGCCCATTCAAAAAATTTACGAAATCGGCGGCGCGGCCATTACCGGCGTGCAGCTTCTGATTTTATTTTCCTCTCTGGCCATTATGTTGATCCTGACGCTTGTCCTTAAATTTACGTTGTTCGGGACCGCGGTCAAAGCCATTGCCGATGATGAGGAAGTCGCCAAAATTGTCGGCATTGATACCGATAAAATTATCGGCCGCGTGTTTTTTATTGGTTCGGCCATTGCCGGGCTGGTGGGAATTTACGTGGGCTTTGACACGGGCATTGAACCAACCATGGGCCTGCGCCTTCTGCTGTCCGGCGTCATCGCTTCCATTATCGGGGGTGTGGGCAATGTTTACGCCGGCGTGGTTGGCGCGTTCGTGCTGGGCTTCGCGGAAAACTTCGGCATCTGGAAAATTTCCGGCGAATGGAAAGACGCCATCGCTTTCGGCCTGCTGATTTTATTTTTAATTTTCCGGCCGCAGGGAATTTTTAAAAGATGAAACTTAGATTATTTTGATGGGCGGCTCGGGATACTTTTTCTCCTGGCTGCGGAACTCGCCGCTTCGCGGCTCAAACAGTCCTCGCGTAGTCGAAAAAGATCCGCTCGCCGCCTTAAGCAATAGCAAATTTATGGAATATTTAACTCATCTCGCAATCCTGGTTTCCATCTACGCCATTTTGGCCATGAGCTTGAATTTGGTTGTGGGATATACCGGCTTGCTGGCTTCAGGCCACGCGGCGTTTTACGGGATTGGCGCATACGTAACCGCGTTGCTCCTCACCCGTGTCGGCATGAATTTTTTCCCCGCCTTGGGTTTAGCCATACTTATTTCCGCCGGCGCTGGTCTGGCCATTGGCCTGGTTTTAAGCCGTTTCAAAGCCGACTTTTATGTCCTGGCCTCGCTCGGCTTTAATGCCATTGTCTTTAGCATCATGCTCAATTGGCAAGATCTCACCCGTGGCCCGTTGGGCATTCCCGGCATTCCGCGGCCCCAGCTGGCGGGCTTGGATTTTTCATCAAACCAAAATTTTCTGCTGCTGTCTGTTGTGCTGGCCGTGGTAGTGTATGTGCTGGCGCGACTCATTGCCAATTCTTCTTTCGGCCGCGTGCTCAAAGCCATTCGGGAAGATGAAACCGTAGCTGGCGTGTTTGGCTATCACACTATGCATTATAAATTGATAATATTCGTCATCGCCGCTGGCCTCGCCGCCATTGCCGGCGCGCTGTTCGCCTCGTATATTACCTTTATTGATCCTACCACGTTCAACATCGCCGAATCAATTTTCCTCTTGGCCATAATTATTCTCGGTGGCCTGGCCAATTTAAATGGAGCGATTCTTGGCGCGCTGTTTTTAACCCTGCTGCCCGAACTCCTGCGCTTCGTGGGCTTTCCCTCGGATGTGGCCGCGCAAATGCGCCAGGTCGTCTATGGTTTGCTGCTGATTATTTTGATGCTGTACCGGCCCCAGGGCCTGATGGGGGAGTATAAGCTATAATAAGTAAGAATGACAAAATGCATCACATGACAAAATTTGCAAAAATTTTCTTGGTTTTGATAATTTTCGCCGTCGTCGTGGGCTTAGTCTATAAGAATTCTCAAAAACAGAATTTGTCAAACAAAAACCCCACTCTAAAAATTGGCGGGATAATATTTTTGACTGGGCCTTATAGCGCACAAGGGGAGGAAATTAACCGCGGAGCTTTAATTGCAGTGGAAGAGGCTAAGCAAGCTGACATGGATGTGGAATATATACCTGAAGACGACGCATTTACTAATACTGGAATGGTTAATGCAGCAAATAAGGTTTTGAAGCTCGACAGAGTAGACGCTGCTTTTGTGCCCACAGTAACTGAAGTTAAACCGATTTATTCACTTTTCAATGCTGCAAAAATACCTCTGCTCGCGGTTTGGGACAGCAATAATCTCATTAAGGGCGCGGGAGATTATGTCTTTACTATTGGGTTCAACACTGAAGTCAACGCAGAGAAGATAGCCAATTATGCCTATGACAATTTGAAGGTCAGAAGAATTGCGGTCATCTCACAAATTGAAGATTGGTCGGAAATTATTTCCAGCACATTTGTTGACAAATTTAGTCAGCGAGGAGGACAAGCCGTACTTAGAGAAAAATTTCAATTGGAACAGAACGATTTTAGGACAGTTATAACCAAGGCGAAAAATTTAGGGGTGGATGCCGTCTACTTTCCTTTAAATGCTCCGGCAAACGGGCAATTTTTAAAGCAGGCCGACCAACTGGGCTTAAAAACCACTTTTTTGACCGGAGACGGCTTCATTGAAGAAGAAATCCAAGTTGCGGGTATGGCAGCAGAAAATGTTTATTTGACCCACCAGCAAAATGACAATATCGGACCCTTAGTTGAAAAATATAGAGCAAGATACGGCAAAGATCCTTACGCCGAGGGTTTTGTAGCTTTCGGATATGATGCCATTAATACCTTGGTTGCGGCAAAAAAGATTGCTCTGCAAAAGAACATTAATCTGCGAGATGCGTTGACCCAAGTGGATATTCAAGGAGCCGGTAGTCACATTAATATGAAGGGAAATAGGTATTCTGACCGAGTAGAAAAAATTAATCAGATAGTTAATGGTAAATATCAGCTTATTGAAAGACCATGAAAATTCTGGAAACAAAAAACCTGATAAAAAAATTTGACGGCGTTCACGCCGTGAATCATCTTTCTCTTAGCTTCGAGCAGGGAAAAATTACGGCCATTGTCGGCCCTAACGGCAGCGGAAAAACCACGCTCACCAACGTGTTGTCCGGGGTTCTGCCCATAGACGGCGGCGCAGTTGTAATCCAAGGCGTTCACTTATCTAAAATTGTCCTGCATCAGGCGTCCGCTTACGGCCTGACGCGGACGTTCCAAGAAGTGCGGCTGTTCAACCAAATGACCGTGCTCGATAATATTCTGGTGGTGTTGACCGCGCGCAACGTTTTGGCTGCGCTGTTTGAGCCCAGCAAGCCCTTATATCATCAGCAAGCCGAAATCGTTCTCAAGCGCGTGGGCTTGTGGGACAAGCGCCGCGCTCTGGCCGGCAATCTCTCTTACGGCCAGCGCAAGCTGTTGGAAATTGCGCGGGCCGTGGCCATGGACGCGGAAATTTATTTGTTCGATGAACCGTTCGCCGGTCTGTTTCCCGAAATGGTCAAGCAGATGGTGGAAATTTTGCAGCGGCTCAAGCTGTTGGGCAAGACCGTTATTTTGATCGAACATAATATGGATCTCATCCGTAAACTTTCCGATTATGTTTTTGTGATGGACAGCGGCCAGCTTTTGGCCGAAGGCCGGCCCGGCGAGGTGCTGGCGCGCAAGGAAGTTATTGAAGCGTATTTGGGGGAATAGATTAAATAGAGCTAATTGGTACAATCAAAAAAATAAAAAAATTTTTCTGCAAAAAATCAATCATCAGATCTAGTCCAAATTTTTATGACAACTTCCCCGGACCAAAAAATTGTGCAGTTGAACAATATTTCCGTGCATTACGACGGCGTCAAAGCAGTTGATGATGTGACGCTGGCGCTGGCTCGCGGCGAGGTCGTGGCTCTCATGGGCCCTAATGGCGCCGGAAAGTCCACGATCTTAAAAGCCATTTTTGGCCTGACGCCCATTGACCGCGGCCAAATTTTCTTGCATGGCCAGCTAGTTACGCCGGTGCCGCACCAAGTCGTGCAGCAGGGCGTGTCGTTCGTGCCGCAGGGCCGCCGCGTGTTCACGCATCTGACTATTGATGAAAATCTGGATATGGGGGGCTTTGCGGTCAAAGATAAGCGCGCGCTGGCCCAGGCCAAACGCGAGATGCTGGAATTGTTTCCTGATTTGAAGCAAAAGCGCCGCGCCAAATCCGGAACCTTGTCCGGCGGCCAGCAGCAAATGCTGGCTTTGGCGCGCGGCCTCATGACCCGGCCGCAAGTGCTGCTGCTCGATGAGCCGTCTTTAGGACTGGCGCCGAAAATCGTTAAAGAAATTTTTGTTAAGATTAGGGAGATCAATGAAATGTACGGCACAGCTATGATTATTGTCGAGCATAACATCAAATCGCTGCTGGAAATTGTCAGCCGCGCCTACGTGCTCGACAAAGGAAAAATTCTCGCCGAAGGCGATGCCCAGAAGCTCAGCCACAGCGAAATCCTGGAAAAAATCTTCCTCGGAAAATTGGAATGAAGTTTTCCTAATACAATTATTGCTGCGCTTGTTCCATTCCCGCTGCGTGCGCTATAATAGATAAGTTAGCGCGTTTTTAGCTTTTGATACCAACATCAAGCATGTCAATTGACGGGATCGAACGAAAATATAAAATTATTGTAAAGACCATAAATTCTCACGCCCAGCGGCATCTGCCCCAGTTGCGCGCACCTTTGCGCTTGCCCGCGCCTCCCCGCGTGCGCCTGTTCAAGCCCATGCTCGCGGCCACTGTGCTGGTGATTGTGCTCATCGCGTCGTGGAGCGGCCTAACCGTGATGGCCAATCGTACGTTGTTGAGCGACGGTCGCCCCGATATCGATCTCACCAATTTTCCTGTTCCCGCCTCAAATGAGCTCATCGGCCCCATTCCTCTCACTACCAATGAGCCGGACATGCGGGTGGTCGCGGAAACTTTTTTAAAGCTCCTGGCGCAGTATCGGGAAAATCATGTTAGCGTGGATGGCCTGGCAGAACGGATTGAGCAGTTGCGGCCTTATCTTGCCAGCAAAGGCTCCCCTTTGGCTCAAGACGACCAAGCCCTGCAAGCGCTGGCCTTGGCCAACAACACGCGCATGATCCTGGCCATCTCTTTTGTCGAAAGTAATTTTTGCCGCCGGCACCTTGCTTTTAATTGCAGCGGTATCGGCGGCGCGACTTACTTCCGCCATTACAGAGGTTTTCAGAACTGGGTTTTGGATTTTGACCGCCTGCTCGACCGCCGCTACGGCGGACTCGACGTCGAAGAAATGAATTGCTATTACGTCCAGCCCTGCAACGCCCGCTGGGTCAATGGAGTTTATCAGATCCTGACCGAACTTAAAGCCCGCGGCATAAGTTAATCAAGTATTATCTAAAAATCAGCTGCTCCGTCCATTTGGTTAGGGGTGTTTTAAGTTTGATAGGCTGCAATTTGACAAGCTGACAACATCCGGATTATACTGGTTTTATACACCCCCCACCCCGGGGTATGAATTTACAGCGATGAAAGAGAGATGAAAGAGAAGTGAAAGAGCGATGAAAATCACCCAAACTCACAAGCAGACCATAATAAATCGCCTCCACTACACTGAAGGCCATGTTAGGGCTGTGGCCAAAATGGTGGCAAACGATGCATATTGTATGGATATAATTAACCAAAGCCACGCCGTCATCGAAGCGTTAAAAAAAATTAATCAGATGATTTTGTCCGGCTATTTGGGCGAGTGCGCCTGGGACGCGGTCAACAGCAAAAATTTCGCCAAGCGCAAAAAAGCCATCCATGAGCTGGTAACTTTGTATAGTAAAAAATAATTTGTGATGATAGTCGCCGGGCCGGATTGCCGCGCAATTTGAACATTATGAACGATAAAATTTATAATACCATAATAATAGGCTCCGGCCCGGCCGGACTGACCGCGGCGCTTTACGCGGCCCGCGCCGAACTGGCGCCTCTAGTAATCGCCGGGCTGACTCCGGGCGGCCAGCTCATGCTAACCTCGGACGTGGAAAATTATCCCGGCTTTCCCGAAGGCATTCTGGGGCCCGAGCTCATGGACAAGATGATCAAGCAGATCGAGCGGTTCGGCGCGGAAATCATCAATGAAAATGTTACGGCCGTGGATTTTTCCCAGCGGCCGTTTTCCGTGCGCACGGACAAAGCCGAATTCAAAACCAAAACCGTGATCATCGCCACCGGCGCCGAGGCCAACTGGCTCAATCTGCCCAATGAACAGCGCTTGCGCGGTCACGGCGTATCGGCCTGCGCGAGTTGCGACGGATTTTTTTTCAAGGGCAAGGCCGTGGTGGTTATCGGCGGGGGAGACAGCGCCATGGAGGAAGCCACGTTCCTCACCAAATTCGCCAAGACGGTTACCATATTGCACCGCCGCGCCGAATTTCGCGCTTCTAAAATTATGTTAAAGCGCGCCCAGGACAATCCGAAAATTAAGTTTATGACCAATGTGGAGGTAGTGGATGTGCTCGGCCAGGATTCTGTCGCGGGTGTGCGCATTAAGCACAGTGATACCGGAGCGGAAGAGGAAATTGCGGCGCAGGGATATTTTGCCGCCATCGGCCATACGCCATCCACGAAGATTTTTCAAAATTCGGGATTGGAATTAGACCAAAAAGGCTACCTTGTGGTTAAGGCCCATACCCATACCAACATTGAGGGCGTTTTCGTGGCCGGCGATGTCAACGACCACCGCTACCGCCAGGCCGTAACCGCTGCGGGTATGGGCTGTATGGCTGCCATGGATGCGGAAAAATATCTGACGGAGGGCGAGGCAAAATAGTATGGCGCGGTTATAATATTTAGTCAATGGCAATAATAATTTCCGGGCGCGTTTTGCGCGGCCGGCGGTATGGGGAAAAGTTGGGCTTCCCTACAGCCAATCTTGATCGGCGCCAGTTTGCAAGATTAAAAGTCAAACCAAAACTTGGCGTATATGCCGGCGTCGTACAAATTGCACAAATAAAAAATTCTTTAAAAAAATATAAAACCGGCAGCTATAAAACCGGCAGCTATAAAGCCGGGATTGTTATTGGCCCAATGGACCGCCTCGGCCTGCCAAAACTGGAAGCGCATCTCATTGGCTTTAGCGGCAGTCTTTACGGGCGCCATTTAACCATTCGGTTAACCAATTACCTCCGGCCGTTTCGGAAATATTCCGGCGAATCGGCCCTCAAGGCCCAGATCAAGAAAGATATAAGCAAAGTTAAAAGACTTGTTGTTTTGACTCGGCGATTAACATCTTCTTTAAAAATGAGCCGGGAAGCCGCAATAAATAATTAATTAGAAAATTATAAAGAAAATATGAAGCTACAAAAATACGGCACCTATCTCATTTTTCTCGCGGCCATGCTCTGGGCCACGGACGCGCCATTCCGGGTACATCTTACCCAGAATCTACCCAGTAGCCTTATCGTTCTCATAGAACATTTCATAGATGTTTTGTTTATCATTCCTTTTGCCGGCCTTATCATTCGCGATGCCAAAAAGCTTTCCGGTAAGGGCTGGCTGGCCGTTTTAGTTATTGCGGTCGGCGGCTCCGCTTTGGCCAGTTTTGCCTTCACCAAAGCGTTTACATTTGTAAATCCATCAATTGCGATTTTACTGCAAAAACTTCAGCCTCTGATTGCCATTTCGTTGGCCGCGGGCCTACTCAAAGAGCGGTTCAACAAAAATTTTTGGCTCTGGACTACGGTGGCTTTGTTCGGAGCCTATTTGATTTCCTTTTCCGGTTTGGCGCCGCGCTTATTCATCGGCGAGCAGTTTAATCCTAATGTTGTTGGCGTTGGGCTCGCGCTACTCGCCGCCGTATTCTGGGGCGCGTCCACGGTCATGGGCAAACTGGCCTTGCGCGAAGTCGGTTTTAAGGCCATGACCGGCTTGCGCTTCGGCCTGGCTTTCATCTTTTTATTAATCTGGAACGCGTCCAGCGGCACCTTGGGCCGCATCACTTCAATTAGTTCTAAAGATTTGCTGTTCTTGTTGATCATTGCCGTAACCTCGGGCGTGGTGTCGCTGTTCATCTACTATAAAGGATTGCAGTACACCAAAGCCTCCGTGGCTACGCTGGCCGAATTGGGTTTTCCGCTGGCCGCCGTGGTCGTGAACTATTTCTTTCTTGATGCCGTTTTGACCCCCATTCAACTGGCCGGCATGGCCATTTTGCTCTTTTCAATTTTTCAATTAAATCGCGTCAACAGCCGGGAAATAGCCCCGGCCCCAGCATCACCATAAATAATTTAACAAAAATTTATGGTAATCAATCCATTTGAAACAGCCAAGCACCAGCTTGATGAGGCGGCCAAAGCCGCTAAGCTCGATCCGGATATGGTCGAGCGGCTCAAAAACCCGGACCGCTACGTGGAGGTCAACATCCCGGTCATCATGGATAATGGTGAGCAGAAAATTTTTACCGGGTTCCGCAGCCAGCACAACAACGCGCGCGGGCCGTACAAAGGCGGCATCCGTTATCACCAGCAGGTCAGTTTGGACGAAGTGCGCGCTCTTTCGTTTTGGATGACGTTCAAAAACGCCGTGGTTGATGTGCCGTTTGGGGGCAGCAAGGGCGGGATCATTTTTAATCCCAAGGAAGTTTCGGAAGGCGAACTGGAAAAAATTTCCCGCGGCTATGTTCAAAAATTGTATCGGCTGTTCGGTCCGGAATTTGACGTGCCCGCGCCAGATGTGAACACTGGCGGCCGGATCATGTCCTGGATGCTGGATGAATATGAAAAGTTGATTGGCGCCAAAGCGCCGGCGACTTTTACCGGCAAGCCGGTGGACAACGGCGGCAGCGAGGGCCGCACCGAAGCCACGGGTTTTGGCGGCGCTTACGTTTTGCGCGAAGTCCTGAAAGATAAAATTGTTGACATTGCAGACGACCGGGCTGGCACAACAGGCAATTCCGACGGCACAGGCCATGGAAATCCTGCCCCCACCGTGGCCATCCAGGGCTTCGGCAACGTCGCCACCTATTTTGCCCAGTCCGCAAGCGATTTAGGATTGAAAATCGTGGCCATGTCCGACAGCAAAGGCGGCATTTATAATTCTGAAGGTTTAGACATTCCTAAACTCAAGGAGCATAAAAAATCCACGGGTGCGCTCAAAGATTTTCCCGGCGCAAAAAACATCTCCAATGAAGAATTATTGAAGCTCGATGTTCACATTTTGGTTCCGGCCGCGCTCGAAAATGTGCTTACCGGCGATAACGCAGACAAAATCAAAGCCCAACTCATTGTTGAAATGGCCAATGGCCCCACCAGCACAGAAGCCGACGAAATCTTTGCCAAAAAGCGGATTGTGGTTGTCCCGGATATTCTCGCTAATAGCGGCGGCGTCTGTACCAGCTATTTTGAATGGTACCAGAATATGCACAATGAGCACTGGTCTAAGGGCGATGTGCTCAAAAAACTCGATGCGCAAATGGTGCGCGCTTGGCAGGGCGTGCGCGACATGCAAAAAAAATATAACACCACGTTCCGCAACGCAGCGTATATTGTGGCCGCCGAGCGCATTATTGCGGCGATGAAGGAGTAGCAGGGCACAAATCCCAAATTAGTTTAAACCAGGTCCGGTAAGTTTCGGCCAGTTCTGGGTTGATCATGACGAAAATCGTGCCGTCATCGCCAAAATTGCCGACGTCAACGCTGGTGAAAGTCACCACGTAGTCGCCAAAAATATCAGTCACGCCGGGTGTGGAATATTTTTTCGGTAAAATTTTATACTCGCCGCCGACATTCTTAAACGCTTGCGGCAGGCGCTCCTTGACCCGGTAATCGTAAAGCGTATAGTAGCGGTGTTTTTTTTGCTTCATGGCGGCCTGAAAATCATTGAGATACTGCTTCTCGACCCACGGGGTAAACCACAAGCCTTTGGCGCCGAGAAAGTAGGTGTCCTCGGCTACGCGGGCCATGTCTCGCAAATAATTTTTGTAGCCTTCCTTTCCTTTATAGATGTAAGCCGCCTCTTCCAAGGGTTTGCGGCTATAGAGCTTGCGCAAATCGGGCATTATGCCCGACAATTTTCGTTCTTTTTCCTGAAGCACTTCGGCCAGCTTGTCGGGGGCGACTGCCCTAAATTGGTGTTCGCCCTTTTGGAAAATGCGGAATACCAAACCTTTTTCCACGAGACGATTAAGCGCGTCGTAAACGTTGCGGCGATGAACTTTAGCTTTCAGCGATATTTCTGCCACGCCGATCTCGCTGCTGGTCAAAAGCGTTTCGTAGATCTTGGCCTCGCTGGGGGACAGGCCGAGGTCTTCAAAAATTTCCCCGTACATAAGAGATAATTTGCTTAATAAGTTTAATGGTGATAATAAGCACCATAAGGTGCTATTGGCCACTCACATTTAATATTCTATACTTTCTGGCCTTTCTCGTCAAGCGGGAGGGCTAAATTTAAAGTCTATAAGGAGGCTGTATGGCGCAAAAAAATCACGAACTGGCGCTTGCGGCCCCCGAGGCCGTAAAGCGTTGCGTCCGGCGTCTGCAGGACCTGGACGTCTGGCACAATTTAAGCCGCAACGCGCCAGCCACAGGGTGCCGCGACGCGGCTCACCGGAGGGTCCGGCTGGGCCACCAGGGCATACCGCTCTGGGATGAGCTCAAGTCATACCTTGGCCAGTATCTGAATGAAGGCGGCGAGTGGCGGATTTTTTTGGCCCACTGCCGCGGCGACCGGGAACTGGACGAAGTAAAACTTCGTCAGGCGCTGGGAACGGAACACGTCCAACGGCTGTCGGCCGAAGCGGTTGAACATCTGGGCGTGGCCTATGGATTGATCAATCCCTTGTTCGGCGCCGGGGAGGTTGTCCAGATTTTCGATAATGAACTTCGGCAACCCATTGGGGTTCCCGGCACGGTCATGACCAATGCCGGCCATGCAACTTGGGCCATGGAGTTGCATCCGGCGGAACTCGTTTTGAAACTACCCGGTGCCTGCTGGGCCGACATCGTCGGTCCTGGTCAAGAAAACGAGGACGCTCGCTGGGGCGTACGCGCGCCGAAACGGATTGGCATTCTGACCGGCAATCCAGGGGATTCCGGTAGTGAGTTGATGTCAAATATCTACCATCACGTGCGCCAACTGCTGGGGACGAATTCTCTCGGCGATGTTTCCATGCCGCACATTTTGATTTCAGCCGCACCCGAAATTGGAATTTCCATGGAGATGGATACCCGCACAGACGACCTGCGCCGAGCTTTAGTGCGTGGGATCGGCGAGTTGTGTGACGCCGGCGCCAAAATTTTGGCTCATCCGGCGCACACTACGTCTTACTTTGCGCCCGCCATGGCTGACCGGGCTGAACTCCAGGGCGCCACTTTTATGTCCATGGTGGCAGCTACAGTAAATAAGCTCAAGGCCATGGGCATTACCGAGCTGGCGCTTTTGGGCACACGCTTCGTGACCGATTTTTCCCTGCCGTGGAGCGCTTACCGCGAGCTGCTACAGGAGGGAATGAAGGTGCATGTGCCAGATTCGTGGGGCTGGGGCAAGATTCACCAGCTCGCGTATGAGTTTCAGCAGAATGGTGTTACCCCGCTCTGTTTTAACATCATGCGCGATCTGCTCACTCGTAATGTGCCGCAAACCTGCCAGCACGTGGTCCTGGCCATGACTGAATTCAACCCCGTGGTGCGCGACCCGAGCTTTAAGATTCGGTATGGCAAAATCCTCGTCAATCCCTTGGATATTTACGGCGAGGCTATCGCCCGCGAATACCTCGGTTTATCTCTGCTACACAAGAACGACGAAAGCTAAGGCTCCCGCCTGAAACTTCCGCCGTTCTTATTGTTTACTGTTTATTTTGGAACAAGGAATAGAATCGCCCTTCTTTGACATTTTTATCCGCCTCTTCGGCGGAAAAACTTTTTCCATTCATGCATATGTGAATCCCTGCCGGCAGATCTTCAACTTTTGCCAAAGCGAAGCCCAGGCTGAATGGCCCGTCGGAAATGCTGAAGCTTTGGAGCGGGGACATTGAACCGGTTAAAATAACCGTCTGATCTTTGCGTTTAAGGCGCTGATTTAAAAATTTAGCCGTGTCGGTCATGGTGTATGTACCGTGGGTAATAATGATTTTCTTTGACCGGCTTTTTTTAACGGTTTCGAGGATTTTTTTCATGTCCTTTGCAGTCAAATCCCGACTATCTTTCATAAATAATTCCGTAAACACGAACCGCTGGTATAGTTTAAGACTTTTAATGTATTCCGGGACCACCGAATGTTTATTGGGCAGCGCCGTATCATGGCTGCCTTCCCAGTGGGAGTCTATCGTTCCGCCGGTCAGAATAAAATGGATTTTGGAAGTGTTAAGGCCCATAGTTTCGAGGTATTGTATAAAATAAAATGTTACCCTTTTTATTATAGCATCTTTCTATTTTGTAACTGCTCACTAGCCTTGCAGGAGCCGGAAAATGCCAGGTCTTGGAACTATCCGCAGGAGTCCCGACTTGTCGGGACGACGAGGACAGTGACCAGATCCTGCATTTTCCGGCTCCATAAGCCATTGAATTAAGAAGGTAGAGTGAGCAGTTACCCTATTTTAACTTGCAAAATTTTTGCGGTTGTGCTATAATATATAAGAGTTAGGTCAACTGGGAAACAAAAAGGAAACAAAATTACAAAAGAATAGAGCATCAAATACAGTGACTATTTTTTCGGCCTTTAGCTTTTTTTCTAAACTAAATCATCGTTTGGCCGCACTTCAACGAGTTGCCGGGCTATTTTTTGTTTGCTTATTAGTGTTGATGAGTTTTATCAATTTCAATAAGAATAATGCCCAGGCCGTCGACTTCGGCAGCGCGCCAATCAGTTTTCCCAAGCCCAACAGCGAAGTCGGCGCCATGGCTTTAGGCGGCGATGGCACCCTCTATATTGGCGGCGCTTTCACTTCTATAGATGGCATACCCCGTAACCATTTAGCCGCAATCAGCCCGTCGGGTACGCTTACCAGCTGGAACCCAAATGCTAACGGAAACGTTTGGGCCATAGCAGTGAGCGGCTCAACCGTGTATGTGGCTGGGGAGTTTACCTCGGTGGCCGGCACGACCCGCAATTACGCGGCTGCAATCAGCACCAGCGGGAGCCTTATCAGCGGCTGGAATCCTAACGCTGATGACATTGTGAGCGCCATAGCGATAAGCGGTTCGACGGTTTACCTGGGCGGCGATTTTACGACCATGGGCGGTCAAAGCAAAAATTTTGCGACCGCGGTGTCCGCCAGCACTGGTTCAGTGTTGAGTTGGGACCCTGATCCTAATGATTCGGTCTTTGCTCTGGCAATTGATGGCTCCACGATTTACCTTGGCGGTAATTTTACTGCCATTGGCGGCACAACACGTAATCGTTTGGGCGCAGTAGACACGGCCGGGACCGTTACCTCGTGGAATCCCAATGCCGATAGTTTTGTGGCAACGCTCCAGTTTGCTGGTGGCGTTATTTATGCCGGCGGCGATTTTACGACAATCGGGGGCAGCCAGCGCCGCCGCGTTGCCGCGATTGATGCCCAGGGCGTCTTAGCCCAGTGGTCGCCCGACGTTAATGACCTGGTGGCAACATTGCAAGTCAGCGGCACCACGGTTTATCTGGGCGGCGATTTTACTTCCATTAACGGAACGACGCGGAATTTCGCCGGCGCTGTTACTACCAGCGGCGCGTTGGCGAATTGGAATCCCAACCCTGACGATTCGGTTTCGAGTATTTTGGCCGGCAGCACAAAGTTATACATTGGGGGTTTGTTCACGCAGCTTAGCGGCCAGGTCCCCGGATATTTTGCTGCCTTTAACATGTCCGGCGCTCCTACCGGCGACACTATTGCCCCGCAAGCTGCCATTACCGCGCCGGCTAACAACGCCACAGTTTCGGGTACAATTAATGTGACCGCCACGGCCTCGGATAACGTCGGCATAACCAAAGTTAACCTCTATCTAGACGGCTCGTTCCTCGCTACCGACACCACCAGCCCTTACTCTTTCAGCTGGAATACTTCGCAGACCGGCAACGGTTCTCATAATTTGGTGGCGAAGGCTTATGATGCGGCCGGCAACATCGGCACCAGCTCAACAATTACCGTGACCGTGTCCGGCGGCACGACCCAACCGCCGCCGGCATCGGGCCAGGTGGCTACGCCAATGTTTACTCCGAATGGCGGAACTTTTAGCGACTTCACCACCGTAGTCATAACAGATAGCACCGATGGCGCAACTATCCATTACACTATTGATGGGACCGACCCCACGGAGTCTTCTCCAACTTATCAATTTTCCGTCTTTCTTGGCGCGACCACAACCGTTAAGGCGCGCGCCTTTAAGGCCGGCTCGACGTCGAGCGCCGTAGCCACCGCAGCGTTTATTAAATCCGGCAGCCCTCCTCCGGACGATAGCTGCGTCAGCTTAAATTGTAATGACGTTGTCTTGCCTGCAGGCACCAGCGCAGGCGACATCGTCAAATTTACCGGCAACCCGACCGTTTATTTGGTTCAGAACGATGGCCTGCACGCCTTTGATACCTACGAGAGCTTCCTCGGCTATGTCGCGGCTTTCCATAAATCAATAATAAATATAAATAATGTTCCTGAATCGTACACCATGGGTGTGGGCTTTGCCCGCCAAGCCGTAAATATTCCGCCGGCTCCAGCTAATCAGTATCCCACCGGCACGCTGGTGAACCAGAGCGGGACTATATATTTGATTATCGGCGGCGATGCCGTACCGTTTACTAATTTTGCCGCTTTTACCGGTTTGGGTTATCAATTAAAATACGTGACCAAAAACAGTATTGCCGGTTACCGAGTTGCGACCAGCTATAGAATTGAAAGTCCGAGCCAGGCCCACCCCTGGGGTTCATGGTTGCGCGTTGACGCTACCCACTATTATTACGCTCATGAAACCGGTTTGATCCGTTCGCCCAGCCCGACGACTTTTTACGACAACGGCGGCCAGGGCAAATTCATTCTACCGGCCAATGCCGCTGACCTGGCAGTTCTGGCGGCTTATCCCGATTTAGCGCCCCTGGTGTCGCATGATTCGCGGGTTTACTAACCGTTCGCCCGCTCCACATACTCTCCGGTGCGGCTGTCCACGCGCACCACGTCGCCTTCTTTTATGAACATCGGGGCGTTAACCACGAGCCCGGTTTCCAAAGTCACGGGCTTGGTGATGTTGCCGCCGCTGTTGCCGACCACGCTGGGAGGCGCATCGGTAACTTTTAGATCAATTTTTATAGGCAGTTCCACGGACATAGGCTTGCCGTTGAAGCGCAAAATCTGCACTTCCATGCCTTCTTTGAGGTATTTTTCCTGATCTAGCGTCACGTCTTTGGGCATGTCCACGGTTTCGAAAGTTTCGTTGTTCATAAAGTGGGTGCCCTCGGCGTCGGCATAGAGGAAATTGGCCTTTTCCCGGGCCACATCGGCCTCGTCGATTTTTTCGCCGAATTTGAATGAATATTCAATAACCTTGCCGCTCAAGATGTTGCGGAGCTTGGTCTGCATTACAGGCTTTCTCTGGGCCGTGCGCATGCGGTTGGACCAGATGACCTGGAACGGTTCGTTGTTATAGAGAATGATGCTGCCGAGTTTGATGTCGGAGATGTCCATAATTTTTTAGTTGCCACCCTCGCCGGTTGCCGTTCGCACACGGCTCGCTGGCTCCAGCGGCCAGCTTCGCCTCTGCGCTCGTCCCAATTTCGTCTCCGCTATAAGCTTCGGCGAACCAAGCAATCGGGACTCGCGAGTGTGCTCACCGGCAAGCCGGCTCGGCGGCAAGCGATGAACAACAATTGATTAAGCCGCGACAAAAGGCAGCAGCGCCATGTGCCGGGCGTACTTCAGGGCTTTGGTGATCATGCGCTGGTGCTTGGGGCAGCTGCCCGTACGGTGGTGCGACAGGATTTTGGCGTGCGGCGACATGAACCGGCGCAGGGTCTGCGTATCTTTATAGTCCACAGTGCTGATCTTGTTGGCGCAGAAGTAGCAGACCCTCTTGACTAATTGGTTATTGTTCGATGGTTTCATAGTGTAGTTATATTATCGTTGATTATTATCGCCGCCGAAGCCGGATTGCCTAAGCGGAGTATCTGCCCCAAGAGACATATGCGCAGCTCCGGAGCGTGGCAACCGGCGAGGCGGCGATAAATTAGAAAGGAATATCTTCGACGTTAATGCTCTCTTCCTGGTTGATGGTCGGGAGCTCTTCGGCCGAAGCGGGCTGTTCCTCAACTATGGGGCCGCTCTGACTTTCACCGCTGCCGGCGCGGCCGCTGCCGCCATCGAGCATGATCATGTTATCGGCGATGATTTCCGTGCGCGAACGCTTCACGCCATCTTTACCTTCCCAGCTGCGGGTTTGCAGGCGGCCTTCAATATATACGCGCCGTCCTTTCTTGAGATACTGGTTGGCAATTTCCGCCAGCTTGCGCCAGAGCACCACGTTGTGGAATTCGACCTGCTCGACTTTTTGGTTGGTTTGCTGGCTGGTATAAACGTAATTGGTGGCCAGCCCGAGCTGACAGACGCTGACGCCGTTAGGGGTTGTGCGCAGTTCGGGATCGCGCGTGAGCCGGCCGATGATCATAGCTTTATTTAAGTCCATATATTTTTGCGATTTTTTAATGATAGCAATGAATGATATTATTTTTTTTGATGATGTAAGTTATCGAGTGCGCTAATCAGGGAAGATCAAATTTGGGAGCAGCAAATTTACGGAATGATTTCCTCGTGCAAAGCTTCCTCGATTTTTTTGTCGAGTTCGGCGGCATCCATTTGCAGGGCTGGACGTTCGGTGCGAGCCGGTTTGGCTACTACTGGTGCGGGTACTTCAATTCCCGGCAATGGCTGCGGCCGGTTGAGTTGAAGCTTGGCTTGGATTTCGCGGTCACGAGCCAATCGTTCCAGATGTTCGTCCTGATTAACTACGAGGTAACGGATGATGGTATTTTCCTGGGTGCGGATCTTGGCGTCGAACTCATTGATTTTTTCCACGGGCATAGTGAAATCAACCACAATGTAGTAACCGTTGCGAGTGCGTTTAATTGGATAGGCAAGCTTTTTCTTGCCCAGATCAGTTAGCTGGATATCGGTGCCGCCAAAATCCGACACGAACTTACTGATCTGTTCGTTGGTTTGGGGGACTTGGTCATCGGATACGGCCGACGACAAAATGTACATTAACTCATACCGCGGCATAAGGAGCGCTCCTTATTCCTATACCTCGAGGAAGCGGTGAACGGGAGCCGCTCTGGCGGCTGTTCCGTCCCGCTTCATTGTATAGGAGATACGTTAAAGTTTGATAAAATGAAAGTTAAATTGTTTTTAAATTCTAGCAGTTTTATCCACAGCGGTCAACAGCCGGCGCTTGGGAGTATTGTTTAGATATTCGTGTTGCCACTATCGCCGCTGAATTTTTTCCATAACTAAGCCACGTTTGTCCTTAATTAACTTAAATCCTTTATTATCCAATGGTATTTTTTAGTTTATCTAATCTTTGGGCTTCAGTCCAGGCCAGATCGAAGAGTTTTTTTAATCCCTCGGCTATTTCCTTACTTTCAATGATAATGCCTAATTGTTCTCGGTAGGAAACGATTACGGTTTTATTATCAAAGAAGTTGAATTCGGGCGAACTATAGTATTTATCCGGTGGCACCAAGGCGCTTTGCCGTTTTTGGGCTGTATCGGCAGAGACGAGTTCGCGGGCCTTTGGCGTGTCAGCAAAAATGGCCCGAATTTTTATATTTTTAGCGGCGCGGCGGCCCATATAGGTTTGAAAATATTTTGGCAGGGTTTTACGCATATCTTCAACGCCGCCGAAGCCCCGAATATTTTCTTTGGCGCTCAAAGTCGTTTCGTAAACTTCAATCAGCCCTTTCTCTCCTTCATAAAATTTTACTTTTGGCCGATCCTGGACATTATGGATTGACTCCAGTTCGGGCAGAATCCGTTGAGCCTTGTTCAGCCGGTCTTGATCTTTCTTGATTCGCTGCTGCATCAGCGCGATGATTTTTTTCGGCGGCTCGACCGCGTATTCCTGTTTGGGTTCTTTGCCGGAAATAGTAACCAGCCCCTTGTTAGAGAGAATATCAAGTATCACATAGGCTGTGGAGCGATTCACCCTGGCTTTTCGGGCAATCTGCGAAACCGTGCCTTTTCCGAGTTCCAAAAGGTTTATGTAAACGGCCGTTTCCTTATCGCTGAAGCCCAAGGATTGAAGAGCTTGGTAGAGGTGAAAATTAGAGGGCATATTAGGAGTGGTTTATCAGAAAACATTATAAATCTATTTATCTTTTGTGTCAATGATTATTAACAAAATTTTATACCAATCGTTTTTGGTTTTATATAAAGCAAAATTCAAATATGAGACTGGGAATACATATTGACAGTTAAATTAGTTCATATAAGATGAAGTCCGTACAAAATTAAAGATAATTTTAAGTCATTAAACAAAGGCGCTCTTATGAAAAAAAAGCATATTGTCATTGTAGCGGTAGTCGTAAGCTTGGTAATTGGCGGATACATACTTCGCCAGACGCGCCAGACCCGACCTGCATCTATTGCGGAGGGTAGTTACAAGATTGGGGCGCTTTTGCCTCAAACCGGAGACGGCGCTGCTTATGGCGAGCCAGCCCAAAAGGTGATCCAGTTGGCAGTTGAAGAGATTAACGCGGCTGGAGGAATAGACGGGAAAAAGTTAGATATGGTGTTCGAGGACGGCAAATGTGACGGAAAAGCCGGGGCAGATGCTGCGCAAAAGTTAGTGAATGCCAACCGCGTACAGGTTATTATCGGCGGAATCTGCAGCGGCGAAACCATTGCCGCCGTACCCATTGCCGCCAGCGGCAAAGTTGCCATGCTATCCCCGGCGGCCAGCAGTCCCGATCTCACCAACATCAATCCTTTATTCGCCCGAGATTATCCGAGCGATACTGAACAGGGCAGAATCTTGGCCCAGGCGGCTTTTAATGACAAGCTATGGCGCATGGTAGCTTTCATCACCGAACAAACCGATTATGCCCAGGGGGTTGAAAAAGCTTTTCAAACCACCTTTGAAGCATTAGGCGGCAAGGTTGTGAATGAACAATTTACCACGCAAACTACCGACCACCGTTCACCATTGGCCAAGCTCAAAGCTACAAGTCCGGATGCCTTATTCATCAGTGTTCAAACTCCAGCGGCTATTCAACGCGTTTTAACCCAGTTACAAAATACTAATTGGAAGCCGTCGTTAATGCTGATTGATATCGCCGTTGGCGACCCCAAACTGTTGCAGGGCAATAAGGCATTGCTTGAAGGAGCGCTATCTACTGAATTCGCCACCAATGCTTCCAATCCTAAATTCCAGCACCTGGTTCAGGCGTATAAAACCAAATATAACGCGGATATGCCGTTCCAGGGATATATGCAAACTGTGTATGATGCGGTTTATTTGGTGAAAGATGCAATCGCTGCCCAAGGTTATGACGGCGCGAAAGTTGCCGAGTGGCTCCACAATGTTAATGGCTGGCAAGGCGCTTCGGGTAGTGTGACTATCCAGAAAAACGGGGATAGGGTTGGCGGACCAGTGGTGAAAATTGTGAAGGACGGCGCTGCGCAATCGTACAAGCAGTAGTAACAGAGTTAGGCGTTGACGAGACTGCGAGACCGAAAGCTTGTTAACGCAAACGGGACATCAAAAACCTTGATGCCTTGTTTGTGTGAATAAAATCAAAGGAGGTGCTTATGCGATTCAAAAAAGTCGCTGTTCTAGTGCCTCCTTTGCCGGAGGCGCTGAATGTTTGCGGGAACCGAGGTTCATTTCCAGCGCTGGCGCTCATACTGATCGCCACCCAGCTAAGGATCGAATGTCCATGGATTGAAACCCAAATTTGGGACGGCAATATCCTAAATTTGGCTCAAATCAAAGAACGCTTTCTGACATTCAAACCCGACATGGTAGGCATGAGCGTGTTGACGCCTACAGTTGAAACGGCCATTGCTCTTAGCCGCTGGATAAAACAAGAATCTAACGGCCAGGTGTTTATCGTCTGGGGCAATGACCACGCCAGCAGGAATTGGCGTCAAACCCTAGAGCACAGACCAGAGGTGGTAGATGCTATCGCGATAGGTGATGACGTTTACCGCGTGATGTCACAGATCGTCAAACAGGATGGCCGCGCCGAGTATATTTGTAACGTCGCTTACCGTGACGGAGAGGGAATACGAGTAGGGTTAGGCCGCAAGTACAGAATGAGTGATTTGCCTATACCTGACCGTTCGCTTCTTAATAGCCTTGAGCCATACGCGGTTAACTATAATGGGCTCTATGGCAAATGGCATGGTGGTCGTTATGTCATTCCAACGACGATCAACATTGCCAAAGGTTGCGCCCACGGCTGGCAGCCGGGTCAGAAAATCAATCCGGCCTGCT
>CAYJQY010000002.1:112217-128135 GCA_964372905.1 uncultured Candidatus Saccharibacteria bacterium
GCCAAAGGTTGCGCCCACGGCTGGCAGCCGGGTCAGAAAATCAATCCGGCCTGCTTGTACTGTGATATATATGATCTCACGTTGCAGCAGCGCGCGTCGCAACAGATTTGGAGCGAGGTCAGATATCTGTACGAAGGGTTTGGTGTTACTCTGCTTAACGAAGTATGTGATAGTTTTTCCAGCTTTCCAGATCTGATTGAGGAGTTGGTAAAAACTAAGCCCGCGGATTTGGATAAGGTTCAATGGCTCGTGTATGTTCGGACACAGGAACTCGTGAAGCATCCTCATATTGTTGATTTGCTGGCACAACTCGGAGTAATTCGGGTAAATACCGGCATTGATGCCGGGGATGAGGATATGCTTAGGTCTCTCCGGAAAGGTAACGCGCATGGTTCACAAACGAACATAGATGCCGTTCGCCGACTTAAGCAGGCCGGCATTCAGGTTTTTATGTCTATGGTTCTTGGTGCGCCGGGAACCACGGTTGAAACCTTGAAAAACGATCTGGATCATGTTGCCGAGTTGCTCGCCATTGGCAATGTAGTTTGCGTTGACCCATCGGTGTTGTTGCCTTTGCCGGGAGCGCCAATCTGGGAAATTCTAACAGATCCGGCAAAGGCTAAGAAAGTAAAGGGTCGGTATAATTTGAGTTTCGATCCGATCCAAATGGTCAGTTGCTTTCAAACGAAATACAGTGACATGGATTTGGTCAATACCGAGGAGCTTTGCAGAGATTTTGTAAGATATTTTTGCAAAGCTTCCTACGAGGAAATTGCAGAATGTCTGAATACAATGTCTGAGCTTGCCCGCAAAGCCGGTGCCGTGCAGGGCGGCTATGGGGTACCGGGTATGAGCGGGTTTACCGGCGCTCCGGTTCCAACCCAGTGTTGCGAATCTTAAAAAGCCGACGATGCGTCCTCTACATCGCCGGCTTTATTTTTTTATCAAAAGATTATCCATTAAACCGGAAATGGACTACATAGGATGTCAAACCCCCATAATTGACGCACGCCTTTGAGGGTTATATAATAGTATTAGGGTGTTATATAATTCAATCCAACAATTATGGGCGAATTAACTATAGATAGAATAAAGATCCTTGAAGAGGAAGCAATAGCGGCCTATAGAAACAAAGCTAATGCTTTTGAAGCGCCTGAAGGGGCCGATCCGGAGACACGAAAGTCTGACATAGATAGTCTTATTAGCGAAAGCAAGGTAGCTATTATGGCATATGCTGAAGCAACGGGAGTCTCTTATGAAGTCGCAGAAAGGCAAATTGAGGGCTTGGCCCGCCAGCCAGATGAAAAATAAAAGATTGATAGGCTTAGGTTAAACTGTCAAGGACTTGAAGAAGGGTTAAATCCTTCCATCGCTGAATTTTTTCCACAGATATTCCACTTTTGGTTTCATGTCGGCCACATCCTCGCTGATACGGTCTATTTTTGTTTAAGGGGTAAACCGGAAATGGACCACATCGCCGTCCTGAATTGCATATTCTTTACCTTCTACGCGCAGCCAGCCTTTGTCGCGCGCCTGCCCGTAGCCGCCGGCTTCCAAGAGTTTATCCCACTGGATGACTTCGGCGCGAATGAAGCCGTGCTCAAAATCGGTGTGGATGATGCCGGCGGCCTGGGGCGCTTTGGTTCCGGCTTTAGTAGTCCAGGCCTTGCTTTCTTTCGGTCCGGCCGTGATAAAAGTTATCAAGCCCAAAGTTTTGTAAGCTGCGGCAATAATTTTATCCAGCCCGCTTTCCATCAAGCCTAATTCTTTGAGATATTGCCCGCGCTCCGCGTCTTCCAATTCCGCCAGCTCGGATTCTAGTTTGGCGTCAATTAAAATAGGATTGATGCCTTCGATCGGCAGAGGAGCGGCCTCAAATTTTTTTGTATCCAGATTGAAGGTCGCATTTTCCACAATCAAAAACGGTTTGGTGGTGAGAAGTTGAATGTCGCGCGCCGCGGTTTTTTCTTCGTCGGTTAATTTTACGGTGGAGGCCATGATGCCGGCTTCCAGCGCCTTTTTGTATTTTTCCAGAACAGTTTTTTTGATGATCATTTCACGGTCGCCGGACTTGGCCCCGCGCGCCACGGTTTCCAGCCGCTTCTCGATGTTCTGCAAATCGGCCAACTGCAATTCAATGGCAATGGTTTCGAAATCGCGCTTCGGGTCGATGGAACCGGAAACATGAATGATGTCTTTGTTCTCAAATCCGCGCACGACTTCCAAAATCGCGTCCACTTCGCGGATGTGGCTCAAAAACTGGTTGCCCAATCCTTCGCCTTTGTGGGCGCCCGCGACCAAGCCGGCGATGTCGACAAATTCTATCGCGGTCGGCACAATTTTTTCCGATTTTTCCTGCGCGGCCAGTTTGGCCAGACGTTCGTCCGGCACGGCCACCACGCCGACATTGGGATCAATGGTCGCGAACGGATAGTTGGCGGCTTCAACTTTGCTTTTGGTGATGGCGTTGAACAGAGTGGATTTGCCCACGTTGGGCAGGCCGACGATCCCGACGGAGAATGACATTATATTCGTTTGTTAATTCGATCATACACAACCGAACGGTGCTGGATAACAAGAATTTTGACGGTATTTTTCTCCAATAAAAAAATTACGCGGTAGTCTCCCACCCGCAGCTTGCGATATCCTTTAAGCGAGCGTCGCAAGGGCTTGCCGTAAGTTTCCGGGTGAATAGTTAAACGTTCTTCAATCGCTTTTTGAATTTTTGTTTTCCATTCCTGCGAAAGCTTAGGAATATCATCGGTTACCACCAGCGGATGATAAATAATCTCGAAGTTCATTTCCAGGCTTGATTATGAGCGAGATAAGGGATATTTTTGGAATGTTGCCGTTTACTGGCGATTTTATCCCACACTTCGTCTTCTTCGATTTCCAAAGCAATTTCCAAAAGCCGTTCGGCTTTGGTTGCGGTAGGAACTTGGTCCCTATGGGCCAACTTTTTCAAAGCGGAATTTAATTCGTCGGATAAACTGACGTTAATTCGAGTTTTGGCAGTAGGCATAATTTAAGCTTAATTTTCAGTGTATCAAAAGTGTATCACATGGAATTAGGACTGTCAACAGTTGGAGAGTTTACGATTGCCTGGAAAATAAAAGAAAGCCGCGATCGGCTTTCTTTTGGGTTCTCGTGTCGGTACTTGCTACTGGATATTCGTTCGCGCTTCTTCCTGCATAAGCTTGTCGTTGTCGCGCTGGAACTGGTCGGCGATCTCCTTAAGTTCCTTGGTTGTTTGATCGCTAAGCACTTTCAGTTTTTGGGCGTGCTCACGGTCTATTGCCGCGATTTTATCCCTGGTTTCTTTTGGGTAGAATGTCTGGGCGACTAAATGTTGAGTCTGATGGGAAACATTGCTAATCTGGAGCAGGTTTTGGTCAATTTCTTGCTCCATTTCTTCCAGCTGCTGCTGGATAGTTGCTACTTGTTGGATATCGTCGGCCATAAGAGTCTTGTTTAGTTAGATTATAAAAGTCAAATTATGGGGCTGCTTCGTCTTCAGGGGAGTCTGCGCTGCCCCTTGCGATGTTCAGTTCTTTTACCGAGCCGGTTTTCAGATGCTCAATTTCAGCTCGCAGATATTTAATAGCTTCGGGAATTGTTCGAGCATTTTCCTCTGTTAAGCCTGCGATCCGCTCTTTCATTTGCGACTGGCCCAATTCAAATGTGGCGGTAAGAGCCTCCTTGCGTTGATTAAGGCCCGTCTTTTGCTTATCCAAAGCCCTACCTATAGATTCAATATGCTGCCTAGTAGCATTTAATGCTGACCTGATTCTGGTTCCGGCATTACTCATCTGATTTATTGCATAACTCTGTTTTAATCTAACCTCCAATAGGAAATTTTCCAGCACCTCTTTAGAGCCCGGATCTTGTACGACCCCAATATCATTCCCTATCTTGGTTAGCCTTTCTTGGTTTTCCCTAGCCGCAGTTGCTATAGAATCAAGTTGTTGGGTTAATGTAGTTTGGAGTATCTCTTCATTGCCACGAGCTAGTTTTACCTCATTCTCAAGCCCCCCTTGAAACTCCTTAGAGTCGGCTTCTAATTTCGCTAACTGGGACAGGTGGGACTGCTCTTGTGTTGTCAGGCCGTCAGTTAGTGCTTGTATTTCTTGCTCATTTCTTTGAGCCTGCAGCTCCCAGGCCCTTATTTCGTTACTGCGGCGGGATCGTTCCAAGGTATTGGCGGCAAAATTATAGCCCTCCACGATCCTCTCTTCTGTGCGACTTAAGGCTTCTTTGGGGTGAGTCATTACGCCGAAGGCAAATCTACCGGAGTGAGTCACTGCGTCTAAGGCAAATCTACCTGCCTTGCTCAACCCTCTGCCCATGGAACCAACTACTGAATCCCGCATTCTCTCTTTGAGCTCTCCAGCCGTAGTCTTAATGGTGTCGATTGTCTTGGCAAATGACTCGCTTCCCAATTCCTCCATAGTTGGTCTTCTTTCCGCTTTTGCAGGCGCCGGCTTCCCTTCCTCTCCTGTTTCTTTCGAGGAAGACAAGATTCGATCCTCTGACGTCGCTAGGTCATCGTGAGTTGTTTGTGGTTTCCTTGCCATAATTTAAGCTATATTAATTATTATACCACATTTGAGCCTGACTGCGGCCCAGCTAGCTGGGCCAAAATTTTATTATTTATATCTTAACACCTATTCCGCATTGTGCAAACCTGCCTAGCATTTTCATTCTTTAGGCGGGTATTGCCGCGGCGCAAAGCTTTTGGGCTTCTGTAAGCCGTTCGTCCCACTAACAGTCGCCTTTGTTGGTTTCTATGGTACAATTATTTTAAAAGGAAGTAATTTATGCATCCCGACCCGTCCATTTTCAAAGCTTACGATATCCGGGGCATCTATCCGGACCAATTGAATGAAGATATAGTATACGCTGTTGGCCGTGCCTATGCGATTTTCATTAAGCACGAGCTTGGCGGCGGACAGGATAGCAACGGACAGGATGGCAGCGACGGAAAGCATAATAGTAACGCTGACATTACCATTGCTGTAGGCGCGGACATGCGCCTGTCCAGCCCGAGCCTGAAAGCCAAACTTATTGCCGGCCTCCTTGATAGCGGAATTAATGTTGATGATATCGGTTTGGTGTCCACGCCGACTTTTTATTTTAGTGTTGGTTATTATGGTTATCTGGGCGGTATTCAAGTCTCGGCTTCGCATAATCCTAAAGAATATAATGGCTTGAAAATTGTCCGCAAAAACGCCGTGCCCGTAAGCGGCGAGACCGGAATTCAGGACTTATATAGAATTGTGAGCGAGGGGGGTTTTGCGCCGCTGGCAGATGGTAAAATAATTGGATCGATAAAAAAAGGCAAATTCCAGCAGCGGCAGGGCGTGGTTGAAGCGCTGGTTGATGATTTGCTCAAGCTGGTGAACCCGAAATTCATCAAACCATTTAAGGTTGTGGTGGATGCGGCCAATGCCATGGGTGTTCCCGATATCGAGGCGCTGTTCGCCAAACTGCCGTGCCGGCTCATCAAAATGAATTTCAAGCTCGACGGGACTTTCCCTTCGCATGAGGCTGACCCCATGAAACCGGAAAATACGGCAGATTTGTGCCGGCGGATCATCGAAGAAAAAGCCGATTTGGGAATTGGGATAGACGGCGATGCGGACCGGTATTTTTTTGTCGATGAAAAGGGCGAGACGCTGCCCCAGCCGATTTTACGCGGACTCATGGCGCAAATCGAATTGAAAGAACATCCCGGCGCCAAGGTGGCTTACGATATCCGTCCGGGTCGCATCACCAAAGATATGATAGATGAATTGGGCGGCAAGGCCATAGTCACGCATGTCGGCCATTCATTAATTAAACTGGAGATGATTGAAGCCGGCGCGATTTTTGGCGGCGAGTCATCTGGCCATTATATGTACCAGCGGCCATACGGCACGTTTGAGATGCCGCTTTTGCTTACGCTGAAATTGTTGCGATATTTGTCCGAGCAAAATAAACCGCTCTCGGAAATTGTGAAGCCGTATATGCGTTATTGCCATTCCGGGGAAATCAATACTAAAGTGGGGAGCAGGGAAGAGGTAGAGAAGAAGATTGCCGCTATTAAGGAGAAATATGAAGACGGCAAGCAGATTTTTATAGACGGCCTAACCGTGGAGTATCCCGACGTGTGGTTTAACGTGCGCGGCTCCAACACCGAGCCGCTGATTCGGCTGGCGGTGGAGGGGCGCAGCCAAGAGATTGTGGAGTTAAAAAAGAATGAGCTGATGAAAATTATTCAGCAGTAATTTAGAGCAAGCCGACTTTTTCTTTTACTTCCATCAACGTTTTTTGGGCTACGGCCCGCGCGCGGCGGGCGCCGTCGGCTAAAATTTCGGCAAGAGTGTCTGTGTCATTGAGCAGGGTCCGCTTTTTTTCGCGGAACCCGGCAAAGTGGTTGGCAATATCATCGGCTAGAGTTTGTTTCAGCTCGCTAAACTTTATTGTTCCTTGTTTCACACCGTCTTCAAAGTATTGAATTTGTTCTTTGGTGCCGAAGTGGCGGAGCAGGAGCAGCAAATTATCGACGCCTGGAGAATGTTTCTTGGTATCGGTGGCCGTGACCGCTTTTTTGAGCTTGCGGGCGATTTCGGCTGGTGTGTCATCAATCATTAAAGCTTCATCTCCGGTCTTGCTCATTTTTTTGTCCGGGTGGGTTAAACTCATGATGCGCAGGGGTTTCATCAAAAAGTTTTTCGGTTCGGGAAAAGTTTTGCCGAATTTATTATTAAATTTATGGACGATGATGCGGGCCAGTTCAAGATGTTGGGTCTGGTCATCGCCCACGGGCACAAGCGTGGGTTTGTAGAGGAGGATGTCGGCGGCCATGAGCACGGGGTAGTCGAGGAGGCCTGTATTTACGCTCCTGCCTTTTGTGATATTAAAAAGCTGCTCAAAAGCCCTTTCCGGATCATTATCTGTTTTAACCAAAGCTTTATCAAATAGATTTGGGGAGCCAGCTTTATCTTTAAATTGAGCCATCCGAAATAGCTCGCCTAATGGGGTAATGCAGTTCAAAATCCAGGTCAGCTCGGCGTGTTCCGGCACATGGTTTTGAATAAAAATCACGGATTTTTTCGGATCCAAACCCGCGGCCAGATATTCGGCCACGACCTCCAAAGTATCCTGCCGCAGCTGCTTGGGGTCAAACGGCGTGGTCAGCGCGTGTAAATCGGCAATAAAAAAGAAGCATTGCTTGTCCGTGCTGTTTTGCAGGTCTACAAACTGCTTGAGCGCGCCTAAATAGTTGCCAACGTGGAGTTGGCCCGTGGCGCGGATGCCGGAGACAATGGTTTCTTGTTTGTTCATGGGTTGATTATATCATAAAGTCACAAAGGGAGTCTTGGTACGAAGGTTCCCTTTGTTCGTTTCGTTTAGAAACTTAAGGTAATGTTGTGGATTTGAGTCGAAGTAGCTCATGATAATAGTGGTGTTGCAGAAACGATAAATTGGCAAAAAATCCGTTTGTAAGTATTCGGATAAGCTCGAAAAGCGATATAATAAAGGATTTGGAGGATTATTATGAATGTACGCTGATAAATAGGTAAGATATTTTTCTTTATTGACCAATTTAGCTTTAAAGGTGTCTTGAAAGAGATGTCCTACCCTTTTGTATTTTTTGTTGAAATATTTGACGTAACTCATGCACAATTTTCCAATAAGACGATCTATCGGTATTTCAGAATTTTGTCGGATCAAAAAGTGAAAGTGATTTTGCATTAAACAATACGCTAATATGGTATAACTATTGCGGGGTAGAGGACTTATTCGAAGAGTGCTTTCTTTGAGATCTAGCAAAATAACCAGCCTTTTCAAAAAATTTTGGTAATCCTGGTCGTCAAAAAAGATAGGCTCTTTGTTATTGCCCCGATTGTACACATGGTAGTAATTATTCGCTCTGAAATTTTTATAATCACGCGCCATTCATAGACTATAACACAAGCTTATCAAGAAATTTTAAAGACTCCCTTCGTACGAAGGGAGTCTTAGGATTAGGAAGTAGCGTTACACTTCAATCACCACCGGCAAAATCATGGGCCGGCGCTGGGTTTTTTGGAACAGGTATTCGCCTACTTCGTCGCGGATCTGCTGGCGCAAGTAGGCCCAGTTGGGTTCCAGTTTGGCCTTGCCGCCGCTGCCGCTTTCGGCGAGCTTGCGCACCTCGTGCTTGACTTCGCGCACCAGCTCGTCGTTATTTTTCATGTAGATGAAGCCGCGCGAAATAATATCCGGCTGGTTCACGAGTTTCCCCGAGCGGCGGTCCAGAGTAATGATGATGACGAACATGCCGTCGTTGGCCATGACCTGGCGATCGCGCAGCACCACTTCGCCCACATCGCCCACGCCGAGCCCGTCCACGAACACATAGCCGGACGGAATTTTAGTATCCAGAATTTTGGCTTCGCCCGCGGAATTTATCTCCAGGACTTGCCCGTTTTCCAGAACGCGCACGCGCTCTTCGCCAATGCCCACGGTGTTGGCCAGTTTGCCGTGCGCCACCAGCATGTGATGCTCGCCGTGAATCGGCATAAAGAATTTCGGCTTGATTAGAGCCATCATCAATTTTAATTCTTCCTGCTGGGCGTGGCCGGAAGTGTGGATGTCCAGAACTTTGTTGTAGATGACTGTGGCGCCTTCGCGCGTGAGATTATCCAGCACCACGACAATAGCCCGTTCATTGCCCGGAATAGGGGAGGCCGACACCACCACGGTATCGCCCTTTTTGATTTTCACGGTTTTGTGCTCGCCGCGGGCCATGCGGGCCAAAGCCGAGGCTTCCTCGCCCTGCGAGCCCGTGGTTAAAATCGTAATCTGATTGTCTGGATACTTTTTGGCCTGCTCGGATTTTATGATCTGGCCTTTTTGGATGCGCAAGTATCCGAGCGATAAAGCCACTTCAATATTGTTGACCATGGAGCGGCCGGTTACCAGCACTTTGCGATTGTACTTGGCGGAGATGTCTATGACTTGCTGCATGCGCGAAATCAAAGACGAGAAGTTCGCGAAGATGACGCGCCCCTTGGCCTCGGCAAAAGTGCGGTCAATGGTTACGCCGAGTTCCCGTTCGGACTGGCAGTAGCCGGGTTTAGTGGCATTGGTGGAATCGCTCATGAGCAGCATAACGCCCTCGCTGCCGAACTTGGCCAGCTTGTGAAACTCCGTGGGCTTTTCGTTGACGGGCGTGTGGTCCAGTTTCCAATCGCCGGTGTGAATGATCTGCCCGACCGGCGTGATTAAAGATATGCCCACGGAATCGGGAATGTTGTGGTTGACCATGAAGAAGCGCGCCTTGAAGTTGCCGAGCTGCAGCACATCGTCTTTGGTGATGACATTTATTTTTGCGCGCTGGACCATGTCAAACTCTTCCAACCGCTTTTTGATGAAGCCAGCCGTGAGTTGCAGCGTGTAAATGGGCGGGTCGCCGATTTTCGGCAAAATATACGGAATGGCGCCGGTGTGGTCCAAGTGGCCGTGGGTAATTAAGATGCCGCGGATCTTGCGCTTGTTTTCTTCCAGATATTTGGTATCGGGAATGATGTAGTCTATGCCAGGCGTGGTTTCGTCCGGGAAGGCGAAACCCATGTCCACGATGACAATGTCATCGCCGTATTCAAACACGGTCATGTTGCAGCCGACTTCCTCCACGCCGCCCAGCGGAATGACGCGCAGGTTCTGCCGCGAGGCCGTGTAGCGGCTGGTGTGGTTGATTGGCGAGGTAGCGCTGGCCACGGCTGCGTTTGCCGCCGCGGTAATTGCCGTAGTACTGGCCTGGGGCGCCCTATGATGATGGGGATGATGGGGCGCAGGCCGGGTATGATCTGATTTTCGGATCATTTAATTATTTATTGTCCTTTCTTTGAGGCGCTTTAAGTCCATTTCAAAAAATGAATTTTTTTATCTTTTTTGATAAAAAAATTTAGATAAAAGTCGCCTCATTATTTATTAAGTTTGTTAGTCCTAGATGGCGTGGCTTCCGCGGCCGCCGCCTCTAAAACTTTGCTTTTGCGCCCGACCTGACTGGATCGCGGCGATTTGCAATTAACAAATGAAGGCCAAAAATGGTTTTTTAGCGGACATCTATTAGCAATTGCTTTCGCAATTGCGGCTGCGAACTTTCAATGATTTAGGATGATAATGATGGGGAACCTTCAAAAAGTAGCTATTTATATCATTATACCAGAACCCCAGAATTTTGTCAATTTTTGTGGAAAATGGGCGTTTTTAAGCTCTTTTGATTGTGTCTGTTGGTAGACCATTCCTTCCGGGCCGTAGACCATGGAGCCGCCGAGCGCGCCGCCGAAGCCCACGAGTACCAGCACAGCTTTGACATAAAAATATTCGGCGCGCGCCCGCCAGAATTTGAAGCGCGCCAATTCCGCCAGCGCGTATATCGAAAAAATGCCACGGGAAAGTGCACAAACATGGGATGGATGTTCATCATAGACAGTGTCTATCAATCTTGGTAAAATACTAATTGCGTTCCATTGTTGGCGCGACTTATCGCGCCACAATTATATCATAACTTATGGGGATGTGGCGGAATTGGCAGACGCGCACGGTTCAGGGCCGTGTTGGAGCAATCCAGTGAGGGTTCAACTCCCTCCATCCCCACCATAAAATCTTAAAATTTTTATTGCGCGCGTCGGTCAGCGCAACTTTTATTTCCCCCAGGCGCGGCGCGTATCAATATACCACTGGGCGGTGTTGGCGAACCGCAGATTGGGGTCATACAAGACTTTCATCGCCACGTTGTTGATACCGGCATCAATGGCGTAGATATACACACTCTGGTTCAAAAACAGCGCCGGAATTTGGCTGTCTAAAATTTCCTGAAAGCGCCGATAATTTTGCTCGCGCACGTCGCGGTGGGTGGTGCCGCGCGCGCTGCTAATGAGCTTGTCCGCCTCCGCATTATTGAATCCCGAAATATTCAGTCCGGGATTTTTTATTTGGCTCGAGTGCCAGAACACGAACGGATCAGGATCGGCGCCAAGTTTTTGCGACACCAGCAAGGCGTCAAAGGCGCGCGGTTTAATGACGTTATCGCTTAATTCCTTGGCCGCCAAAATGTTCAGCCCAACTTGAATGTTCAATTTTTCCCACTGCTTCTGTATCAGTTCGGCCGTCCGCGAGTTTAAAATAAAATCGTTGGTGGCCAGAGTCAGCTGAAACGGCTGATTGTTTTTGGTCCGCAAATTGGTCGAGGGATTAATCTTCCAGCCGGCCCCGTCGAGCAGGGCTTGCGCCCGGGCCAGATTATACGGGGTAATGCCGACCGCAGGATTAAAACCGAGCTGCTCGGGCAGAATCGGCCCGGGAATCAGGCGCGCGCTGCCGTTGTAAACGTCATTTAAAATTTCCTGGCGGTCCGTACCCAACGACAGCGCCTGCCGCACATCTTTGTTGGCAAACAACTTATTGGCTAAATTCAAATTAAAAAACATAGCCTGGTATTGCGGCTGGGGCAGTTCAAGAATTTTTAAAGATTTGTTGCTACTGCTGATATGGATGCTGCGGTCAAACGGCATAAAACCGAAACCCTGGATTTCGCCGCTGTGCAGGGCGTTGATTACGTCATCGGTCGTATCGTAAAAAACCAGGCGAATTGCGTCAATATTCGGCTTGCCCTGATAATAGTAGGGGAAGGCCTCAAGCGTCATGCTCTGAATTTTCCCGGTCGGCATTTTTTTTATTTCTTTGATGGCGTAGGGGCCCGTGCCCACGGCTTCGAGATTGGCGCTGGACAAGGTAAAATGTTCCCCGTCAATCTTATTCCAGACGGCCCGTGAAATAATGGGGAGAGTAAGATTGTAGATGAACGGGCCCGAGACATCCTTGTTGCTAAATACCATGGTGTAGTCGTCGGTTTTTTCGACCGAGGTGTTGAGCCATTCCCCGCGCAAGGGGCTATTGTAAGCCGAATCCTGGAGGGTCTGAACGGTAAAGACCACGTCATCGGCGGTGAACGGTCGGTTGTCGTGCCACCTGACGTTTCGTTTGAGCTTAATGGTGTATTGTTTCTGGTCATCGGAAATTGCCGGCATGCCGTCCGCCAGGTCCGGCACGAGATTGCCGTCATTATCATAAGTATAGAGCCCGGAAAAAACCAAGTCGGCCATGGCTAAATCCGTGTTGGTAGTCGCGGACAGGGGATTGATGAGCCGCGGCTGGCCTAACAGCCCTTCGCGATATTCGCCTCCGCCGGCAGGAACGATGTGGGTGTGCGCGACGTAAAATGCGCTGACCGAGTAGCCCGCGTGGACCAGCGCCAGCGCCGCCAGAATGCCCAGCGCGATTTTTTCCCGCCGCGCCATTAACGAAAACGCTTTCCCGAGGTAGGAAAGGCGGAAAGATTTCAGCTGGCGGACCCCGGCGATAATTTGCCGGGCGTAGCCAATTAAATTGTGAAACAAAGTACCCACGAAATGTTAACTTTGCCCGCTCTAGCTCTTGCTAAGCAGGACCGAAGCAATGCTTAAACCAATAAAGATGAAGCCGCAGACAATGGTGGCGTAGAATAGCCACTTCTCAAATCCGCGCCGGGTTTGCACCACCTGCCCGGCGCCGCCGAAAACATTGGACAGCCCGCTCGACTTATTCTGCAGGGAGACCATGATAATGAGAATCACCATGACTACCAGATTAACAATGATTAAAATTTGGTTCAGGTTTTTCATAATTGGCGATAAATTTTTGATCAATGAGGATCAATGGAGGGGGAATAAATGCTCAAACATTATACTAGCGGCGTGGCCGGGTGTCAATCGCTAGCGCAATCCGTGCCAGATTAAATAGAACATGGCGCGCTGCAATTTTGCCAGCTCTTCGCTTTCAATGACCAGCCCCACCAGGTCCTTTTCAAAAGAGAACATGGCAATTTTATTTTTCCAGACATACATCATGGCATGGTACTCGTAGCCTTCGGGAATTATCCGGACTTCACGCAGCTGTTGCGGGCCAAGGCGCTGCCGTTCGCGGGCCTTGGGCGAATCGCGCAGCAAGACTTTAGCGGGAATTTTGCGTTCGACCCGCCGTTTGACGAACTCGGGAAAGTATTCTGACAGCGTATCGAAAAGATCGGTAGCCGAACTAAATCCTAGTAGCTCGTCAGCTTCGGCTAAAACTTCTTCGAGAATCAAACGCATCCCGTCTTTGCCTTGGTAAAAACGGACAGTCGGCCGGACGCGCGCATGGCCATAACTGGCCATGAATTCCGGCAGCGCCCGTTCGAGGCCGCGAACTTTTTCTTTGGCCAGCTGAATAATTTTGTGGGGATCTTCCGCGCTGAAATGCCGGATCCGTTTTTTTCGGAATGATGACACCCAGCCTTCATCTTGTAGTTTATCCAGGATCACTTCGCAGGTGGAGCGGGGGAGCGCGGCTTTTCGACTGATCTGCATTACTGATGCCGATCCCAGTTCGAGACAGGCCAAATAGACCTCGGCATATCTTTCTTTTAATCCATAATCTTCGAGAATTCTTGCTAGGTTCATATATTGATGTTAAGCCTGCCAACAAAACTGGCGGCAAAATATATTAAAATACTACCTTATTTAAGATAAAAAATCAAATAAAAGATGAAAATTGCCAAAATTATTGAAACTAATCGCAATTAAGCTAAACTTAGGCCAATTTATAAGTAAGCTTTATTTTATGGATAATAAGCCACTGTATTCGGTCTTAGCCGCCATAGTCATAGCGGGCGGGATTTTGTGGTTGGTGATAGCGAATGTGGACAAACAGCCACCGGCGCAACAAATAAGCCTCCCGATAAAAATCGGCGCTCTTCTGCCGCTGACCGGTAAGTTTGCCGAGTTCGGTGAGGATATCAATCACGCCTTGGCTCTGGCCCAGGAAGACGTCAAAAACCAAACTGGTTTACAATTCGACATCTCGGTTCAGGATAGCGGCAGTGACGCCAAGGTTGCAGTTCCGGCGGCAAGTAAATTAATCGATCAGGAAAAAATTCCTCTAATTATAGGCGGGCCTGGCAGTTCAGCTAACCTAGCCGTTGCGCCGCTCATGAATGATACCGCGTTTATTGCCATCTCCAGTACCCCTGGCTTAAACGAAAAGGGCAATTTGATAATGAAACTGCATCCGGATATCGGCCCCGAGGCCTCGCGCATGGTCAATCATATATATAATAAGGGCTTGCGCCGAGTTGGGATCATTTATGATTCCAGCAGTCCGACATTATTAAGCGGCAAAGACTCATTCAGTAAAGAATTTACCCGGCGCGGTGGTGCGATTGCCGACGCAGAAGGGTTTGACCCTAATACTGTCAGTGATTACCGCACCATTATTCTTAAAATAAAAGCGGCCAACGCAGACGCCGTATACGTAATCGCCAGCGAGGGTTTAGCCGGAACCGTCGTCAAACAGATTCGCGATCTGGGTTTGAATCAGCAAATATTCGGTTGGAGCGGTTTTCAAAGCAAAAATTTCCTGAATCGCGCCGGTGCGGCGGCCGAAGGGGTAGTTATTACTGCCCAACCATTTTCTTGCGAGGGCACAGAGATAATGCGCCAATATTGCGCCCGTTACCGCGAACGCTTTAAGGACCGCGAACCGCTGCAGTACGGCGCACACGCTTATGACCTGTTGCATTTGCTCGCCGGCATCGTCAAAGACAATAATTTGGCGGGAACTTGGGGTGATGATGCCGCCAAAACTTTGATCGTCGACAAACTCAATTCCATCCGGCATTACCAGGGAGTCAGCGGCGACATTAGTTTTAACGGTAAGCGCAATATCCCGGACAAAGATTTTGTGTTTCGGACGGTAAAAGACGGAAAGTTTGTCGAACCGAAGTAGAAAACGAGTATTATCTATAAATATTTTTTGATGTGATCCGCTTTGGCTTGGCCGAGAAGTTCGCTTAGTTGTTCGGCGCTGGCCTGGCGAATTTTAGCGATGGTGCCGAATTTTTGCTTGAGCAGTTTTTTGGTTTTGGGGCCGATGCCGGGAATGGTGTCGAGCGCGGATTTAACCGCCTGTTTGCCGCGCAAGAAGCGATGAAAGGTGACGGCAAAGCGGTGAGCTTCGTCGCGCAGGCGTTGGAGCAGTTGGAGCGCGGGATGGTCAAAGCCCAACACAATTGGCGCGCTCCGCCCCGGCAGAAAAATTTCCTCGATGCGCTTGGCCAGGCCAATGGCCGGGATAGCGAGATTTTTTTGTTTTAGCGCGTCCACGGCCACGCCGAGTTGGCCTGTGCCGCCGTCAATGACCAGCAGGTCTGGGCGGGGCCAACCGTCTTTGCCGCCCTCGCCCGGCGGCTCGCCTGCATCAGGGGCTTGCGGCTTGGCGCCAGCCGGCTGCTTCGGCAGCCGCGCCAGCCGCCGCGCGAGCATCTCCCGCATCATGGCAAAATCGTCCGGCGTCTGCTTGATGTTTATTTTAAATTTTCTGTATTCGCTTTTGGCCGGCAGGCCGTCTTTGAATACCACCATGCTGCCTACGGGGTTGGTGCCTTGGATATTACTGATGTCGTAGCCCTCGATGCGGCAGGGCGTCGTTGGCAAATTTAAAATATTTTTAAGTTCTTCTAGGGTTTTGTTGATGGCGTCTAAATTTATGGCTTGACTACTCTGCCATTTATAGAGATACTCCCGCGCGTTAGTTTGGCCTAAATTAGTAAGTTGGAGTTTTTTTCCGCGCGTGGGTATACGAACGTTCACCTTATGTCCAGCTCGCTGTTTTACCAGCTGTTCTATGAGCGCCAAATTCTCTGGTTTAGTTTCAACATAAATTTCGCGGGGCAGGTCGCTAGCATCGGCATAATAATTTTCCAGGAACGCCTGAAGAGTTGCCGGCGGAGTTGGCATCGGGACTGCCGTCGGGGTCTCCGCCACCCGCGCCGGCCCCACCCGCGCCGGCCCCACCCGCGCCGGCCCCACC
>CAYJQY010000002.1:128235-131035 GCA_964372905.1 uncultured Candidatus Saccharibacteria bacterium
CTCCGCCACCCGCGCCGGCCCCACCCGCGCCGGCCCCACCCGCGCCGGCCCCACCGCCGCAATTCCGTCTTGCCGGCCCCGCGCCCCGGTCGCTCCGTGCGAACCCCGACCCTCCTCATAAATAAAATTTTCTTTATCAATGAGCCGACCCTCGCGGATTTTGAACAGGTTGATGCAGAATGCTCTGGCTGGTCCGGCCGATTCGGCTAGCGAAACAAAATCCCAGTCCACGCGCGCCGGAAACATCATGTTCTGTCGTTCATTCAGCACTTCTATGGCGCGAAGCTGGTCGCGCAGGCGCGCGGCCTGTTCAAATTTTTTGCGGCGGGCCGCGGCGGCCATGACGGTTTTGAGTTCGCGTTTGATTTGCGCGGTCTTGCCGGAAAGAAACAAGACAATTCGTTCAATCTGCTTGCGGTATTCTTCCAAAGAAATTTGTCCTACGCACACGCCGGGGCATCGGTGCAGATGATAATAAAAGCATGGCCGTTTGCCGATGTGCGTATTGGCGCAATAGGGAAAAATTTTTCGGACAAAGTCCAAGGTTTGTTTTATTTTGCGCGCCGAGGAATACGGTCCGAAGTATTTAGCGGTTTTTTGCCCGGCGCGGCTGGAGCGCTCTACTTTGCGCGCGTAGCCAATCTGGGGAATTTCCGTAGAATAATCAATCTTGATGAAAGCGTAATTTTTATCATCCCGCAACATGATATTGTAGGCCGGCAAATATTGTTTGATGAGCGTGTTTTCCAAAAACAGCGCTTCCAGTTCGGAATTGACCACGGTGTAGTCAAGGTCCTCGGCTTCGGCCATAAGGAAAGGGATTTGCTCGCGTCCATCATGCCCAAAATACTGCGCCGCGCGCGCGCGCAGATTTTTGGCCTTACCCACATAAATGACCCGGCCGCGCTTGTCCTTGAACAAATACACGCCCGGTCTTGGCGGCAAGTCCTTTATTTTTTCTTCAAGCTGGGGCATATGACAATTATATTCATCTCCGAGACTTTGTGCCATAATAAGGCAAGGAGGATTGCTATGAAGACAAAAGAGGAGCAGGAGAGGTTCTCTGGCCTCATTTTTGTGGGCCAGGTTTATTTAGTCGCATTGACGCTAGTGATGATGTGGGCGTTGGTTAAGATTGAAATAGAGAGTCCTCGTATGCCAGTTGAAGAAGTGGTTACGTGGATATTCTTGGGCATTTTCGCTATTGCCTTGTTCTTGGGCTCCGTTGTTGGTATAGCGGGGACGTTTGAGCAGGTAATAATATCACGGCTCAAGGCGCAGGGACACGCGTAACTCGGCGACCAGACGAAAGGAGACAGCGATGTTGGATTTGGCTGAGGTAGTAGTTACACTAGAAGCGTTGTTGGAACTATTCGCCCACACTTGCGATGCTAAAAGGCTTTCGCGAGCTTTGTCGGCGATGAAAAAAGTGGCCCTTGATTCTCTGCAAAACGCCGCAGGGGTCGCGCTGGATAACGGTCGCATGGCTCTGGCTAAGCAGCTGCATCAGGCCTTGAGCCAGATAGACGGCAACCTACGGGAGGGAACCTTGAGCGCAATTATGCGCACCCTGAAGTTTCTTAACCCCGACTTCGGAAAAGTCGGTGATGATGAGATTGTTGCTTGTGGCCAACTCTGGTTGCAAGCCAATATTAAGGTGGGACAATGAGGCCAGGAATGGCCAATTGTGCCACTGTGCCCTACGCGATGCCGGTTTGCGCGTAGGGCCTCTTGTTTTGTCTTGACATTCGTGGTACACTTTCATCTAGTTTGCGTCTACAGACAATACACAAAGAGTCTCTTTATTTTTTGATGAGAATTGATTAGGGCGTGAATTTTGAGAGGACAAACCGCAGTCCTAACGCCGTATAAAAGTTTTGTAAATTCAGCCAGTTTAAAGAGAATTAGCGAAAAAATGAATTTAAACGATAAAACCGACCAAGTGAGGAAAACCGACAAAGCCGGCCCAACTGATAAAGCGGGGAAAATCAGCATCCGGGGAGCGCGGCAGCACAATCTCAAGAACATTGACCTGGATTTGCCGCGCAACAAATTTATCGTCATCACGGGCTTGTCCGGCAGCGGCAAGTCCTCTTTGGCTTTTGATACCATTTATGCCGAGGGCCAGCGCCGTTACGTGGAATCGCTTTCCGCCTATGCGCGCCAATTCATTGGTTTGATGGACAAGCCGGATGTAGACAAGATTGAAGGTTTAAGCCCGGCCATTTCCATCGATCAAAAATCCGCTTCCCACAACCCGCGTTCTACTGTAGGAACGGTCACGGAAATTTACGACTATTTGCGCCTGCTGTACGCGCGCATCGGCATCCCGCACTGCCCGCAGTGCGGCAAGAAAATTGAAGGCCAGACCCTGCAGTCCATGGTTGACCACTTGCTGGCCTTGCCCACGGGAACCAGAGTCATGCTGCTGGCGCCGTTCATCCGCGACCAGAAAGGCGAACACAGGGTTATTTTTGAACAGATCAAAAAGGCCGGTTTTGCGCGGGTGCGCGTGGACGGTATAACAATGGATTTGAACGAGGCGCAAAATTTGCATCTCGACAAGCAAAAAAAACACAGCATTGATGTGGTGGTGGACCGCGTCACCATCAGCCCCGAAGATCGCGGCCGGATTTCGGAAAGTTTGGAAAAAGCTCTGGATTTGGGCGACCAGGTGGCCATGGCCGCGGTTATGAGCGGAGAGGGAAGAGGTGATAAGAGCGGCAAGGCCGGCAATCAAACCGGCGAAAAAAGCGCCGATAAAATCACCAAAGAAATATCGCTGTCGCAAAAATTCGCC
>CAYJQY010000002.1:131135-137224 GCA_964372905.1 uncultured Candidatus Saccharibacteria bacterium
CGAAAAAAGCGCCGATAAAATCACCAAAGAAATATCGCTGTCGCAAAAATTCGCCTGCCCCAACGGCCACATCATTGGCTTAACCGAACTTGATCCGCGCGATTTTTCTTTTAACAGCCCGCACGGCGCCTGTCCCGAGTGCAAAGGACTGGGCACGAAACTGACCATTGAACCGGATTTGGTAATTCCCAATCCGCGGCTGACTTTAGCCGAGGGAGCCATAAGGCCGTGGAGCAAAACCACGTCGCGCCTGACCTGGTATAACCGCATTTTGACTGCCGTGGCCAAAGAGTACGGGTTTTCCCTAAACACGCCGGTTAAAGATCTGCCGAAAAAATTTATTGACGTGATTCTTTATGGTACGGGCGAGCGCAAAGTCCGGGTAGAAGGAGAGATGTCCAGCCGCGACGGCAGTTATGAATTCAACACCGCGTTTGAGGGTGTCATTACCAATCTGGAGCGGCGCTACAAAGAAACCGATTCCGACTACATGCGCAATGAAATTGAAAATTACATGCGCATCCGGACCTGCCCGACTTGCCAGGGCCGCCGACTCAAGCCGGAAGTGCTCGCCGTGACCATTGTCGATAAAGGCATTACTGATGTATCCGGCATGAGCATAGAAACCGTCGCGGCGTTTTTTGAGACGCTGCCCAAAAAGTTTTCGGCCAAGGAAATGTCTATTGCGCGGCTAATCCTCAAAGAAATCACGGCGCGCTTATCGTTCCTGCTCAACGTCGGCCTGTCGTATTTGTCGCTCGACCGCGGCGCAGACACGCTGTCCGGCGGCGAGGCCCAGCGCATCCGCTTGGCCACGCAGATTGGTTCCGGCCTCACCGGCGTCCTCTACATATTAGATGAGCCGTCAATTGGTTTGCATCAACGGGACAACGGCCGGCTTCTGCGCACGCTCAAAGAGTTGCGCGACCTGGGCAACACGGTAATAGTAGTGGAGCACGATGAAGAAACTATCCGCTCGGCGGACTGGGTGGTGGATATTGGGCCGGGCGCGGGCAAGCACGGCGGCCAGCTGGTGGCCCAAGGCGTGCCGAAAGATATCGAAAAAAACAAGGACTCGCTGACGGGAAAATATTTGGCGGGCAAGGAAGTTATTGAACTGCCTAAGCGCCGCCGCCCGGGCAACGGCAAGAAAATTTCCATTATCGGCGCTTCCGAGTTCAATTTGAAAGATCTTAACGTTGATATTCCGCTGGCAAAATTCGTCACGCTCACCGGTATGTCGGGCAGCGGCAAGTCCACTTTGCTCAATGAAATTTTGGCCAAAGCGCTATCGAATTATTTTTATAACAGCAAAGACGAGCCGGGCAAGCACAAAAAAATTCTCGGTATAGATAACATAGACAAAATTATTAACATTGACCAGTCGCCCATTGGCCGGACGCCGCGCTCCAACCCGGCCACTTACACCGGCGTATTCACTTTTATCCGCGATCTGTTCGCCGACACCCGCGAGGCGCGCATGAAGGGCTACAAGAGCGGGCGGTTTTCTTTTAACGTTAAGGGCGGCCGCTGCGAAAAGTGCGCGGGCGACGGCGTGATCAAAGTGGAAATGAACTTTTTGCCCGATGTTTACATTACCTGCGAGGAATGCCACGGCAAGCGCTACAACCGCGAGGCCCTGGAAATTCATTACAAAGACAAAAATATCTCCGATGTGTTGGAGATGACCGTGGACGAGGCGTGCAATTTTTTTGCCAGCATTCCCGCCATCAAACGCAAACTGGCTACGCTGTCCGAGGTGGGCCTGGGCTACATGCATCTCGGCCAGAATGCCACGACTTTGTCGGGCGGCGAGGCCCAGCGCATCAAGCTGGCCACGGAACTTTCGCGCGCGTCCACCGGGCGCACTCTTTACATATTAGATGAACCTACCACGGGTCTGCACTTTGCCGATACCAAGCGGCTCATTGCCGTGCTCAATCAGCTGGTTGATAAAGGCAATACCGTGGTAGTCATCGAACACAATTTGGATATGATAAAAACCGCCGATTGGATTATTGACTTAGGCCCCGAGGGCGGGGATAAAGGCGGACAACTGGTGGCTGTGGGTACCCCGGAAGATGTGGCTAAGGTGAAAACCAGTTATACTGGGCAGTATTTGAAGAAAATTCTGTAGTTTTGGTTTGGAAGCCCCGCTCTCGGTGTGTTATAATGTGAGCGGTATCTAAACCAAAACAATTTGAAGTTTGATAAACTAACAAAAATTATCGTCTTTGGGGCAGCCGGGTTAATCCTTATTATAGCTTTGCTGCTCTGGCGTTTTGGTCCCCAGATCCGGAACTTGTTTTCCCGGGCCGAGGTCGGCACCATAGATTTGTCCTGGGGCAACGAGGATCAGATAACGCCGGTGCATTTTGTCTGCACTACCGATACTAACAACCATCGCTCCGTTGACATCCTCGCCACGCTGACCAACTACGGCCCGGAGACCGCCCAGAATATTACCGTGAAGCTTCACGGTTTTTTATATGACCGAGCTAATCCGGTCACTGGAACTCCCGGCATCCCGTCCTGGCTGGACGTGGATGTAGGAGGAGTCGGGACGTTTAACGGCGACACTTGGACTGTGGGGAGTTTAACCGACCAGCAAAGCGCAGATTTGAGGATTACCGGGCAGATTCCGGACGATAAAATTTTTAATTTAACCGGCGAAGTTGACAGCGCCAGCCCGGACGACAGCGATTCGACCCCTGGCAATTGGGAAAATACAGATGAGGATGACAAGTTCGGCTTTGGCTGTCTCGAATCCGAGCAGCCGCCCCCACCCCCTCCTCCACCCTCGCCAACGCCTGAAGCCGACCTTTCTCTGACCAAGAATGTCGACCGCGCGGGCATCGAGGTCAACAGTAACGCGACTTTCACCATCGAAGTAAAAAACGACGGTCCCGAGCCGACTACCAATGTAACCGTAAAAGATGTTTTGCCCGGCGGACTGGATATAGTTTCCGCCACGCCGACGCGCGGCACTTATGCCCAGGCCAACGGCATCTGGACTATTGGCAACATGGCTGTGGGCGACACGGTATCAATTGCCCTGCTGATTACGGCTACGTCTCCGGGGTCATTTACTAACACTGCTGAAGTTGCCTCTTCGGATGTGCATGATCCCGATTCCAGACCTAACAATAATGTCGCCAGCGAAGACGACCAAGACAGCGTCGCAATTACGGTGACCAACCCGCCGCCGCCTCCGCCGGGCGAGGTTTCCTGCGACCCATCGACCCAAACCGTTCAGGTCAATCATGATGTTGCGGTCCATGCCGCCGGCGGTAGCGGAACTTTTGCCTGGTCAGCCCCGGGAGGGATGCCAGATTCGGGTTCCGGCGATTCTTTCACCACCCAATATGCCGCGGCCGGGACCAAAACCATAACCGTAACTTCTGGCGCCAAACAAGACACCTGTGAAGTTTTGGTAATTGATGTCCCGCCGCCCAGTGGTCCGGAAGCCGACCTGTCTTTGACCAAAACGGCAGGTAATCCCACACCCCAGCTTAACGGCAATTTTACTTACAGCATCGTTTTATCGAATGCCGGACCTGATGCCGCGACCAATGTGGCGGTTAAAGACGTTTTACCCAGCGGGGTAAAGTTTGTTGACGCTGCCCCCACGCAAGGCACCAGCTATGACAGCGCTACCGGCGTCTGGACCATTGGCACGGTCGCCGCGGGAGCGAATGCCAGTTTGATTATTACGGTGACGGCAATGGAGGTCGGCGCTATAACCAATACGGCTGAAGTTACCGCGTCTGATCAGCCCGATCCAGATTCAACTCCCAATAACCAGGTTGCGGGTGAAGATGATCAGGCCGACGCCGCTGTGACCGTGGAAACTTCCGGCGGCGAGCCCGAGGCGGACTTGTCTTTGACCAAAGTCGTCAGTAATAGCGAGCCCAAGGTTAACAATTCAGTAACGTATGTGGTGACTTTGTCTAACAGCGGGCCAGACCAAGCCACGGGCGTGACAGTAAAAGATTTGCTGCCCACCGGCGTAACTTATACCAGCCATACGGCCGAGCAGGGCACTTACGATAACACGACCGGGGTGTGGACAGCCGGCGTGTTGGATAAAGATGAAAGCGTGACTTTGGAAATTGTGGTCAAGGTGGTGCAGGAGGGGACGATTGTGAATGTGGCTGAAGTTACCGCGTCTGATCAGCCCGATCCAGATTCAACTCCCAATAACCAGGTTGCGGGTGAAGACGATCAGGCCAGCGCCTCGTTGGCCGCCTCCCCTGTTTGTACTTCTAATTGCGGCGGCGGACCTTCAACCGCGGACCTCTCGTTGACCAAAGTGGTGAGTGACAGCCAGCCGAGACCGGGACAAAACATTATCTATAATATTATGGTGTTTAATTCCGGTCCACTAGATGCCACCGGGATTGTTGTAGGCGATCTCCTGCCCGACGGCCTAAGCTATGTGAGCCACACGACCGAGCAGGGCACTTACGATAGCGATTCCGGTGTTTGGACCGTGGGCAGCCTGGCCAATGGGGCTAACGCCAAGCTTACCATTAAAGCCCAGACCGATAAGTTAGGTTCCATCATAAATACCGGCGAGGTGACTGATGCGAACCAAACTGACCCTGATTCCACCCCGAATAACCATGATGCCAGTGAAGATGACCAAGCCAGCGCGACTATTAACGTTAGGAGCGGCGGGGGCGGCTGCGGTTCCGGTTGCGGTCACGGGCCGCCACCTCCAGGAACGCCGCCGACTTTTGCCGACCTGTCTTTAACCAAAGTGGTAAATGAACCCAAGCCGGTAGTCGGGCAGCATATTACCTATACCATCACGCTTATCAATAGCGGCCCTGCTGCGGCGACGGGCGTGAGCGTTAAGGATACAATTCCTCCCCAGTTAATGTTCGATTCCTTTAACGCAACCCAGGGCAGTTATGATTCTGCCAGCGGTGTTTGGAACGTGGGTCTCATTGCTCCAGGCAACAGCGCCAGTTTACAGTTATCGGCGGCGGTGAAAACCGAAGATAATATTTCCAACATCTCGGAAGTATTTTTTTCGGACCAGCCGGATCCCGATTCCACTCCCAACAATAATGATATTAGCGAAGATGACCAAGCGATTGTGATCGTCCGGAGCCGGCCGCCCAAAATTTTGCCGGCCGCGGGAACTTCCAGCGCCGCGCCAATCGCGCTCGGTCTGATGGCAATTTTTGCCGGCGCTGTAATCCGGTTCCGTTTCCGCTCTTCGGCCAAACAGCGGGTGCGCTCCGGCGGAGTAATTGTGCAATCATTCCAGCGCTATGATTAAAGGGCTGGGTGAGCATTTGGGAGCGCGCCTTGATTTGCGCCCAATCAACAATATCTTGTTTGTTGCCGTCTGCATTTTGGGCGGCTATTTAGTTCTGGCTCCGATTCTGCCCCAGATTGCCTATTATGCCCGGGCTTGGACTGGCGGCAAAACCATCAACCGATATGTTCGCACTGACAGCGGCATTTTTGCCACCAGCAGCAACGACGAATCCGAAGTTATTCCCAAAAATAACACTTTGGTGGTTGAAAAGATCGGCGTTGACGGGCAAATCCATGAAGGCAACAGCCCAAGCATCATTAATTTAGGCATCTGGCGGCGGCCGAAATCGAGCGCGCCGCCGCTGGGCGGCAATACGGTACTGGTGGCGCATCGCTACTTGTATACTTTGGGACCAAACACGTTTTACAATCTCGATAAAGTCGCAGTGGGGGATACGGTGGTTGTTTATTGGGACCGAAAAAAATATACTTATGAAGTCAGCGAGGTGTCTGTGACCGGCCCAAGTGATTTTTCTATTGAATCTCAAACTACCACACCCCTGCTGACTTTATGGACTTGCACGCCTTTGTTTACCGCCCGGGATCGTTTGGTGGTGCGGGCCAAGCTGCGTTCCTAAATTATTTTTGATGCCGTCTTGAACTATTTTTGATAATTTTGTTCGGTCCGATTTTTTGATATGCCTCCGGCGCGCAAAACCTTGTTGCTTCTCCTGATTCTTTTAATAGAAATCGGATTTATTATTTGGACGCGGCTACAGTATAGCCATCAATTTTTAGATTTTTTGCAGTTGCCGTAA
>CAYJQY010000003.1:0-39761 GCA_964372905.1 uncultured Candidatus Saccharibacteria bacterium
TTATTTTTCATAATATGAATCAACAGATTTCCAATTTGACCCAAATTCCAAAAAGAAATGTTTGGCTTTGGGCGTTCTATGATTTCGCGAATTCCCTCGCTTTTGTTAATGTCTCTTTCTATTTTGCACTTTGGTTTGTTCAAGATCATAAAATTTCTGATATATGGGTGAGTGTACCAGTGGCACTCTCAACAATAATTTTACTTTTTACTCTTCCGGCTTTTGGCGGATTGTCCGATCGACTACGAAAACGAATGCCCTTTCTGATAATTTTTACTTTACTTGCTATTGCTTCATTGTTTTTCCTCGGTCTCACTGCGATTAAAAATACATCTGTTACTTCTTCTACTTTATTTTTAATCGTTGTTCTTTATTTCCTGTTCCAATACTTTTATCAAGCCAGTTTGGCTTTTTACAACTCTTTTATTCATGATTTCGCGATTGGAAGAACAAAGGAAAAATTATCTGGTTTAGGAATTGCGGCAGGACAGCTTGGTAATATTGTCGGTTTGTTGCTCATCTTTCCAATCGCGCAGGGAAAATTTGAGTTGTTCGGAGCTACGGGGCGCGGAGGGACATTTTTAATCGCCTCGCTTCTTTTTCTAATTTTTTCATTGCCAGTTTTATTATTTCTGAAAGATAGGCGGGGACCGACAACTGAAGAAAGTAAGGCGACCATCGGAAAATCTTTTCGAGAAACTTTGCAAAGTTTGCGTCGCATAAAACAATATCCGGGAGTGCTCGCCTACCTTATAACATATTATTTATTTGCAGATGCGATTTTAACCCTTCAGCTTTTCGCTTCACTCTATCTCGAAAAAGTTGGCGGGCTAGCAGATAAGCAAAAAACTATCGCGTTTATCCTTGGCCTATTGCTTGCTGTTATCGGTGCCTTGTTAAGTCCTTGGCTAGCCCGTCGTCTGAAAAGCACGCGACGCGCAATAGCAATATTTATAGGATTGTGGGCAGTATTTATTGCAATTTTTGCCCTTACTACCAACCAAAACTTATTTATTGCGATGGTAGCGTTAAATGGCTTTGCATTCGGTGTATTGTTTGCGCTGTCACGTGCTTTTTATTCCCACATCGTGCCGCCAGAACGGCAAGGAGAATTTTTTGGAATTTATGTTTTATTCGAACGCTTTGCTTCCGTTCTAGGTCCGCTTGTTTGGAGCGGCACGATTTTAGTTTTTGCTTCGCTTGGCGAAGCGACAAAATATCGTTTTGCAATGTTCTCTCTTGCAATCCTTGTAGTAATAAGTTTCTTCGTTTTCCGTTTTGTGAAAGAACCAAGCAAAACCATTTCTGCAAATTCTCAACTGATTTAATGATAATTACGGCGGCAGAAAATTTTTGAGCGGAGGCGGGGCGGGAATTCATTTTCCCCACACCCCTTTTTCTTCCCGCCCCGCCGGAGCGAATCGGCCAGGAATTTTCAGGAAATGGTTTCAAGCCGTACAATAAAGATACACTAATAGAGGGCTTTTTAGTTTTCTATTTTCATGTTTTATGATATAATTTATGCACTTTATGTTCCACGCTGAAATAAACGCATGATCCGCTTCGAAAACGTATCCAAAACCTACAAACACGCTAAAGCCCTAAATCATGTCAATTTGCACATTCAGGCCGGGGAATTTCTTTCCCTGGTGGGGATGTCGGGCGCGGGTAAATCGACCTTGCTTAAGCTAATTATCGGTGAGGAACCGCTTGACGAAGGCAGAATTTTGATTGACGGGATTGATATGGCGCGGGTAAAAAAAAGCGACCTCCCTTATTTGCGCCGAAAAATTGGCACGGTTTTTCAGGATATAAAATTATTGCCTAAAAGGACGGCTTTTGAAAACGTGGCTTTTGCTATGGAGGTAAGCGGCCACCGCAAAGATAAAATCGACCGCGACGTGCCTAAAATTTTAGACCTGGTAGGCTTGCTTCATAAACGCCATAATTTCCCCGATGAAATGTCCGGCGGGGAAAAGCAGCGCGTGGCCATTGCCAGGGCCCTGGCGCATCGTCCCGTCCTCTTGCTGGCCGACGAGCCCACAGGCAATTTGGACGAAATCAATGCTAATGAGATTTTAGACCTACTGATGAAAATCAACAAGCTTGGCACCACCGTAATTCTGGCCACCCACGCCTACGATTTGGTCAACAAGGTCAACAAGCGCGTGGTAACTATTGAAGGCGGCCAAATCACCATGGAGCAGCAGAAAGGGAAGTACAAGCTTTAACTAAACTTTTTATGAACAGCGTTACTTTTTTTCGTGTTCTCAAAACCGGCATAATAAATTTTTGGCGCAATATCTGGCTCTCGGCCGCCGCCACTTTAGTCATGGTCATCACCCTGATTATTCTGACTGTCCTGTTGCTGCTTTTTGTTTTGACCAATTATTCCGTAACTACCATCAAAGAACGGGTCGATATCAGTGCGTACTTCAAAACCGGACTAGCCGAGGCCCAAATCGCCAGCATAAAATCCGAATTAGAGGCCAACCCCCTCATTAAGGAAGTTCATTACATTTCCGCCGAGCAGGCCTTTAACGATTTTAAGCAGCGGCACGCCGATGATCCGCTCATTACCGAGTCGCTCAACCAATTGAGCCAAAACCCTCTGCCGGCCACGCTGCAAATCAAGGCGGTAAACCTGGATTACTATCCGCAGATCGCGCAGGAACTCCAGGCAGAAAAATATCAAACTGCCATTGACCAGGTTAATTTCGAGGACAACCGCGAGATTATTGACCGCCTTAACCGGATTCTAAAATTTATCGTAACTTTTGGAATAATTCTTACTGCTGTTTTTTCGCTCATTGCCATTTTGGTTATTTTCAACACTATTACTTTAACCATTTACAACCGGCGGGAAGAAATAGAAATCATGCGCCTGGTCGGCGCGACTAACGGCTACATCCGCTGGCCATTTATTATTGAGGCTATGCTCTACAGTCTGGCCGCCACTGCCCTGACCAGCGCGCTTGTAATTCCGCTCTACTTCAAGCTCCTGCCTAAAATTAGCGACTACCTCAACCCCGACGGCTCAATTTTTACTAAAGATTTCATCCCTTTAGCCGCCATTATCGCCCTTCAGTTGGGGATAGCCGTTCTTTTGAGCATCATCTCAACCTTACTGGCCACCCGGAAGTACCTGAAAATTTAGATGCTCGGGATCTGTTCCGGTTCACCTCCACAAATACCAGCTCTTGACAATACGCTTGCTTTCTTTTTCAAATCATATATACTAAAAAAGAGCCGCCGCAGGCGCGGCGGAAAAGCTCTCGTCGACTGGGAGTTTTTTTGTTTGTATGAAAGTCATATTGCTTAAGGATTCACCCGATATTGGCAAGAAAGGCGAGCTCAAAGACGTCAGCGCCGGCTACGCCAATAATTTTTTGATACCCAAAGGCCTGGCCGCGGTTGTCACGGCGCAGACCCAGAAAAAACTGGCCAAGGAGCACAAGGAATCAGAGCAGAAGCTGAAGCGTGAGGTCAAAAAATTTGAGAATCTCAAACAAGATTTGGAAAGGCGCGTCTTTATCGCGCAACTCAAAGTAGGCGATAAGGGCCAGGTGTTTGGCGGCGTCCATGAAAAAGACATCGCGGAAACCATAAATTCTAAAATGAACTCACAAATTGATAAGAACCAAATTGAATTATCCCAACCGATTAAAACACTCGGCCCAGCAACCGCCATACTCAAACTCGGCCACCACATTTCGGCAAGCATCAAATTAATTATCAAACCAATTTCCTGATGCAAATTAGAGCCAAAATCTTAATTGCGTGTATTTTGCATTAATTTTCGCGGCCATAGCGGTTCTCGTAGTTAAATATTAATTTATAACAAAAGGGCTTATTTATGTCTTACCACGTTAAACCGCGCAAAGCGCGCAAAATCGATACCAAGTTTATTTTCATTTCCGGCGGAGTCATTTCTTCGGTGGGGAAGGGGATCACCACTTCCTCCATTGCCGCCTTGCTCCAGTCGCGCGGCTACGTAGTGGCGCCGGTTAAATGCGACGCCTATTTGAACGTGGACGCAGGCACAATTCGGCCGCAAGAGCACGGCGAGGTTTTTGTCTGCGATGACGGAATAGAAACCGACCAAGACGTGGGGAATTATGAGCGCTTCCTGAATACCTCGTTGAGTAGCTCCAACTTCGTTACCAATGGCCAGATTTATCAAACCATTATCCGCAAGGAACGCAACTTCGAGTACGGCGGCGAGGACGTGGAAGTGGCTTTGCACGTGCCCGAAGAAATTATTCGCCGGCTAGAAAAAGCCGCGCGCGAGCGCAAGGCCGACTTTGTCATTTGTGAAATCGGCGGCACAGTGGGAGAGTACCAAAACATTTTGTTTATTGAAGCCAATCGCATTATGAAATATCGAGACAATCGAGATATTATCCACATTCACGTTGGCTATTTACCCACACCGCCCTCAATAGGCGAGATGAAATCCAAGCCGGTACAAAATTCCGTACATCAACTCATTGCCTCCGGCATTCAGCCGGATTTCCTGATTGCCCGCGCGGAAAACGCTTTGGACGATAGACGCAAAGAAACTCTGGCCTGGACCACAAATATCCCTAAAGAAAATATAATCTCAGCGCCGAATGTTGATACTATTTATCGCGTGCCGATCAATTTTGACCAGCAAGGGCTGACCGATAAAATCATAAAAACCTTCGGCATGCCGGCGCGCCACCGCGACATGAAAGAGTGGCGCGGGTTATTAAGTAAAATTAGCCGCATCAATTCATCAAAAAAAGAATTGAAGATTGCTGTTGTGGGCAAATATTACGAAACCGGCGCCTACAAACTGGCCGACGTTTACATTTCGGTCGTCGAATCAATCAAGCACGCTTCATGGAATAATGGCACGAAATCCGGCCTGCACTGGATTTCCAGCCTGGAAGTCGAAAAGCGGGGCGCCAAGGAGGTTTTAAGCGGCTTCGATGGCATTGTCGTGCCGGGCGGCTTTGGCAGCCGGGGCACCGAGGGTATGATTCAGACCATTGAATACGCGCGCAAGAATAAAATTCCTTATTTAGGTTTGTGCTACGGTATGCAGATGGCAACCATTGAGTTTGCCCGCAACGTGGCGAAACTGCGCAATGCTAATACAACTGAAGTGGATGATGATACGCCACACCCGGTTATCCATATTATGCCGGACCAAGAGAAAAAAATGCTAGTGCGCGACTACGGGGCGACCATGCGGCTTGGGGCCTGGGATTGCCTCATAAAGCGCGGCACGCTTACGGAAAAAGTTTACTTACAGTCAAAATGGATTAAAAAAACCGGCAAGGCCAAAATCTCTGAACGGCATCGCCATCGCTACGAATTAAATAACGCTTATCGCGCAAAATTAGAAAAAGCTGGTTTAGTCATTTCCGGCACCACGCCTGACGGCAAACTGGCCGAGGTCATCGAATTGCCGGGTCATCCGTTCTTTATGGGCAGTCAGTTCCACCCGGAATTCAAGTCCCGTCCGTTTAATCCGCACCCCATGTTTAACGGGTTCGTGCAGGCGGTGGTGAAACTAAAAAGGAAGTAATTTTCACTAAATATATTATGGTAGAGCGAAGGTCATTAGCAGAATCAGCTCTAGAACTAAGACATAATGCCGCAACTCAGGAAGCACTAGTAGGGCCGCCAGACCAAGGCGCCGCCCTACGGTCATATATAGGCAAATGGGAATTATTGAGTGGACCTACAATTGACGACCTTATGCGTTCGTTAGATTCAATTAATGCTGAACTGGGGCCTGAATCGGGGACAGAAGAAGGACATAATTCCCAACTGTCAAGACAGCGCACCTTGCTGGAATTGAAAAAAACTGCCCTGGCTAAATTGCTGTTAAGAGAGATAACCTTTCAGCAATCCTCCCACTTGGGTCCCGAGGCAGCCGTTGAAGTACTTAGTAACATCCGAGCGGAAGTCGAACAAAGTCCGATAGTTATTACCGATACCATCGAAGGTGGAGATACCCGGATTATGCGCCCTGCTGAAAGCATAGCGGCCGATGCATCCTACTTAACAAGTCAGCTCAACAATTTACCTAAAAGCCTAAGCGACAATATTGACGCTCGACTGGTAGGGGAAATACTCCGGCAACTAATCCAACAACTGAATGAAAGGCAGATTTTCACCCGGCCAGGCATGGACGGATTAGAGGATTTATTGAACGACCCTCTCATCGCAGAACAGTTAATAAGTCGGGAGCTCTCAAAAAATCAGGAGCTTTTCACCCCTGCTTATCTGCTCAAACACAAGTCAGAAATTGATTCCTATCTTGACCAGCTAAATCCTCAACAACAATACCGTAAAAATCTGGAAAGCCAATTTACAACTCTGGCACAAGCAGAAAACGATGAGCTGGCAGAAGACATTGCCAGAGAAATTATCGATAACCTGCCTCACGAACTCTACCAGCACTACGAAAATAAAATTGCGGCAGCGGAAAAGAGCGCGTCAGCGGGAATTATTGATGCACTAGATGCCAGTTATAGGTTTAATAAATCATTTTCGCTGGAAGCGGTTTCGCCTGACCAACCGGCCGACGCCGCACCGCTGGAGATCCAATACTTATTGGCCAGGGACCCTTCTGTTGAAGCCCTTTTAAATCAATTTAACCTCACAAATGAGTTGCTGCTGCAGAGCGTTACTACCACCCCGCAAGCGGTGATTTTAGCCATGCGGCGAATTTCTGTTATTAGCCAGGAAAATTTTATAACTAACTGGCTAAAACCACTTGTGCGGGAAGGTTTAGAGCCAAAATTAACTGTAACAGAAACTGGCATTAAACGGGCGCTGAACAGAGAGCTTATTGCTAGCCGGGACGAGATTGATTTAAACCGCGATCTCCAAACTATTAAAGAGTTCATCGGGGAATTTAAAAAACTCGTTGTGCTAGATATGGAAATGCTCAATCAAGATCAGAAGGCCGCCCTAGACAATCTCAACCAGACTTTACAGGAAGTTAATCTCGATTTCGCCTATTCGAAACTAAAATTTGATTATGCTGACGACAGCACAGGCGAAGCTCAGGAAATCGTAAAGAAGATGATGCTGATTGGACCGGTCGCCCACGCACTTGAGCACGCTAATTTGGGCGTGGCTGCCAAAGTAGTGGCTGCGTCAGCTGACGATCTCATGGGAGAGTGGGCTGAAATCAAGGCACTACAAGGCCAAGGATTTTCCAGACAGGAGCTTTTGCAACGGCTTAAGATAGCTGTTCCGGTATTTGCTGCCGCGACTGCGGGCGCCTATAAAGTAGAGGATCTGCTTGCTCAAGGCCGCTACACCGAGGCTGGATTGCTTTTCGGCGTTTCAGCTGTGGCATTATCCCTAACCACGGCAATCCAATCAATCCGAATGTTTAAAAATTCTTACGATGCTCTGGAGGCAGATGGAAAAATTGCCAATAAGATTGCTCCTCTGGCAAATAACAGCGAATTCCAATCTTCACTAAAAGCTTTTGAAGGAGGATCTGCCTTGCTAGCCGACCGCGGGTCGCTCTTAGAATTAATAAAAAAGACTTTGCGCTCTTTGGAGGAGTCGGGATCAATTGAGGCTGACGAGACAAAACAAATTATGCTTCAGCTAGAAACTATGGACTTTGACCAACTATTTGAACAGGGTAAACGAGCCGGGTCTTTGCACTCATGGAAGGAAGCCATAGTACAGGATTTCTCCAACCCGACTCGGCTGGGTATATTTTTAGGAGCTTCAATGGCTCCCGCGGCAGGCATGATTGCTGCCCGCTCTCACTTATTGCACAATGGCTTTGTTATGGCTGGGGTAGGTTCAGTTGAATCCATGGTAGCCGGAATCACCGTCATGTCGGCGCGAAAGCTAAATGACTATAAATATAAAATTCACCTAACAAACAAAATTGCAGAAGCGAACAAACAACCTAGGTCCACAACTCTAGCCATCGAAGAACAGAGTTAGGCCAAATCAAAACCCCTTGTGTTAAAGGAGGGGGGTTGTGACCAAACTTATTTTTCTTGAGGTACAACGCTGACCACCCGCGTTTTGCGCAGATTGCCGTGGAACTTGCGCACCATCTTATGCTGAAATTTAACCAAACCGGAAACCGCGGCGTATAGCGTGGAATCGCCGCCTATCTTAACATTACGCCCGGGATAATATTTGGTGCCGCGCTGGCGGACGATGATTTCGCCCTTGCTCACGGCCTGGTTGCCGAAAACTTTTACGCCTAAGCGCTTGGAGACAGAATCGCGGCCTAAAGCGGTACTGCCTCCGGCTTTTTTATGAGCCATATTTTAGTTACTCCTTAAAATCTCAAGAATCTTCTACTGTCATATCCGGTTGGCTAAAAGCAGATTGCCCATCACGTTTCGGACTCTGCCTTAAACGTCGCTCTAATTCAGGGCCCGAGGTTGCCAGCTCATCCAATCGTCCAGCTGTGTCGGGAACCAACGACTGTGGTTCTTTTTCATTTAAGGGATTTTTTTCGTTCATTGAATATTGTATAGTTTCTAAACTTTTCCGAAAATGACAATTTCCCGGACGACAATCTGGTCCTTGCGGTCATAAACCGCCGTATGCCGCTCGGTCAGTTTCAAAAACGCGAACTTTGCAGACAAATTGGCCGGAATAATATCCACCAAATTATACCCAGTCTTGAGGATAAAGTCAAGACTGGGTATGAATTCATAACTGATAAGCCCTTTTTTATAGGCCGGCAGGCAAATCACAACTCGACCATTATTTGGCAAAATCTTTAAAAATTCTTGAAAGGCTTTATGATACAATTTTTCCAGGTCTTTAAAGTTAGCCGCGATTTCTTCCGGCTTGGGAAATTGGGTATAGAGCGGTCCTAGGGTACCTTCGGTTACTACAGCCTTAATGCCGGAAATGGCTTTAATTTTTCTTAATCGCTCAACTAATATGCTGATTTGCTGGGCGTCGCCGACCTCAACGTGATACTTGCCTTTGGCGATTTTATAGCGATTACGAAACCACTCGAGATTTTTTTCGCTCCCGGAAATGGCTAAAGGATTGATGTCGCTGCCCAGCATCTTATAGCCAAGCAAAACTCCCTCCTGGACAATTGTGCCAACGCCGCAAAATGGATCAAGCAAAGTGTCATTGGGCTTGCCTGCGGCGAGATTGATCATTATTTGCGCGACCTTCGGCGGAATCATGCCTTGCTTGTCATCGCGCACCGGCCGCTGATAGTCACGCCGGCCATAATCCTCAAAATCCTGCACGGCTAAAGTTTTGGCCACGTAAACCCGGTCAGAACCGGCCAGAACGCAAATTTCCGCGCCGTGGGTCAGCAATAAATTTTTGGTCACGGCCACGGAAGCCAGAGACAAGGCGTTGAATTCCGGCAACACCAGGCGAATGCTGCGCCCGGCATCTTGCATGGTACGCTTTATGAACATACCGATCCGCCTGGTTTCCCCAAAAACCTGCAGCGCGCGGTCAAGCAAGTAAATACTAACCCCAAACTGGATCTTTCCGCTGGGATTCCTTAAAAAATCGTTCTTTAACTTGCTCGGCTTAAAATAATGCTGCAAAGCAAAATTCACAGAATCCTGTTGCCGCTTTTTCAAAACATCAACCACTTTTAAAATTTTGATTGTGCCGCCCAAACTGCGCTGAAGCTTTTCCGCATCTATCGGCTTTGTAATTTCCACAATCAAAACTTCAAACGACGCGTCAATAATCTTAACCGGTTCTTGAGTGAATTCCGGCAAGACCACCAGCAGCTCGGCCATCGATAAAGTATAGACCCTCCCTAGGACAAAAGCGTAAACCATTATTTACCTCGTCGTGCGGCTCGGGATACTTTTTCTCCTAGCTGCGGAACTCGCTTCGCTCAAACAGTCTTCGCGTAGTCGAAAAAATCCACTCGCCACACTCACATGAACTATGATTACCTACACAGAACTAAAAGATAAATTAAAACAAAATAAACAGCGCGTGGTTTTTGCGTTGGCTTCCATAATAATTTTCTTGCTCGGCTTCGGCACCGGTAGGGGATACACTGCGGTGACTCCGCCTAAGCCAGCCAATTTAAATTATTACACAAAGCAGGCAAAAACGCCAGCACCGACCAATAAGACTGCTGACAAGGAAACAGAAAAACAAACAGAATCAAACTCAACCGCCAACAAAGCAAATACTGCCACAGGAACCGTGCCCAAGCCGGGCCAGCCATGCCCGATCAAGGGCAACATCTCTTCCTCCAGCAAGATCTACCACGTCAAGGGCGGCGCGTTTTACGACCGTACCACCCCAGAGCAATGCTTTAATACCGAAGCCGAAGCCCAAGCCGCGGGATTCCGCAAATCAAGCCGCTGACGCACCCAAAAAACTCAAAAAAGCTATCAACGCGCGCTTTTTTCTGCTAAACTGGTCCTAATTCCATGTTCCCAAAGCTTCCTAAATCAAAAAAAGTCACCTATCTTGACCACGCAGCCACCACTTACCTTGATCCGCAAGTTAAGGCCGCTATGAAACCGTTTTTAGGTGAATCATACGGCAATCCCTCAAGCTTATACGCCAAAGGCCGGGAAGCGCGCAATGCAATTAATTCCGCCCGCCAGACCATTGCCAAAATTATTGACAGCCGGCCCGAGGAAATTGTGTTCACTGCCGGCGGCACCGAGAGCGTCAATTTGGCCATTTTTGGCCTTGCCCGCCAATATGAACTGCGAAATAGGGGTAAAGGCCATATTATTACTTCCGCTATAGAACATCACTCGGTGTTGCGATCCTGTGAAGCACTGGAGGAGGAAGGTTGGCAAGTCAGTTATATTGGCGTTGACAGATCAGGTTTTATTGACTTAAATAAATTAAAAGCGGCCGTGCAACCGAATACAATTTTAATTTCGGTGATGTACGCCAATAATGAAATAGGGACGGTAGAACCAATTAACGAGATAGGGAAGTGGTTAAGGACTCTAAATAACCAGCGGACACAAAAAAAGCTGGCGCGAATTCCTTTTCATACTGATGCCTGCCAAGCTGCCGGCGCTTTGGACTTAAACGTAAATAAACTTGGCGTAGACCTTATGACTGCCAACGCCGGCAAAATCTACGGACCCAAGCAAATCGGCTTGCTCTACGTAAAAAGCGGCCTTAAACCCCGACCGCTGATTTTTGGCGGGGGACAGGAGCAGAATTTGCGCAGCGGCACGGAAAATGTCGCGGGGATTATCGGGTTAGCCCAGGCCTTAAAGCTGGCGCAGGCGCATCGATCCAAAGAAAACAAAAGATTGACGAAATTACGCGATTACTTTACCAAACAAATTTTTGCCAAAATTCCTAAAGTCAGTTTGAATGGGCCGAGCGAAAACCGTCTGCCTAATAACGTTAATGTTTCTTTTGCCGGGGTAGAAGGGGAGTCGCTTATGCTTTACCTCGATTCTTATAATATCGCCGTGTCCACAGGCAGCGCCTGCACCACAGGCAGCCCTAACCCTTCACATGTGCTGTCCGCGATTGGCCGGCCTTATAGCGAGGCCGCCGGCAGTGTTCGGTTTACGCTCGGAAAACAAACCACCAGAAACGATCTTGATTTCGTGATGCACGTATTGCCTGGCATCGTAGAGGAGTTGCGGCGTGTTAAATTGCCCAAAACCGGCAGATTCCCAAACAAATAGCCACCGCCCGCAGAGGATATAGCTGGTTCCAGACATCAAGCGCGTCGCCCAATGTATCTTTTGCGAACCAGCACATTGTTAAATACCCATATTATGTGGTATCTAACCCCTAGACTACCTCAAAGACAACACATCAACATCATTCGGGTTTTGGTTCAAACCCAAAGTACGCGCCAGCTCGGCGATTACAGGCGCTAAATTCTTGCCAGGGCATTCTGTAGTAAACTTGTCCGCAGTTAATCCATTAATGTCACTATGCTTGGCCAAGTTAGGTATATTATGATTCAGCTTAGACACTAGCGTCGCATTTTTATAGTTGATTCCATATTTACCCTTGATATAGCGTAATAATTTTGTTAATGACTCCTTAGCTTGTGGTGTAATTGTTCGGTTGTTAAAATTTCCCATCATAGCAATCCCAATGTTACCATCATTTACGCCATGGAAGTGAGCCCCCTTAACCTCCATGCCGCCGTATCGGCCTTGGAAAATTTGGCCATCGGTGGAAATTAAAAAATGATACGCAACGTCGGCAAAGGGGTCGGGCCGATCGACAGTTTGATACTTTTCAATGCTTTTCATCACATCTTTAGCCGTATTGCCGCCACCTTCACTTATATCAGCCGTGTGATGAATCACAACATATTGGGGGGTTAAATTTTTTTCAATAACCCGTTCAACAAACGGCTCCGGCCGCGCTCCCCATTGGGAACGCAAAACGGCAGATAAGCTGGAACTTTTCATTTCCTGCTCAAAGCTACTTTGCAAGGCTTTCAATTGAGCCAAAGAAAGACCGACGCCTGACGGCGAAACGCTTGAAGCCCCTTTATTACCTGACTCACTACCACAACGCCCTGCAATGTCAATATGGACATGATTAGTCTGATTAGCGTCTGAACCAGGATTTATTCGACTCGGAGCTATGCCGGCGGCTTTTGCTGCCGCAATGACAGCCTGACCTATGGCCGAATTTACATAATTAGAATCACCCGCTGCAAAATCAACAGCGCAACCGTCATAATGATAAGAACGGCTTGCGTGTTCCCCATTGGTAGTATACGAAATCTGGGGCTTTTTATTTCCTGCTCGTGCATTCGCGCAAATTTGTTTGGTTGCTTGAAACATTATTTCTGTCAGTTTGGGCACGCCTGCATCCGCCCCAGTGGCTTGAATGGTACATCCCGCTGCTATTAATTCTGAAGCTTGATGGTTTGCTGCCACAGCATTGCGCGGTCCAGTGGTTACTCCAGGACTCGCCTTGCCGGCAATTGAACCATCTGGTCGGACGACACAATCTTCTTTCTCTGGATCGCATAAAGATACATCCGCCCCCGTCAGCTCCGGCAGCTGCAGCGGCTTAAATTGAATCAAATCCGGATTGATGGTGCGCAGGAAAATATAACTGATGAGTAAAATAACCAAGCCAGCCACGGTGCTGCCTATCATGGTCTTGGCTTCGCTCACGGCTTCTTCGCCGCCGGAAATGTACAAATAGCCGGCGATGACCAAAAACATTACGGCCGCTACCGAGGCAATGGCGATACCAAACTTGTATAAACGATTAATGCAGTGAAAAAGATCGCCGCCAGTGGCAACTTTAGAAGCATCACTCCCCTGTCCAACATTATATCCGCTCAAATTCTCCGTCGGCGCGCACAGCAAATCTTTAATAGACTGTTCAGCTCCCTGCGCCCGAGCAATCGAAGCAGGGCCAGGTAAAAAGAAACTAAATATCAAACCGCCGATCAGCACGGCCAACATAAATTCCCGAAACAGCCGACCGATAAAAATATAGTGGTTCATGAGTTTTTATTTCGACAAAGCGGCTTATATTCAACCAAAGTATATCACAAAGTATATCACGTTTTTAGCACGACATGAATTGACGCGGGTCATAAGTGTAACCAAACGGCACAGTGTATTGTCCGTAAACCGACGTATACTTGCCTTGAGCAATACCAAAACCCTCTTGGTCGAAGATACTGATGTGAACATGGGGGCCGGTGCTGTTGCCGGTACTGCCCTCATAGCCAACGATATCACCTTGATGGACCACTTGTCCCGCGCTGACCTTAAAACCTTGCATATGAGCCAATAAGCTAATAATCTGGCGGGTGCCGCTGGCTGTTTCAATAGTGTGTTTAATGGCAACCCAATGGCCGTAAGCCGCTTCGCCCGCATCTGTTCCTACTACTATGCCGTCGGCCGGGGCGTAAATTGGCGTTCCTGCGGGCGCGGCCACATCAATCCCATTATGAACACCACTAGGATAGTAGGAAGAGAAACTAGTCTTGCCATATCCTTGGGTAATTCGCCCCGCCATGGGGCAGGCCAAAACGCCTTTGGCCGGTTGAATTGTACGCTGGCCCAGTTTAGCGCGGATGGCGTTATCCAGATCATCTATTTCCTGCTGGACCTTGGCTTCGTCTGCTTCACTGGCCAACCTTAACTTTTGATAGTTGCGTTCTAGACCGCGCGTCTGATTGAGCAGATTCTGCTTTTGGCGCCGCTGCCCATCTAAGGACGCCTTGGTAACTTCCAGTTGCTCCTCGAGCTCCTTAAGTTCCAATAAGAACTTCTCTAAATCTTTCTGCTGCTCCTCCAGCTTGGCTTTAATTTCCTGGATGCGTTTTAATAACTGGTAAATATTCTCCGAAACGCTGCGGTTGTACTGGATCTGATCGAGAAAATCGGAAAAATTCTTATTGCCCAAGCTCATATAAAGAGCCGAATTGGCATCAAGCTGATTAAGTTGGACAATCAACTGCCCGAGCACCTGTTTATTTTTCTCAATTTCCGCTTTTTTTCTATCAATCTCTTCCTGCAGGGCTTTGATCTGCAAATTGGTATCCTCGATTTCGGTTTGCTTGACCTGGAGTTGAAGCTCGGTTGAAATTATTTCATTGTCAAAAGACGCGATCTGGCCTTTTAAGGTGTTTTGCGATTTGCGGTTTTGGTCAATCAACTCGCCGTAATGGGCGATTTGTTTTTTCAGATCCGCCAGTTTGTCTGCCAGCTGCTGCTGTTGCTGCTTTAATGCATCTACCGTAGGATCGGCGGCGCCAAAAACCCGGCCATGTCCGCCCAAAACCAGGGTAAACAGAATTACTGCGATAACGATGGATTTGATTTTTGTTTCAAAAAAACGTCGCATAACTAAAGGTTTAATTAAATTGTACCACAATTTGCGACATTTTTCAATGTATTTTGCGATTCTTGATCCCCGCCGATAGCTTCTTGATTGCGGCCTGAATGCAATTCAAAACTGCCTGCTTGCCCAATCCCAGAACCAAAGTGCTGGCTACTTCAAAGGGACCTGGACTTTTCTCCAGACCAGTCAAAGCGACGCGCAAAGGCCAGAGCACCGAGCCGTTGTCAAAATTATTTTTGGCGATAAACTGCTTCAATTTAGTCTCCAGGTCAGCCGGCTCAAAATCGGCCTCATCACAATGGGATAAATAATCATGGAGCGATGACAGTTTAACTTTGGCGTCTTCCTTGGTACTCTTCCTCCAAACCAGCAGTTCAGCATCATACTCCGGCTCCATGAAAAAGTAGCGCGTCCTCTCCCCTATCTCGGACAGTTTTTTTAATCGGTCGCGCTCCAGCTCGACCACGCGCTGCAAATATTTTTCATTCTCCGGCACAGAGTAACCCGCTGCTTGCCAATAGGGAATTAAAAGCTGCGTTAGCTCCCCTATCGGCTTAGCGCGGATATACAGGCTGTTCATCCAATCGAGTTTATCCAAGTCAAAAATCGCCGGAGCTTTATTAACTTTGCTTAGATCAAATTGATCCACCAAATCCGACAGCGAAAAAATTTCCTGGTCCGTTTTGGGGTTCCATCCCAGGAAAGCGACAAAGTTAAGCAACGCTTCCTTAAGATAGCCTTTGGCCAAAAAATCTTCCACCGAAACATCGCCCTGCCGTTTAGACAGTTTTGATTTATCCCTGTTTAAGATGAGCGGCAAGTGGGCAAATCGGGTCGGCTCCCAGCCAAAGGCCTGATACAGCAGCAAATGTTTTGGGGTCGAGGAAATCCATTCTTCGCCGCGCAAGACGTGACTGATGTCCATCAAATGATCATCCACGACCACGGCCAGATGGTAAGTGGGAAAGCCGTCGGACTTTAACAAAATTTGATCGTCCAAGGTGGCGTGTTCAAACACGATGTTGCCGTAAACTAAATCATGAACCGTAGTCTGGCCACTGAAGGGAATAGTTTGGCGAATTACCGGGTGCTTGTCCTCCTCCTGGAATTCCTTTAACTTCACCGCGATTTCTTCTGTGGTCAGATTGCGGCAAAGGCGATCGTACATTGGCGGCTTTTTCAGGGCGATCTGCTCTTTGCGCAAATCTTCCAGGCGCTGTTCATCGCAAAAACAATAGTAAGCATGACCAGCAACAACTAATTGTTCGGCATGTTTTTTATAGATGTCCAAGCGCTCCGATTGTACATAGGGGCCGTGCTTGCCGCGCCGCGCCACCTTCCCTCTCTCCTCTCTGTCCTGCTGATCCAAATATAGACCCTCATCAAAATCTATGCCAAGCTCGTGCATAACCCGCAGCAAATTTTCCACGGCTCCCTCAACAAAGCGGTTTTGATCGGTATCTTCAATGCGCAGAATCAAAGTGCCGCCTGTGCGGCGCGCAAACAAAAAATTAAACAGCGCCGTGCGCAAGCTGCCAATGTGAACAAACCCGGTCGGACTGGGCGCAAAACGCACGCGAGTATTTTGTGATGGGGCGCTCATATCAATTCCATAAATTCTATCACTTTAAGCCAAATCTTTCAAATCTTCCTGCACGATCTTAATTAAGTTTATCCTTTCCGGATGTACGACTTTATCCAAATCTTTTACATCAACCCATTTAAAATCAACAAACTCATGTTGATCAATTTTAACTTCTTCGTCAGTGCCGAAAAAATAAAAATAAGCCACATTTTGCGTTTGCCCTCGATTGGCGCGTTTACGGTTCTTCCAAAACCCCCGCCACGTATTATTCCAAATATAAATATGGACTTCCGAAGAAATTTTCAAAAACTCTAGGGTCTCTATGCCAGTTTCTTCCATGGCTTCTCTTGTCGCTGCCTCAACGACATTCTCATTTGTGCCAACCCCCCCCTGCGGCAACTGCCAATAATTTTGACTTTTTAAGCTCTCCCGATCGCTTATCAGGTAAAAATCTTTTGGGTTGCGCCGACAAACTAAAACCTCATTATTTTGATTCAAAATTGCTACGGCCACATTTTTGCGCAATGGTAAACTGGCAAAAACTTTATAATGCCACAACGCGGACATAAGTCCGAATGTCGCATTGATGATGCGCGGAAAACGCTTAGGCTGCGTGATCAAACGGAACAGCCATTCCCAGCCGCCCCGCCGCACAAACCCCGGCGGGCTGGCGCGCTTTCTCGCGATATAATCAAAAGTGCCGCCTAAACCAATGGCCAGTTTGACCTTAAAACCATTTTGTCCCATTTCGCCCCAATGCTCGGCAATCCAGCGCTCCTGCTTCATCGGTCCGTAGGCCACAAATAAAAAATCTGGCTGGGCCTGTTTTATCTCGGCCAAAACCGTTGGATCGTTAGGATTTTTTGATGAAACGCCGGCGATTTTTATGCCCGGGTATTGCCGCCGCAAAAAATCAGCCACCCGCTCGGCCGTGTCGCCAAACCCACCCAGCAAATAAATTGATTGCGCGCGGCCGGCGGCCAACGCCGCCAGCGCCATAAACAAATCCACGCCAATAATTTTTTCGGGGACAGCCGAACGGATATATTTGGGCCAAAAAAGAATTGCGGCGAGTGTGTACTTCATTTGCCATAACGCTTCAAGAATTTTAGCGTAATAACCTTTGCTGCGGAGCGGCAAGGCAAGATATTTCGCCGCCCATAAAACAGCAATACCGTCGGCCACTGAAATATCGGCTCGATTCAGCAATTCCATCAGCTCGTGGTCGCGCAGAGCCGCATAAAGAAATTCCGAATACGGCGTAGTTATGAAAGTCCGCTCTCCCCTGTCCAGACGGCCGGCGATTAAATCCAAGACCTGCCGCTTGGTCGCGGCGTTAACCAACAGGCCAGCCACGGAAATTTTGTTCGTCTCGCTCATTCTTTAACGCACTGATTAAAAGCATTGACCTGGGCGTTGTATTCATTAACCAGCGCTTTGGTCTTATCGATTAAATTATTGTACCGGCTGACCAAGTCATTATAGCGATTCACTTCTTCATTATAGGCCTGGTTATCGCGGCCGCGGTATTCATCCAGTTTCTGTTTGGAATTCTCCAGTTGCTGCCGCAGGAGTTTTATTTCCGCGTTATTTGCGCTAATTTGGCTTTGCAGCTCGGGGTCTAGCTGGGGGCAACTCGACAGCGGCGTGCCGAATTCCTGCACAGCCAGCCACACGGTTTCGCCCTGAAATTTTCCCCGAGCCACCGCCGCGCCGATCTCCTGGAAACGCTCGTGTAAAATGTTGGCCCGATGGCCGGGACTGTTCATCCATGCCTCCGCCAGCGCCTGGGCGTCTTTAAAATCCCCCAAAGCCAAATTTTCGCCCACTAGTATATATTTGTAGCCCGCCGCACCGGCGAGATCCGAGGGCCCCTCGCCGCTTGGCGAGACATGCTCAAAATACTGCCTGGCGAACATGTCCTGCACTTTTCGAGCGGCGGCTTGATCCAATTTCGCGTTGTCTTTCAGCGCCGGCAAGCCATTATTGGCGCGTTGAATATTAGTCCATTTAACCACTTCATTCTGGGCCAGCGCCGGTAAATTATCGCTTTTGGACGGCCGCAGAATCGGAACCCGCAGGGGCGGCGGTACTAAATGCTCCGGAACGGCAGGGGCAACTATTTTATCGAGGGCCTGTTCGGAATATTTTACGGTCTGCTCCAGCTGCCGACCAAACTCCTCGGTCTTATTGGGATAAAAGAAAAAACCGGCCGTTGCCGCGGCCGCGACAATCAAAACAATAACTTTTTTTGCGGCATTCACCCTGTTATTATAGGCCATTCAGCCGATTTCCGCTATATCCAAATCGCAGGAAATACGATATACTAAAATCTATGGAGCCCATCGCCAAAAGCGCGAGGATGTCCCGCAAGCGCTCGCCTAGAAGCCGGTATCTCCACTCGCCTAATCACCTGCTGGCCGACGAATTGAGTCAGCGCCTGCGCGACCCTAAACACTTCGGGTTTTACCTGAAAATGGCCACGCTCTACGACCACACTCTGCTCCGCGCCTTGGCTGGCCAGGTTTTGGAAAGCGTCAACGTCCAAAATCCCGGCAAGCTTTTTGCTTTTTTGATCAAAAAACATAATCAGGAAATTTCTCGAAAATAATTATGGTTCTGCCGATTGCCAAACTTCCCGCGCAAATCCTGCGGAAAAAAACAAAAGACATTGCTTTTCCCTTAAACAAGGAAACAAAGCGCCTCATTCGTGATATGCTCGATACAGTAAAAAAAACTGACGGCATCGGTTTGGCCGCGCCCCAGATCAGCCGCAATTTAAATCTGGCCATCATTTATCTGGAAGAAACGGGAGTTCCGGCTTTTCCGATTATCAATCCAGTTATCACCAAACAATCCAAAGAAACCGTGGAGATTGAAGAGGGATGCTTGTCTCTACCCGGGGTGTTCGGCTTGGTCAAACGGCCGGTAAAAATAACGGTCGAAACGCAGGACCTTAAAGGCAAAAAGATAACTATTACGGACGATGGCTGGCTGTCTCGCGTCGTGCAGCACGAAATCGACCATCTCCACGGCACATTAATTATCGATAAGCTGCAAAGCGTGACTCGGGGCAAAGAACTGCTGCCTAAGTATAAATCATGAAATTTATCAAGGATTTATTATTATTTGAGGTGGAAACCACTGGGTCCGATCCCGACAAAGACCCTATCATCCAGCTCTCGGCCATTGTTCTGGACAAAGATAACCTGCTGGAAAAAGATTTTTTTAATTGTTACGTTCGGGTCAGCCTGCTCGATGGAACTATCAGCCAACACGCCGAGCTCCTGCATATTCCTTTTGAAACTCTGCGCAAGAGCCCAAAAATCTATGACGCCGTAAAAAAATTTCATGACCAGTTCAACTCCAATTTTTTACTTTGCACCCACGGTACCGCCAATATTTTGTTTTTAAGACAAGCCTTTCGCAAAAGCGCTTTACCGTTCAATTACAACCCGCATGTTATTGACCTTTGGACACTAGGCTATGTCTATACGCTCAACTACGGTTTGAAAAAAATGCCTACTTTTAACACTCTGCTTGACCTGTTCGGCCTAAAGCGCAAAAATCGCCATGACGCTCTGGAAAAGTGCCGCCTGGCCGCTGAAATTTTCCGTCGTATTATAAAGTCAGTCTAAAAAATTAAATTCATTTATTCACCCCATGTTTAACCGCGATATTTTATTGATCGACACCGAGGCCACCGGACTGAACATGAATAAGCATGAACTCATCCAGCTGGCAGCCGTGTTGCTCGATAAAAAGACTCTCAAGGAAAAGAAAAACTTTAACAGCTACATTAAGCCGGCGCGCTGGAAGCGGCGCGACCCTGCTGCCATGAAGGTTAATAGGCTGACTTGGAGTAATTTGAAAGACGCGCCGCCCGCTAAGGCAGTTATCAAAAAGTTTACTCGCGCTTTCCCCCACCGAGTCATCCTGGCATATTACGGCGGACCGCTGGATATTGACTTCCTCCGCGCGCTTTACAAAAAAATTGGCCGCCAGCAGCCGTTCGATTATCATTTCTTTAATCTTTGGGGATTATTTTACGGCTACCTGGCCAAACGCGGAAAACTTACCAACCGGAGGCGCTTTACTGGATTCACTTTAGAAGATTTAATGAAACGGTTTAATATTCCCTCGCCCGGCCGCCACGATGCCCTGGTGGATTGCCGCATCGAAGCGGAAATCCTGCGCCGGATCATGAAAAACCTTTAAGCGCACCGATTTTCGCATCATGAAAAACCTTTAAGCGACCTTTTGGATGAAGATTATCTTCTTTGGTACCGCTAACTTCGCTCTGCCGATTTTAGACAAACTCAACAGCCGCTACGGCGTGAAAGCCGTAGTAACCACGCCCGATACCAAAGTCGGCCGTGGGCGGCTAGTTTCAGAAAGTCCGGTAGCGCTCCTTGCCCACGACTTAAATCTCCCCCTATTTAAACCAGAGAATCTCGAAGACCCTTTGTTTTTAGGGGAGATGCAAAAAATCAAACCCGATATTTTTATAGTCGTGGCCTACGGAAAAATTTTTCCGGAAGGCCTAATCAACCTGCCTGAATTGAAAACCCTGAATGTTCACGCTTCGCTCCTGCCCAAATACCGCGGCCCCTCCCCGATCCAATACGCGCTCCTGGGCGGCGATACCGCGACCGGCACCAGCATTATGCTCATGGCGCCGCAGCTGGACACCGGCGCGATTCTAGCCCAAGAAAAAGTGGAAATTGATTCTGACGATAACTACATAACCTTGTCCGACCGGCTCGCTCATCTTTCTGCCGACCTTTTGATTAAGGTGCTCGAGGATTACGCGGCCGAAAAAAATACGCCCAAGCCGCAAGATGAAGCCGGCGCGACCTGGACAAAAATTATCACCAAAAGTAACGGGAAAATTGATTGGCGCAAACCCGCCCAGGAAATTTACAACCAGTTCAGAGCGTTTTATCCCTGGCCGGGCATTTGGACGACCTGGGACAGCCAGACGCTAAAAATCTTAGACTGCGCCCCTCTTTCGGACCCAGGGCCTGCTAACATCACACCCGGAACCGTGGTGGCGGGCGGGCGCGTTGTTTGCGGCAACCAAACGCTGCTGCAAATAAAAAACCTGCAGCTGGCAGGGAAAAAAGAAACCGACATTGAAAGTTTTCTAAGAGGGTATAAAGATTTTGTAGGTTCGCAAATGTAAAATAAGTGTTTCGGATATAACTATCCTACTGCTTTTTCCGCACATGTTCCTCAAACGTCCTGCTGTAAACCACCTCGCCTGAAGGCTGTCTATGAAAAAAGTACAAATAATCAGTTTCGATAGGCGCTAAAGCCGCGGCTATGCTGGACAGGGACGGATTGCAAATCGGCCCCGGAGGCAACCCGGGATATTTGTAAGTATTATAGGGCGAGTCTATTTCCAAGTCCGCGGCGCTGGCAGCAGGATCATTCTTACCAGTGATGAAGTTAATTGTGGCATCACTTTGCAGCGCCATACCGCGCTGCAAACGGTTATAAAAAATACCGGCGATTGTTTTACGCTCTTCATCCAAAGCGCGGCGCTGGTCGGCGTTGAGCGCGCCAAAATTTCGCCCCGTTTCTTTTTCAATAATCGAAGCCAAGGTCACAATCTGAAAAAGGCTCATCCCCTTCTGGCCCTTAACCATGAGCGCTTCATAGCGACCGATAATATAACGGTCGTCAGAAGTCTGCGCTGCGGGAGGCAAGCTGGCCAGCCGCGCCTCAAAATTATCTAAAAGTTTTTTTATGATAGCTTCAACTGTTCCGTTTTTCGCGAATAAATACGTATCCGGGAAGAGAAAGCCTTCCAGAGAGGCGCTTTTCGGTTTGGAAGCAAGCACAGAATAGTCCGCGGCATCCCAATTGCGCTCGGCCGTTAAAAAATCTCCGGCTTTAGCCAGGCCCTGCTTCTCCAGCTGATCCGCGATTTCCTTATCGGTCCAACCCTCAATCAAAGTCACTTTAACGTCTTCGACCTTGGTATTCAAACGCTCCTGCCCGCGCTTCTCGCGCACGCGCAAATAGACCGAAGCGGCCACAACCACGCCCAGCGCAATAAAAATAACGGCAGCAATAAAAAAAACGCGGAATTTCATAATAATTGGCGTCAGTTAAGCTGACGTCAAAACATCCCCCACTTTCTCAATCAATATCTTAGTTAACGAAACTTATTCGTGGCGAGTCAGACCCTGCTCGATTTCATCCAGCACTTTTTTGGCATGCTCGCGGCCGCCAAGGCCAAAGGCAATGCCCCCGGCAATGGCCAACAAAGCCACCACGGCGCGGAACAAATCCTGTAAAAACAATGTGGCAATCTGAAGTTGGGACAAGGCGGCAATGACCGTGAAAATGACAATCGCCCACTTGGTCACCGAAGCCAGCATGGCCGAGCTGTGCAAACCGCCGGCCTTAACCGCGCTGCTGACTACACCGCTTAGGAAGTTAGCGGCTAAAATCCCCAACAGCAGGATGATGATGGACACCAAGACATGGCCGGCGTAAGTTAGGACTCCCTGGTAAAGGAAGTTGGTGACTTCGGTCAGGCCGAGAATTTCAGAAGCGGCAATAAGACTACCAATGAAGAAGAACCACTTAACCACCCAATGACCCAATTTCGCAATGCTGAACTTGCGGCCAGCCCGAGCCGACAAACGGTCCAGGCCCAGCTGATCGGCCAAAACATCAATTTTAATGGCTTCCAAGATGCTGTGGACCAACCTGCCCAAAAAAGTCCCGATAAGCCAACCTAAAATAAGAACGATAACGGCGACAACGAGGTTGGGAAGGAACAACACAACCTCACTGTAAAGATTGCTCAACGAATCGACTATCGCGGTAGGATAGCTCGAACTAAGATATGGCATTTAATAATTCCTTTCTTAATTTTAGATGTTACTTAACTTTTTTAATCTGCCTCGGATCGACCATTATTCCCCTTTTGAGGAAATTCTGAGGCTCATATAGTTCATAATCAGCATAGAATGAGGAAATGCTACTTGTCGGGCGAGCTGGCTCGGTGGCTTACGGATAGTTCCAAGATCCATAGCATGTCCTCATTCCCCGATAACCTTAACCCAAAAATCGCGCTTGCGCCCGCCGTCAAACTCCACAAAAAATATGCTTTGCTTTTCGCCGAGCATAAGCTTGGACTGTTCCAGCGGAATTGTTTCTGAAGAACCCAGCCAAAAGGCCTTAACGTGAGCGTGGCCATTGGAGCGTTCGGCAGCAGCCGCATTTTGCCGCAGTTCAAACAAATCGTGGCTATAACTTATATCAACCGGAATATGATGATACACTGATTTCATGATATCCTGCGCCAAGAGCGGCTCCTTATGGTTGAGACGAATTGACGCCGTGGTATGGGGACTGTAAATCACGACCAGACCCGAAGCAATGCCGGCCTCGCGCACGCAGTCCCCTACCATGCCCGTAATATCAACCAGTTCAAACTGGCGTTTCGTTTCGACCGCGATTTTTTTAAACAATTGCTTCACGCCTGACCTGCTCCTCCAGGCGGCGGGCCAGCTTCGCCCGCGCTCAACCGCCGGCTAATGTTATTGAGGTACCTGGTGACAACAACTATAAGCACGGTCAGAATTACAGCATAAAAAAAGCGCGAATACAGAGCGGAGCGCGCCGGAAAATATCGGTCGATCAAGCTTTTGACTGCCTCATTCCACGCCAGGGCGGCCACCAAAGCCAAAGCCTGGTTAAATAAAGTTAAAGTCTGGTGAAAGACCTCTCGGTTGGTTTCTCGCACATTTTCCCTGGCTTTTGCCAAGATTTCCATAGATATAGTTATTATACCATATTGGGCAAATTAAGTCGGCTTTTCGGACTTTTACGGCTTTTAAGTCGGCTTAACCATGGCCGTGCCAATTTTTACCGCTTCGCCCTGGCTCAAGTCAAATAAGGTAGTCTGGCTTAAATCGTTGTGGATGGGGATGCTGAAGGCAAAGGTTGCCCCGGCATTTTCGCCCCGGCTCTCGGCCCAAATCTTGCCTTTGTGCTGATCGACAATGATTTTGGCAACGTACAACCCCAGCCCCAAGCCCGGCGCGTGCGTTACCGAATCGCGGCCGCGATTGTACCTTTCGAACAACCCCCCCGCCTGGTTTTTTGCTATGCCTTTCCCAGTATCCGTTACCGTAACTAAAATGTTATCGTCTTTCTGGCTTAAAGTAACCGTCACACTGCCTTTGCTGGTGTATTTAATGGCGTTGTCAATTAAATTATTAATAACTTGCCGCAGTTTTTCCCGATCAGCCATAATTTGCGGCAATGGCTCGACCGGTTTATTATAAGTCAATGCCAAATATTTCATCAGCGCAATGGGTTGAAGCTGGTCTACGGCCGCTTCGGTGATTTCTGCTACGTCCGTAGGCTCGAAAAAAAACTCCATCTTCCCCCGCTCAATACGGGAAGCGTTGAGCATGTCGTCAATTAAGGCAATCAGGCCGTTGTTGGTGGCCTGGGTTTTCTCAAGCTCGCTCTTTACTTCAGCCGAAATCTCGCCATAGTCGCCCGAGAGAATCGCGGCCAGATACCATTTGAGAGTGGCCGGCGGCGTGCGCAATTGGTGGCTGGCAATGGTTATAAATTCCGCCCGCGCTTGATCCAGCTGCCGGAGCTGCTCGTTGAGCACTTGCAGCTGTTCATAGAGAAACGCTTTGTCGAGCGCAACTGCGACTACATCAATAAGGCTTTTAATCGAGTCTTGCTCATGGGCGTTCAAAGTCCCATAATCGCGATTGAGGCCCAACAGCAGCGCGCCAATGGTTCTTTTCTCCGTTATAAGCGGATACAGGAGAACGGTCTTTAAGTGAGACTCTCTAGCGACAATTTTTAGCTTCGCGTCCTCGACAATACCACCCCAGATGCTCTCGAGGTTATTCATTAATGCCGGTTTTTTTTCATAGATAACTTGCTTGAGAGCCGGCTTGCGAGAGAGGCCGGTAATTTTCAGCTTATGAAAAAGAAATTCGAGTTTAGCCGTAATGGCCAACAGCCGCTCCGATTCCGCAAACTTAAACGGTATAAGTGAATCAGTTTTCTCTTCAAAGGTAAAGACGCCAACAACTTCCATATTCAACTCGACCCGAACCGTTTCCGACATCTTTTCGGAAATCGAAGCCGGTTCAAGAGTCAGCAGGCTGATTTGGTAGAGCTTGCGCAGCAGCGAAAGGGTTTTGTTGACAACGGCAAGCTCTAAATTGCGCTTATAGATTTCCTGGTTGATTTCCTGCAGGTGGGCATCATCATTGGGCAAAAACGCATCTGGCGCGGCAGATTGGCTTGTGTCAGCTTTGGTGTTCATATTTTATTATTGTAGGCTGCTCGGCACTTGGTCTTTGGGAAGCTCGACGATTAAGTCTTGGGTTGCATCTTTACAGGCTTCGACTGACGCCTGGCCGAACAGCCGAGCGTATTGGGCAACCAGTTTGTTTAAGACTTCTTTAGCGTCACCATCAAAGGAAACCTCGCCTTTATGCTGATTGAGCACATGCAGACCAGGGACTTTCTTGGCCTCTTCCCAAGCCACAGGACCTATGATAAGCTCCTGTTCTTTGATTATTCGGACTGAGATTTGATCAAAGATAGTCATGGAAGTTTTTAATATTGCGGTGATCATGAAAATTAAGTATTCTTGATTTTATAGAATACTGTGCCTAGTCTGATTAAACTTAGTGTCATCAAAAAATATGCAATCAAATACAAAAGATCATTAAATATGATAAAACTCCCTAAATAGAAATCTCTACTTGATAAAAACAAAAAAACATAATCTGCAATAAATTGAGCCGATAACGCAAAGATGAAAAGTAAAATAGGCTTTCTCATGATACCCCCAAGAAAACCTGTAGAGGCAATAAATGTCACAATCGCGATTGAAATATAGATAGCTTGACCGAGCGGATACCCAAAATCAAGAAAAATAGTAAGCGGGTAGCTCCAGTCGAATACGTAATCTTTCAAAAAAATAATGTATGAAAGGCCTAAAATACAAACAGGTATCAGTAATGCCATCGTCCTCATAGAGGAAGAGTGGAAGGAGACCCGCGATCGGAGCGCCTTATATAGAAAATAGATACCGCATATATACAAAGGGATACTACCAAAAAACCCAATGTCCGCAATGGAAGGATAAAGCACTTCTGCTTGCTTAAACGTAAAATAACTAAATACGACTTGGCCAAATGATTGAGCAAGAAGGCCTAATGCAAAAGCTAAATTAGCGCGGCCAATAAGGCTTTTCCAACCGCCCCATAAACCTGAAAAATAAATACCATACAAAGCGCCAAACCAAGCAATTATTTGGTAAATTGCCGACCAAAATTGCGCATTATAACTATCTGGGTCTGATTGCGTAAATACTAAGGAAAGGCCCCAAATCATCAGGATGATAAAAACGAAAACCGGTATATATATTGTTTTTTTCGCGATATTCTCTTTAAGTGCCATATAAATAATTATACTCAATAATTCTTTACTTGCAAGGCTAATTTCCCTAATCCTTATAACCGATGGTGAGCTTCTTCAAAAGGAAGCTGGGTTTATACTTCTCTTTGGATTTCCTTAATCCCAGTATTCCTAAATCTTGCTCCCAATTAAAATATTTTATTCCCCTTTTATCCAATATTTTTGCTTCTTCCCAGTTTAATATATCGTTAATCGCACGGTGGTATGTGGTATCAGATTTGGCAAAATGAGAAATGGCATAATCAGAAGATAAAATTTCATACACAGTAAACCCTACTAAAAGATTCTTTATGTAGATTGACACTAAACTTACTTTATTATGTTTGGTCTCAAAAATCCTTTCGAATGCTTCAAACTCCTGTAATTTTAAATAATTTTCTATTGCTTTATCTTTTGCCCACTTCTCAAACATCTCAACGTACTCATCTTTACGCGCTCCTGTCATGGCAGAATGCTTAACAACATAATTGGGGCCTTTTTTTATAAAATTCCTAATATTTTTACCAGAGCTGTTTTTAGCCCAATCGTTCATACTGGAAAGATGGGAAACTGAATAAATATAATCATACGAATCTTGATCTAAGATTAAATTAAAATTAGGTTTAACTAAGTTATTTACCAATTTTTCAGGTACTAATTTTAATATTAATTTTAAATTTTCCGTTTTAAAAAATTCAAACAATGCTTCAAGTGTCTCTTGTACTTTATTGTTTCCCAGAAACGAATAAAAAGATTCCTTGGTAACATAATCCGTAAAACGCACCACGAGGTTATGATTTAACACAGAAATTCGCATTTCGCCCTTAATATCCCACGACCACATTGACACGAAATTAAAATCCGAATACGGGGCGTACTGGGAGGTGATTTGGTCGATATCGATCCTGTCGCCGAGCTCTAGCTTCTTAAATTTGGGGAATACTGGAAGCATACTATTAGACCATTACCGCGACACCAAAAAATAAACCCCGGCTGTGATTATAACAATACCAATAATTTTCTGCGCCAGGTGGTAAAACAAAAATGACTCTTTGCCAAATTTGGGAAAAAACCAAGTAATTATTACTCCAAGAATAAATACAAACATTGGTTGCAACCCGCCCACTGACATAACCAAAGCCACCGGAGCATAAAGAACGGCAAAAACCAAAGCCGTTTCCCCGATTAACCCGACAATCTCATTCAGCATGTTTAAACCGATAGTACTGTAATGATTGGACTCGATGAGATCGAGGAACTCCCTCCGATACGATTTTACTGTTATGAACAAGGTTATCCCAAACACAACCATACCCAGCATATTCCAAAACAATGAATCCAGGAACCCCTGATTGACTGCTATCGACTTAAAAATTACAGCATTGACGGCATATAAAAATGAGGAACCCAGCATCAACAACACAAGTTTTGATTTAATCTTGAATTTTGGTTCAGCTAGCTCAATGGATAAAACCGTGCCTCCCAGCACAATCAATCCCCCTGCCCATAATTGGTATGGGCTTAATACTTCTCCTAAAACAAAGTATCCCAAAATAAATCCAAATATCGGGATGAGTTCGAAAAAAGGAACCACATATGACGCTTCGCTGGACTCCAAAGCGTATAGGTAAAAAAGAACGGCAACCATAAGCAAGCCGCCATTTACCATCAAAATTATTGCCCGCAAAACACTAATAGTTTCGAACACTGCCGGATTAATAATAAAGATCACCGGCAAAGCGACCACGGCAAAAAGCGACGAAAACAGAATCAGCGTTCCTACCGCGCCCCCTTTTATAAATCGCGAAATAAGATACTTATCAAAATGATTGGCAAACGCGTGGGCAATCGGATTGATTAAAGCAATTAAGAACCAGTTCATATTGTATATTTTATTATATCACGGAACCGCTATACTATAAGTACGATCTCTTGTTTAGAGCCATTTTGGCAATATCGTTAATTATGATATAATAACAGCATGGATACTGGCGTAGGGATAAAAAAGGTAGTGATGATTGAGGACGACCCCGCAATGCGGGAAATTGTTGTGCACACCCTTCAAACCCATGGTTTTGAAGTCAAAGAAGCGGCAGACGGGAAAAAGGGCCTTGACCTCATTATTTCCGAAAAACCTGACATTGTCTTATTGGATTTAATGATGCCGGAACTGGATGGTTTCCAGGTTCTGGAAGCGGTTCGCGGCAATCCCGACAAAAAAATCTCTGAAATTCCGGTCATTATTCTAAGTAACTTGTGGAGCAACAAAGATATCCTGCGCACCAAGGCCTTGAAGGTTCAAGCTTATCTAGTAAAAGCTTATTTCACTACTGAAGAAATCCTCAATAAAGTTAGGGAAATCCTGGTCCAACCAAATCCTGTGTAAAGGTGAAATAACTCAAGCCGCCCCAAAAGGGGCGGCTTTTTTCATCTCCCTATCAACGAACAAATCTAGGAAAAGTTTTAGAGAATTGAATCCTTGGCGGCCTTGGCAACACGGAACTTTACTACGGTCTTAGCCGGAATCTTAATCGAGGCGCCGGTGGCTGGGTTGCGGCCCATGCGCTCGGCGCGATGTTTCTTAACCAGCTTACCCAAACCGGGAATAGTAAATTCCCCGCTCTTTTTGGTTTCGGCATACGCCATAGCCACAAGAGCATCTATCATCTCGCTGACTTCCTTGCGGGTCTTGCCGAGCTTGTCTGCCAGACCTTGCAAAACTTCTGACTTCGTCATGTTTATTTCCTTAATCCACGCTACCCGTGCTGGGTAAGCAGTGCTTTAATGATAAATCAAGGACAAATCCACAAAGCCATTATAAGGCCAAAAAGCACGTAAAATCAAGCCTTTTGCCATCCTTGTCAATAGTTTGCTGATAATTTTGCATCTTTGTTGATAATTTCTCTCTTATATAAGAGAAAAATCACAAAATGGCGCGAATTATAAAACTCTATGGAACCAGGAAATGTTGGGGGCTTGGAATCTTCCGGTTCTAAAACCTACTTAACTTCAAAAGTCAGGGTTATATTTTCAATGACGTCCTGCGAGCCGGGTTCAATGGTCGGGGCCACGGCTTTATCCAAAGCCACGTCAGCTGATCCGCCGCGGCCGAAAGCTTCAGCCGCGTAAGGTATAGGCCCGGGGTAACCGCCGCCTGATTCCGAAATGCTAATTACCCGGCCTAGCCGCAGGCCGGCAACCTGGGCCAGTTCTTGCGCCTTTTCTTTGGCTTTCTCAATCGCCTGCTTGCGCGCTTCCTGTCGCAGGTTGTCAGGATTATCAAAGCTCAAAGACACGCCATAAATTTGATTGCCGCCGTTATCGGTGGCGTCGATTAAAACTTTAGACAACCGGTCTGTTGATTTATCAACTCCCCTGACTTTAACGATAATCGTTTGATCGGCCTGATAGCCGACAATAGAATCTCTACCATCATTATACTCATGACGGGGGGAAATATTGAATTGGGATGTTACGATATCTTCTTTAGGCACTCCGTCGTTTTTGACTGCTTCAATAATGCGGTTAATTTTTTTTGTGCTTTCATCCTGGACAGCCTGCGGCGTAGCGCCTTGGGTCAGCACACCAAGAGTAATGGTAGCCAGGTCCGGCGTAGCCGTGACTTTGCCTTCGGCAGGAATAGAAATTGTATTCTTAGGATTCTTATTCTGAAAGATTTGATTCAGCGAATACGCTTTATCCACAACCAAAAGAAGGACAAATATAGACAAAAGGGCGCCGAGAGTTGGGACTAGCCATTTGGGGAGTGTATTCATAAGAGTTTGTTTCTTTGAGATTTTAATTACAAATATTATAGCATACTGATATGCTTTTCCATAAATATAATGCGTGGAATCAGGAAATGTTACATAAAAAGAAAGGGCGTATAAGTTGCAACGCCCCTTTCCAGATGCTTCCCGGCTATGACTAACTGCCGGGATAAAATCTCGTTCGATTTCATGGTTCGACTTTATTTACAGCCAACGCACCTAATTCTAGACCGTATTTCTTTGCCGCTGCCGAGCCTTTTATCATAAACTCCGCTAAACGGCATTGCCAAAATCCTGAGCTCCCCCTAACTACACCAGCTTCGCGATCATTGAGCGCGGCGAGGTTCGGCTTGGACTCAAAAATTCTCGATGGTTCGCCCTCAAGGGAAAATTTGAACCCTGCCTTGCCGACCGCTGTAAGTTTGGCATTGCCGAAAACATCGATAGTACCCACCAGCCCATCCGCTAAGACAGGCAGATCTTCCCAACTTCCTGGGTGAGTTGGCACATGATCCAACATTTTGAGCAGACAAAGTCCCGTTATAGGCAGGAACTCAAAACTTCTAAACTGGCTGTTTTCGATATGGTGCGCGTAGTCCTTGGATATTAGCCCTGATCGGACCATCCACTTCACCACTTCAGTGACATCCAGCCGATACAGCTTAGCGCTCAACCCAACCTTTTTTAGCAGCGACAGTTCATAGCCGCTAAGTGTAGTGAGGATTAGCGTGCTTCCAAAACGGGCGTAATAGAAGCCGACACCATGATTGCCCACTCCCTTTCGGGGGGCAACGTTAGCGACAATCAAATTTAATATTGGATCAAGGCCTGAAATTAAAAGGCCGGATCCGCTATGGAGCCACGGATTATCAACTGCATCCAGGGCATCAAGAATGTTCAGGCTTGCTTCAAGGTCGTTCTGGACGGGGACGGTGGTTAGAATGGTCGCTCCCGGCAACAAACGACTCAACCTAGCCTCCACCCTCATTCGGGCATTCCCGTCGCTACAGTCATTAATCGGAACGACGGTCAAACCTAAAAAATCGTCTTTGTACATCGTCTTCCTCCTTACCAATCGAAATAGCCCCTTGCGGTGCAAGGAGCGTGGCCGGGAACGATGCGTTATTACATCATGCTCAAACAGGCTGCTTGCACTCAGCAAGAGCCATGGTCATGGAGTTGATATAAATTTCAGAGTAATTCATTGATGCGCATTTATTTAACAAAAAACCCGCGGCTTTCGCGCGGGCATACGAACTAAAAAGTTACATACGCAAACTACACCGCGCGAGGAGCCCGGACATCATGGTCATCATCAAATTGGGGGCAGTGAAGCTTTGCATAGATATAAAACAATTTTAATCGTACAAGGGCCTTATGTCAAATAAAACAGCCTCGACTATGCGAGGCTGTATAATTTTCTTCGACGACTAGCGCTTGGCCCACTGCGGACTTCGTCTCGCCCGTTTAAGGCCCGGCTTCTTACGCTCCTTTTTGCGGTCATCGCGGGTAAGGAGGCCATTGCGCTTTAACACGGTGTGGACTTCTGGATTGACTTGTGCCAAAGCGCGAGCCAAACCATGCTGCAAGGCTTGCGCCTGGGCGTTGATGCCGCCGCCGAGGACGGTGGCGGTAAAATGAAAATCTTTAGCCGTGCCTGTAAGCTCGAACGGCTTAAGCGCCTGCTCGCGGTAGCTTTGATGGAAAAAATAGTTCCCAAACGGTTTTTTGTTAACCGTATGATCCCCTGCTCCGGTAAACACGCGCACCGTGGCCACGGCAGTCTTGCGCCGGCCCGTGGCAAAAACATATTTGCCGGATGGCTTGGCGTGCTTGGCTGGGGAGGCAGCGACTGAAGCAGAACCTGGCGCCACGGTGGCAGGAACTTCAACGGCTGGCGCGCGCGCCGCAGCTTCGATTTTTTTGGCACCGCGGGGTTTGCGCGAGGCAACGGCTTTAGGACCGGTTGCCTTATGGCCTGACTTTGCGCCTGCCTTACTGCCGGCCGCGGGTTTAGCCATGCGCTCTGACTTGCCAGCGGACTTAGCCGGATGCTTCTTGGTTATATCTTGTTCTTTCACCATAAAGTTTTGAATTATTGTGTCGACAGCAAACGCCAGGTCTTGGAAGCTTAGCAGGGGCTTTAGCGACGAGGACTGTGACAAGCGCCTGGCGTTTACTGTCGCGACGTTACGATTTCTTATCAATCTTATAACTATGCTTAACGCCCTTAACCAGTTTCAGGCGCGACATGAGTTTTTTGCGAAATTTCAAATCATCCAACATGTTAAATACGGCTTTCTGGAAAACCACTTCGGGATGCTTCTGCAGTTCATCTTTCATTTTTTTTATTCGAAGCCCGCCCAAATACCCGGAGTGATGATAATATTTTTTCTGCTCAACCTTGCGGCCGGTGAACTGTAAGCGATCCACATTTACCGCCACGACAAAGTCGCCCATATCCATATGCGGCGTAAAATTGCGCTTGTGCTTGCCACGCAGCAGATTGGCCACTTGCGAGGCCAGACGGCCCATAGGCGCGCTTGAGGCATCAACCTCAATCCACATCCGTTCAACTTTTGTCGGTAAAGTAATATTCTGGCTTTTCATAATCGCAGAGTCTCTTTGTTCCACAAAAATTCTTTAATCAACCAGCTCCAGCACGGCCTTGCTTTGGCCGCTGGCTGGATTATTCAGCTTAATTAAGCGGGTATAGCCGCCAGTGCGCGCCTGGTACTTGGGTCCCAGCACTTCCAAGGCCTTGGCCGCGGCATTGCGCGAAAGCTTAGCCAGCAGCTGGCGGCGAACATGCAACGTATTACTCTTGGACTTGGTAATCAATTTTTCCACGTAGGGCCTCACCGCGCGCGCGTTAGCATACGAAGTCTCAATCCGCTCATAAAGAATGGCCGATGACGCCAAAGAACGCAACAGTTTCCTGCGGTGGCTGGCTCCCTTGCCGAATTTTTTCTTGTTGCGGTGCCGCATAAAATTGATTCCCGGCGGGTTTTCCGGAGAACTGAAGGCTTATTCCCGGCCTAACGCCATTAAAATTTCCGCGATGGTCTTCTTGCCCAATCCCGCGATATTGGTAATATCCTGGTTGGATAAGGCGCGCAGGGCTTCCTGCGTCGTGATGCCGTTCTTGATCAAAGCGTTCTTGGCGCGGTTGGACAGATTCAATTCATCGAGCTGCCGGCCGTCTTCGATTCCGGCAGCTGGCGCCAGTTTCTGCTCTTCTCCCGTTTCACCCGCTCCAACCGGTGCGACTTCAGCTTCAGACATCAACCCCGGCTGGGCAAACATCATCGTAAAGTGATCCACCAATATATGGGAGGCAATGTCCACGGCCTCTTCGCCGGTGATGGTACCGTCGGTTTCAATATGCAATTCCAATTTATCAAAGTTAGTAAGCTGGCCGACCCGAACGTTGGAAACATCAAAAAATACGGATCTGACGGGAGTAAAAATTGCATCAATGGCCAGCATACCGATTTCCATTTTCTGTTTTTCCCGCGCTTCCACGGGCACGTAACCACGGCCTTGCTCCACGATAAGTTCCAGTTCCAGCTCGGCATTCTTGACATCTAAAGTCGCAATGTGCTGGTCCTTATTGATGATTTCCACCTGATCGCTCTTCTTAATGTCGCCGGCAGTCACAGTTTTTTCGCCCTTCACGGACAGCTGCAGGCGCACCGGCTCGGCGCTAGTGCTTCTCAAGCGCAGCTGCTTGAGATTCAGAATAATCTGAATCACGTCCTCTTTGACATGGGGAATGGTGGAGAATTCGTGATCCACAAACTTGATCTTCACGGCCGTAACCGCGGCCCCGGGCATGGACGACAACAGCACGCGGCGCAAAGCGTTGCCGATGGTCACGCCGTAGCCGGGATAAAGCGGCTCGAGCGTCAATTGGTACTTATTGCCGCCCGCGGCAGTAACCTGGGCGTGATTAGGTAACGGTAATGGTTCCATAAAGCCCCTCTCTGGTTAGTTAATAAATTATTCGATGTTGTTGCCTGGCCGGTTGCCCGCAAGTAGCAGAGTTGCTCATATGTCTAAAGGTAGCAAATGCTCCTTGCGCGGCAATCCGGCTTCGGCAACTATCATCATAAATTAAATACGACTATAGTGTTCCACAATCAGCTGGGTATCAATCAAATTTTGGACCTGCTCCGGGGTCGGAATTGAAAGTACTTTGCCGGACAATTCGGCAACATTTAGTTCTACCCATTCCTGGGGCTGATGCCCTTTCAACTTTTCCTTCTGGGTCTGCATGTACTTGGAAGCGGCTTTGTTGGCGCGGACCTTAACAACATCGCCGGGCTTAACGGCAAAAGACGGAATGTCAACGCGCTTGCCGTTAACCTCGAAAAATCCGTGGTTGACGAGCTGGCGGGCCTGGGCGCGGGTTTCAGCAAAGCCCAAACGAAACACAACATTATCCAAACGCGTTTCCAACAGTTTAAGCAAATTGTCGCCTGTCACGCCGGCTTGCTTGCGGGCTTTCTCAAAATAACGGAAGAACTGGCGCTCCTGCACGCCGTAATTGATCTTGGCCTTTTGCTTCTCGCGCAGCTGCAAACCATATTCAGACAAGCGGCTCCGCCCCTGTCCGTGCTGGCCGGGCGGATAGCCCCGCTTCTGCAGAATCTTGGCATCCTTGGCCGTGAAAGCCATGCCGAGGCGGCGCGCTTTTTTTACTTTTGGTCCCGTGTATCTCATAAAAAATAAATTAAACGCGCCGGATTTTCTTGGGGCGGACGCCGCCGTGAGCCGTAGGCGTGAGGTCTTTAATCGATAAAACCGCCAAACCCGAACCCTGAAGCGCCCGGATCGCGGATTCGCGCCCTGAACCAATTCCCCGAATCAACACATCCACTTCGGCCAGGCCGCGCTCCCGAATCCGGCCCAAGACGTCTTCCATGGTTTTGCCGCCGGCGTAAGGGGTGGACTTTTTTGAGCCTTTGAACCCGGCCCGACCAGCGCTCCCCCAGGCCAGAACATTGCCGGACACGTCGGTAATGGTAACAATGGTGTTATTGTAGCTGGAAGTGATGTAAATTCTGCCCTTGCTGATCTTGGCCTTACTCTTGCGCTTCTTGCTGGACTTAATTTTCGCGGCTATATCTGTTGCAGCAGCATTAACCGGCGCCGCAGTGGATTCTGCGGTTTCGGCGGGTATCACTGGAGCAATTTGGGCGCTATCGTCTTGCATAATAATTTACCTTGCTAAGTTGCCGAGGCGGCTTGCCCGGCGAGCAGCATCTGCACCGAGGAACACATGCGCAGCTCTGTTGCTCGCGGGCAACCGCCGAGGCAACTCTTCATGCTTTAGGTCTTCTCCGCCGACTTCTTGCGGCCGCTGCCCGCGGTCTTGCGGACGTTGCCGCGGCGGGTGCGGGAATTGGTCTTGGTTCGCTGGCCGCGCACCGGCAGGCCGCGCATGTGGCGGACGCCGCGATAGGCGTTAATTTCCTTTAACCGCTTGATATTGAGCAAAACCTGCTGGCGCAGCGCGCCTTCAATCTTAAAATTCTTTTCGATAAACTCCCGGAGCGAATTTAATTCTTTTTCCGAGAGATCTTTGGTACGCCTGTTGGGATCGATTCTGGTCGCGGATAAAATCCGGCGCGACAAAGACCAGCCAATGCCGTAAATATACGGCAGGGCCGCTTCGATGCGCTTTTCATTGGGGATATTAACTCCGGCTAATCGTGCCATATATAGTTACAACGGGACCCTTTGCGGGACGCAAAGGGTCCCGTTGTTCTTAATTTATCCTTGCCTTTGCTTATGCTTGGGCTTTCTGCAGATAACAAAAAGCTTGCCGCGGCGTTTGACGATCTTGCAATCCTTGCACATTTTTTTTACGCTTGCTCGAACTTTCATAAACAGGATCCATCAAAATAAGGTTGACCAATAAGGTTCATCGAAATTTATCTCAAACGGCGCGTAATCCGGCCTTTGTTGAGATCGTACGGCGTCATTTCGATAATGACGCGATCCCCGGGCAGTACCCGAATCTTGTTCAGCCGCATTTTGCCGGCCAGATGCCCGAGCACGGTTTGCCCGGAATCCAATTCGACACGAAAAACAGCATTAGGCAAACTTTCTATGACTTTGCCCTCAAGTTCTATGGTCTGTTTGTTAGGATCGTTACTACCCAAATGCTTGCGTACAGGATTGGTCAGGAAAAACCACCCTTGTCACAGTCCTCGTCGCTCCGCTCCTGCGGATAGTTCCAAGGGTGGTTTTTCCTACCCTAACCTAAAATATTATTTAAGAAATCCTATCCATTCTAAAGACTTATCAAAAAAAAGTCAAGGGGTTTTAATTTCCATCCTAATTTTCTGCTTAAACCTGGGAATGGTATTTTGCCAGGATGGGGCCAAGGAAATGTCTACCCGGTCAATTTCCGGCTTAGATAAGATAATTTCGCTAGTCTCCTGTTTAGTTTTGCCGGAAATCCGGCCCATAATATCCGAAGTGTCCACATCGGAAATGGCCCGCGATTCATAATGAACCGAGATGGCCATGGTCCCAACCGCCAAGTCAAGACTCTTTACGGAATAATTGGCCTTGTCTAAACTGACGTCCTGAAGGTGCTGGCTGGCGGAAAGCGTACGGCCAATGCGGTCGCGGATCATTTTTATCAGCATTGTATAATCCAACGCCAGGCCGCTAATGTTGCCCTTGACTTCTGCCTCAAAAGTCGGAGTTTGCGTATTGGCGGGCTTATCGGCAGCAAACTGAACGTTGGTGAGAGTGTAGGACTTGTCAGGCAGAATAAGATTCCTCTGCTTAAGATCATTGCGGATTTGGTTAGCCGCTTCTTGAGTCAGGGTCGTCTGACTGTTTTTCAAATCATCCTCGGTGATCACCGAAAGAAACCGCGAGTTGCCGCCGGCAATGGCCGTGGCGGTTTTAGCGTAAAGCACCTGGGGCCGCGAACCAAAAACCTGGTTGGCAATTTCCACACGGGCGCCCGCGGGCAGATTGTAATCGCTGCCGCCGGCCGCGGCCACAACGTCGGCCGTGCGCACGTTGGCGTCCTGGCTCGGATCCGCATCAGGATTGCTAATGGGCCGGATACCGAGCTGGTCCTGGGTAAAGACATACTGCTTGCCGCCCAGACTCAAAGTCGTGGTAGCGGATCTTAAATTGAGCGTTTGTCCGGTCAGGTTCAAAATGTAAACCTTGCCCTCGGCCTTGCTTCCCACTTCCAGTTTGCCCGTGCTGCTGAAGTTATTCTTCTGGTCAAAGGTTTGGTTCACCGCCGTCGCCGGCATCATCAGCCGGGTACTATCCGGCTCCGCGGTTTGCGTATTCAAACTGATTTCAATGTCGCGAGCGACAGGTTCGGTTTTGGCATAGACAGTAATTTCAGCGCTGGGCAAAATAATGAAGACCAGGAGGAGAATAACGATAAGCGACAGGGCGGCAAAGCCGAGCGCGGCCCGGCGGTGCATGATGGAGGCAATGCCCGATACGGCGCGCGGCGCCACGCTAAACGGCCGTTCGCGAAAACGGCGCGCTTTGACCGGCTGAACCGGCGCGCCAGTTGTGCCGGGGCTGGCCGCAGATGTTCCGGCTCCCAACGGGCTGAAAAAATTATCGCGGCCGGAAACTCTGGCTGCCCGGCGCACCAGACGCTTGGGCGCAGGCATTTGCGCCGCCGCACCGCCGTTGACCCGCACTCTGATATCTTCAAAACCGCCGGCCGGCCGCGGTCTCGGCAAAAATTTCAGCGGGAAGCCAGCCTCTTTAGCATAGACCCGCCCCATTTCGTCCATGGTCAAAATGTGGACCTGCTTGCCCAGCAAATCTACCTGCTTTTTCAACAAATGCAAATTGATGCTGTCGGAAAAAATGAAACTTTTCTTGGGAAATACTAAAACCACTTCCTCGGCGCGCTCGCGTTTGAGCCGGGCCGTGATTTTGGCAATGTCATCTTCTAAATTTAAATAAATCGATCGGATCATACGCTGTGACGCTTCTCGGGATCCTGTCCCGGTTCACCTCCACTGGGTGCTCGTCCCGATGGCCATCGGGGCTCGCTCTGTCCTCGACCGCCTCCGCCTGCGGCGAACCATGCAGGCGGCCTGCGGATGGTCGCCATCGGCAAGCACCGCAGGCTTATATTAGCTTTTTAAACTCCAGTCGTTTTTTAAAACTAATTATTTTGCTGGCTTCAACCTGGGGTTGGTCGAACGGATCAACCGACCTCAAGAGCGAAGAATAAACTGCGTAAAGCTGCCAAAAAGCCAGAAATTGGCCGAGCTCGCTTTCGTCAACCTGTTCCAAGAGGAGATGTATGAGCGGGATGCCGTTTTGGCGGGCATCCTCTATGGTGCCCTCGCGCTCCGCCCTCATAGAGTATTCTAGCGGAATTCCGTCAATTGTGGCTAGGGGGCGGCCTTTTATTTCAATGTCCTTGAGCGCTGCCGACACCTGGGTCTTTAAGTGGTGATGAAAATGCTCCTGGCTGATGAAAAAGCCGGCGATATTTTTCTTGCCGCCGAAAAACCTTTGATTAGTATGATGCTGAGACTCGGGCGCTTCAAACGCGGCATAGGTCTGGCCTTTGCCCGCTTTGCCGAAACTTTCGTGGCATAATTGGACAATAACCGCGCTCATGGGAAAAAGTTCGTGACTATAAAAAGGCATAAACACGTCAGTATAGCCATCCTGTTCCAATTGCCACAACACGCTGGCCGCCTGCCAGGCCGGGTTATCTTCTTTATATAATTTTAAGATGCTTCGGCCGCCTTCATAGATGCCGCGCGCATCCAGGCCACAGAGCAGAGCGGGCAACAGGGCAACTTCGGTAAAGCCGGTAAAACGACCGCCAATGGGCGGATGGTCTATTATTTGCGCGCCGAGTTTCTTTCCGATTTGGGCCAACGGCGAATTTTCATCTGTAATAAATAACAAAGGATAATCGGCAAACTGCAGCAGCGCTTCAATCTGCGTCGTGGTCTCCCCGGACTTGCTTATGGCCAACACTAGGGTATCCTTGGGATTCAGCCGCTGCTTTAATTCGGAGATGTAATCCGGGTCAGTGGTGCTCAAAAAATAAGCTTGTTTACTGGCGCCGAGCCGTACGGAGGCACCGTTCTTGCCTGACGCGCCGCCATTGCCCT
>CAYJQY010000003.1:39861-47247 GCA_964372905.1 uncultured Candidatus Saccharibacteria bacterium
CACTCCCTTCACCCTCCTCATTCCCGCCGACACGGCCTCTTCTTTGGCGATTCTGAACTTGCCGGCAATCTGGCCAGTGTGCTCCACATGCGGACCGCCGCAGAATTCGCGGGAAATGACTTCCTCGGTTTGCGGGTCATATACTGTATAGACGGATACGGTGTCCGCGTATTTCTCGCCGAACAGGCCGATGGCCCCCAGCTCATGAGCTTTGGCCAAAGGCATGAATTCGCGCTTCACGGCGTAATCGCGCTTAATCCATTCGTTGACCAGCCTCTCCACTTCGCGCTTTTGCTCGTCGGTCATTTTGTTGGGGTAAGTGAAGTCAAAACGCGTGCGCTCTTCGGTAATGTTGCTCCCCTTTTGCCAGACCTCATCGCCTAAAACTCTGCGCAAAGCCGCCTGCATTAAGTGCGTGGCGGTGTGCAGCCGGATGATTTTGTCGCTGTGGCTGGCCAGGCCGCCTTTGAATTCGCCGGCCGCCGCGGTACGGGACAGCTCCTGGTGTTTTTTTAAATACCTATTAAACTCTTCTTCTGCTTCATTCATGGTTTGCTGATCCAAATCAACTCCCCAATTTTTCATTATCTCTTTGGATATTTCCAGAGGGACTCCATAAGATTGATAGATATCAAATATTTTTTTACCATCAATTCTGGCAACATTATCGCTAATATCAGTACCTTGCGGTAAGTTTTCAGGGTCAACACCGCCAATAATTCTATTAAATACTTTTCTTAACGCTTTAATTCCATCTTCCAACGACGCGCCGAACTTTTTTTCTTCATCTAAAATAACCTTAAAGATATTTTCTGATTTTTCTAATAGGCCAGGATAGGCTTGGGCATACCCGGCAATGACTTTGCCGATTAACGCTTCCATCCAGTGATGCTTCAAATTGAGCAAACGGCCGTTCACCAGCGCGCGCCGCAACAGCCGCCGCAAAATATAGCCTCGGTCTTTGTTGGTCGGCACTACGCCGTCGCCGGCAATAAAAGTGCTAGCGCGCACGTGATCAACGATAATCCGGGCTTTGCGCACCTCATCATTCGTCATGACCTCCTGATCCAAAGCCAGCACATCGAACATGGGTTTAAATAGATTCGTATCGTACACCGAGCGCTGGCCATTGAGGGCAGCCAAAGTCCGCTCCAGGCCCATACCGGTATCCACGTTCTGCTGCTTCAGAGGAACCAATTTTCCGTCCGGCAATTTTTCGTACTGCATGAACACATCGTTCCAGATTTCGACCCAGCGCGGGTCAGCATGGGTGTCCTGGAAATTTTTCGGCGCCGGCGTCCCGTCATCAATCCAATAAAACATTTCCGTATCAGGACCGCACGGGCCGGTTTGGCCGGCAATCCACCAGTTATGTTCTTTGGACAGATACGCAATGCGTTCTTTAGACACGCCTAAACCCAGCCAAACCGCAGCTGATTCCTCGTCGCGCGGCGCGTCAGCATCCCCGGCAAAAACGGAAAACGCCAGACGCTCCAAAGGCAAACCCAGCCACTTTTTATGGGTCAAAAACTCAAAACTCCACTCAATCGCCTCTTTTTTAAAATAATCGCCGAAACTCCAATTGCCGAGCATCTCAAAAAAAGTGTTGTGCGTATCGTCGCCAACTTCGTCTATGTCTATGGTGCGAATGCTCTTTTGAGAATTGGCCACGCGCTTGCCCGCTGGGTGCTGTTGACCCATGAAGTACGGCACAAGCGGAAACATGCCGGCCATGGTGAACAAGACACTCGAGTCATTTTCCGGCACGAGCGAGGCCGAAGGTATAATCTTATGGCCTTTTGACTTAAAGAAATCTAAAAATTTGGTCCGCAATTCGTTGGCGGTCATGCGTTTATTTTACAACGAAACTGCAGAAAATCAAAACGCAACACCTTTTGGGTCGATCGTTCCGTTAGTATAATTTGATATTATTTTACAACTTCCTCCAGCGCCTTATCCAGTTGAGGATCTTTGCTGGCATTTATGTCATCCTCAGTACGTTTAACCTCAATGTCCGGCGTCAGGCCATCTTTGTGCAAATTCTTGCCGCCGGGCGTAATCCACTTAGCCACAGTGATTTTCACGGCCGAGTTATCGGGCAAATCAAACAGTTCCTGTACGCTGCCCTTGCCGAAGCTCTTCTCGCCGATTAAGGGGACTATTTTGTAATCCTGCAGGGCCCCGGCCAAAATTTCGGCGGCCGAAGCCGACCCGCCGTTTATCAAAACAACGGTTTTGATGTTTTTCAGCCGGCCGTAACCCAAGGAATTATAAGGAATGGAGCTGTCGTCGCCGCGCTGTTCATTGACCACCAATTTTCCTTCCGCCACCCAGTCGGACGCCACGTCAACCGAAGTCTGCAAGTACCCGCCCGGATTGTTGCGCAAATCCAGAACCAAGCCGTCAACCTTGCGGGACAGAATGCTATTCACTGCCCCATCAAACAAAGACCTGGTGTCATCGCCGAAGCGCGACACGGTGAGAACGGCAATATTTTTTGCGCCCACAGTCTTAAACTCCAGCTTCACGCTCTTGACCGAAATCTGCTCGCGGGTAATGGTGACGTCAAAGGTCTTGGCCCTCCCCTCGCGGAACAAGGTCAAAGTCACTTTTGTGCCCTTCTGCCCGCGAATCTTTTTTACCGCCTCGTCCACCGACCAGTTAGATGTAATCTCGCCGTCAACCTGAACAATTACGTCGTTGGCCAAAATCCCCGCGCGCTTGGCCGGACTTTCATCCAAAGGCGCGACAATCATGATGTTACCGTTCTTTTTGCCGATCTCCGCGCCGATGCCTTCAAAGGTGCCCTTCAAGTCAGTCTTAAAACTTTGCAGCTCCTCGGGATCAAAAAATTCCGTGTATTCATCGCCGGCGGCCGAAACCGCGCCCTGAACCGCGCCGTACAAAATCTTTTGCTGATCCACCGGCCGCTCGATATAATTGTCGCTAACAGTCCTAATCGCGTCCCACAGCAAAGTGTAATCAACGTCCTCAACTTTATCTTTTTGATTGAGGATTTTAAAGTCCTTGGGCTCAAAAACCAGGCCCTTGCGGCCGTACGAGGCGCCGGCAGAAAAAGCAATGCCGGCAATAACGACAACCGCAATCAGGTTCCGCAGCCAAGTTTTGGAATAATAAGGGCTGGGCGCCGTTGGGTCAAGAAGGTTTTCATTTTTGCTGTCGATCTTCGTGCTGTCAATCATAGATGCTTGCGACTATCTTAATGGCTATACGGCCGGCGCATTATCGTCCCGCTCAAAGCCAGACTGATAAAAGTATACATCAATATCTTATCATTAAACAGCGTAACATCAAAAATTCCGTAAGCCAACAACCAGAGGAAGATAAAGCCCAAAGTGACGACAAACGTAACATAAACATTATCTTCGCCGGCGAAGCGGCGGAAAAATTTGCCCACCGCGCCAAAATAACTGCCCCAGAAAGCCAGAAAGACAATTAAGCCAACCACCCCGAGCTCAACCAAAATATCAAGGTACAAGCTGTGGGCGCTCACAAATTTCTGCGGCAAATTGTAGCGCAAGTTGTTCTGCCCGGCGACCTGGTCAAAAGTCGCATCCGATGGAATATTCTCGACCAGCGACACCACGAAATTGCCCAAACCCACACCCAAGGGATGCGAGACGCCGTAGCGCAAACTGTTTTCCCATATTATCAACCGGCCGAGGTTGGAATCTTCGGTCAGATCATAAATGGTCGAGGCGCGCTGGAGAAAATTTTCCTGGAAAGTGCTGACGCGGAGATAATCCAACGCGCCGTTAATGAGCGGCGACAAAGCGAAGAACAAAATAATGAGCAGAGCGGTGATGATCATTTTTTTCATGATGGGTCGGGCGCGGCGCCGGAAAAACAGCCAGACGCTTACGGTCAGCGGCGGGAGCAGGCCCACCCAAACGCCGCGCGTGCCCGAAAAAATTATGGCCAGCCCACTAAGGCGGATAGAGTTCCAGAGCAAGTAACCGGCTTTGCTGGGCATCAAGTTCTTGATCATGCCGGCGTCGGCTGGCGGCGCCTGGGCCTGCGCCGGCTCCTGGGTAGGCGCCTGCGCCAGCTTCTTTTTCACGCTCTTTTTTGATAGATACAGCGAAGTCAAAGCCAGCGTAAATCCAATCAGGAACACGGCGACCACGGCGAACGAATGCGAATCCGGCATGATACTGAACATGCGCAATTCAGGTACGGCGCTGACGTAGGAGAACCAGGAGTTGGAATAGGTCAGCACGTGGGCCAAAGCCGGGCCGTAATACAACTGGGACACGTGTGTGGCCCAATACTGCCAAAAAAAGGTTTGGGGAAGAATAAAAGTCACGGCGAGCTGGACATAGCCCAAACCCACAATTATGGCCATGGATACGGCCGCGTACTTTATGGTTTCCGCAATCTGCTCCTTTGTCCGCACGCACGCCGCCGCCAAAATATACAAAAGATAAAGATTAAATAAAAAAATAATTTGTTTGATGGATTCAACGGGAAAGCGCGCAATGAAAACCGAGCCGAGCATGACCAAGAGCAGCAAGCCGGCGTAGCGGTCCCAGGGATTGAAAAGTTCTCGAATGGCCGCAAACAGCCGGTTAAATTTTTCCTTAAACGGACGGGGCGCGGCGACATCGTCCCAAATTTCACGGATAAACCGGACGAGCCACACAACAAAGGCCAAGACAAACAACGCGCGCCAGCTGGCTATGCTGTTGTTATGAACGTAGGGCAGGGCCACGTAAAAAGGAATGGACAAAATCAGCAGCAAAACGGCGTGGTAGCTTGAGGCCAGCACAATAAATATTGCCGAAACGGCCGCCGTAAGCCACACCACCCACAACGGCCACGCGCCGACGGCCATCAAATAAACGGCAATGGCCTGCCAGAACAGGAACAGCCAGAGAAAATATTTTACGCTCATCAGGCGCGTTTGTCCGAAAGGGAGTTGCATCATCAATTTTGCATCAACAGATAATTAACTGATAAAAACTTTTAAGGTTTGCTCGGCACACTGCGGCCAGCCAAAATTTTTCAGCCGCTCGCGGCCGCGCGCCGCCAATTTATCGGCCAGGGCTTTATCAAACAAAATCTGCCGCAGCGCGCGCTTGATCTCGTTAATATCAAAGGGGTTAAAATAGAGTGCCGCTTCGCCGGCAATTTCCGGCAGGCTGGCCACGCGCGACACGGCCACCGGCACGCCGCACTCAAAACTTTCCAAAATCCACAGGCCAAAGCCCTCGTACAAAGTCGGCATAACGAACAGCGCGGCCTGCCGGTAAATCGCCCACTTGTCATCATCAGAAACATGATTCAAATACACCACGATGTCGCGGTTGCGTTCAATGGCGGCCAGAATGGGCTCATACTTCCAACCCGGTTTGCCCACCACTACCAGTTTGTGCGGCAACTCCGGATGCTCCTGTTTCAAAGCGCGGAACGCCTCAATCAGCCGCACCAAATTTTTGCGCGGCTGGAGCGTGGACAAAAACAGAATATATTTTTCCGGAAGGCGCGCGCGCGTTTCATCGCTCAATTCAATTCTTGCCAAGCGCTCCCCCACCGGCTCATAACCATGATGCACGGTCGCGACTTTTTCCGGCGCTAGGGCATAAAATTTAAGCAGATCTTTGCGCGTGGATTCGGAAATGGCGATAATCCGCCAGGCGTGCCGGGTAATATACCAATACGACAAGCGCAGATAATTGCGCATGAACCAGGTATCGGTTTCCGGATAATATTTCCAGTTCATGTCGTGAATCGTCACCACCGATTTTTTAGGATGGATGAACGGCAGAGCCGAGGCGGGAATAAAAAGAACGTCCACGGGATGCCGCCACAATTCCCAGCTCAAGCGAATCTGGGTCCAAAACTTGGGAAACGGCATAACTTTTACGCGAAAATTTTTCGGCAAATTCAAAAACCAGGGCTCGGGCGGCGTGCGCAAATACAGAACATACTCGTTGTCATGGTCAATTTGCGCCAAATGCACAATGAGCTGATGGGCGTAGTGCTCCACGCCGGTTTTTTGCGGATGATTGGCCCGCTCGGCTTCAATGGCGATGCGCATGGTCAAAATTAAAAACTCCTAGCTCCGCCGCCTCGGCCGCTTGCGTTGAGGTTTTTTAGCTGCTCTTATTCTCGCCAATGCAGCATTACTCGGCCCCGATTGGTTTGGATTGAATGCTGGATCCGGAGGAGACACTGGATCACGAAGTTCGCGAAATGCAATTCTATCAGTAACATCAGCGATTATCCCCTCCATGGTTCTTTCACTATCTGGGATATATCTTCGCGATTCTGGAGCCATAATATTAAAACTTAATCAATTACCTAAACGCAAACTTCTCCTGCAGACTCTTTAAGAAATAATTCTTTTCAAATTCGGCAAACTTTATGGTGAACGGGGCGCGCTCCACCAGCACTGCATCCTTGACCCGCAAGGGATACAAGCGTTCCCCGTCGGCAATGAACAAAACATCAACTTTCTGGCCGGTTTTGGTAACCGAAATCAGTTCGCGCTTGCGAAAATGTTTTATCCGCAGTTCAATTTTATAGCGGTCGCTCAACACCAGACTCGGCGTAGGGATATTGTGGTCGAGCAGTTCCGTGAGAATGAAATTCTGGCTGGAAGGCATAACCACCGGGCCGTGCGCGGAAATATTGTAAGCGGTTGAACCGGTAGAAGTGGCCACCATGACGCCGGTGCCCGCAATGGATTGCGCCTCATGGCCGTTCACATATACCTGAATGTTCACCATGCCAAGCGGATTCATTATGACCAGTTCGTTGAGCGCCGTGGCCGTGAAAACTTTTTTCCGGCCGCGCAACACGGAAGCGCGGATAACATTGCGTTCGGAAACTTCATACTTTCCGTTAAAAAATTTCTCAAGGGCAGATAAAAACTCCGGCGGGCGCCGGGCCGAGGCCAAAAAGCCCACAGTGCCCAGATTCAGCCCCACGATGACGGCGTTTTTGCCTTGGCACTCCCGCGCCGCCTCCAAAATCGTGCCGTCGCCGCCCAGCACAATAAGAGCCTGATAGCGCCGGTCATCTACTTTAGCTTCGGGATGCTCGCGCAGAAGCCAGGCCTCAATTTTTTTCCGCCAGGCCCGCGCCTGGGCATTATCATCCCGATAATGAATCCTGACCCGGGAAATTTCCGATTTAGCCATGCCTATATACTAATCCGGCTTCAGCAAACTGGCAAACTGCTGATTGATCGGTATTCATAATATAGCGAAGCATTGATTCTACCGCCTCCCGCGCTTCCTCTCCGCTTTTTGAACCTCTGCCTCGTCCATGCCGAAATGATGGGCGATTTCGTGCCAAACCGTGCGCCTGACAATTTCTTTTATGGCTGCAGACTCCGGTCCGTCAGCCGCCCCCGATGCC
>CAYJQY010000003.1:47347-62727 GCA_964372905.1 uncultured Candidatus Saccharibacteria bacterium
TCAGCCGCCCCCGATGCCGCCCCCATCCCCAATGCCGCCTGCTCAATGGGCCGCCGAAAAATCGTGATCTTGTCCGGCAGGACGCCGGAGTAAGCTGGCCCGCGCTTGGTGCGCGGCACGCCTTCGTACAGCCCAAACAACGTCCAGCCCGGCTTAAGCTTACTCTTTCCCAGCTGCAGCGGAGTCGGCGCGTCGTCTATGACCACGGCCACATTATCCATCAAATCCAAAAACTTTTTCGGGATGGCCTTGATGCCGTCATTGACCAGTTGTTCAAATTCTTCGTCGGTCATTGGGCTTGAGATTCGATAATGTTCCGCACCCGGCCGACTTCTCCGCTCTCCAGCCGCACCTTGATGCCATGGGGATGATGCGCGGAGCTGGTTAAAATATCCGCCACAATGCCGCGCGTGAGCTGGCCCGCGCGCTGGTCTTCTTTGCGCGCGATGTCTACGGTCAGGCCGGGATGAATGTCTTCTCTATTTTGTCCGTTCATTTTTTATTCGTAGCTTTAAGGAAAATGTCCTCGATTCTTTCTCTAGCAACAGCAAAATTATACTTTGGAAATTGATCGAACAGACCCAGAAGAAAGTCTTTTTGAACTATGTACACATTATTGACTGGTTTATAGCCAAAATGCAAGCTGGCGTAGCGGCTGGAAAAAACCATGACCGAATGAATGTAAGGAGCTGCTCCCAGCGATGCTTCTAAATACTTTCTCAAGGCCCACATTTGGCCGTGGACTTGGCGCAAAAAATCTTTGTCTGTAAAACTTCTGCCGTTTAAGGTAAGCCCATAACCATCAAAGTCTATTTTTCCGCCGTGGCTTTTTACTTCAACCAGAAAAACTCCAGGCGGCCCCACCACCACAAAATCTAGATTGCCTTTGACCAATTCCTGCATTTGCCCCACGGTCATATCGGACGCGGTGAACGCGCCGCCCGCATAGCACCTGCTGCAATACATCGATGATTTGCTGCCATCAAGCTCGGTTCCCCCACCCTGTGGATCTTTCTTCAGGGACATGCCGCAACTCTGACAATTTTTGTATATAGTTGGCGCGTTTTGCATGAGTTTATCGATTCTTTATCTCTAGTTTAGCTAAAATTCAACAACCAGGGAATTTACCAAAAAAAGACTGGTAAGCCGCTCTCTATTGCCAGCTCGCTTCATTCCTCAACCGGCAAATTTTCCGGAGGATCTACCTTTTGGACTAAGCTGCGGTATCTGTCCATGGCCTTGGGTGCCCTGGACACAACTGGGTCCCGCCTACCAATAGCAACTTCATCTTTTTCTTTAACGTAAGTCTTTTGCCCTGTGGCCTGGGTCAAACCCAATTCAGAGTTAATCCGAACCAGATCAAAACCTCTAAGATCATTTAATCCTGCCTCCAAAGCTTCCTTTGAAAAAGCTTTGCCTGGAGGCAGTTTACGCAAATGGGCGCGGCGGCTGGTAAATTCTTTCTGCCTGATTACTGCATCGCCATGGCTGCGGCTACTTTCATGCGAGCCGGGAGAAACCCTGTCTGTGCACTGCAATTCATACAAATGCGACAAAATTGAATGCTCAAGGAAAGCGCGGCGTTCAAACGATACCGGAAACTTGCCCTTATCTCCCAAAGGTTCCATAACCAGATCGTCATTTAACTCAACTATGAGCTTTGCTTTACCCACTTCCACGGTAACTTTAGTCCTGCTGGCGGGATCACCAAATTCAAAAATAAAACTACGGAAGCCTAATTGCCGCAAGCCGGGGTCAACTATGAGCATCTTATCACCCCTCTTACTTAGCGAGTGAGTCAAATCATGCATAATTTCCCGCCGCAGCTCAACCACATCATTGGCCAATTTTTCCATGGCTTCCTTGTCCAGTTCCGGAGATAAATAAAACAGGCTCTTTATTATATCCGGGTCAGCGAACTCGTTTGCAGAATCAGAAACACTATTAAAATCATAAAGAATTGTTTCTCTTAAGCTTCCAGCGTCTATTTCCTTGAAAATCGCATCGCCCTGGATCGGCAAGGTCAAACTTACGAACGACTCGTCTTCTTGAGCCATGCGCTCGTTTAATAACTTGCGCAACGGGCCGCCGTGAAGCATAAGGGTATACGGCCATTCAATTTTGGCATCATTTTTTATAGATACCGAACGGATTCCATCTGAATCCTGGCGCAACAAAAAGGCGACGAGCTTATCATAACGCTTTTGATCCCGCTGCTTTAAGGATGCCAGTAATTGTTCAACCCGGGTATCGCCCACGGCATCATTCAGGTGCTTTTCATAGGCCGCAAAATCATCCGGCACAACTTTTTTTGCAAATACATACAGAACACTGTCCACTTCCTGCTGTTTCTGCAATAAATCGTCCTTATCCATAACCGAAGCTTCAATATACTGGCGAAGGCCTTTTGAATCCGCTTTAAGCATTTCTGTATTCCAGCACAATGCCTTCATACCCAACTCATATGCGCCCTTATCTTCAGTCAGCAATACAGCCTGGGCAAAAGCGTAAAGAAAATCAATTGTCTCTTCGTGAGTCTTGCAATGTTCATACTTTGAACGGACAATTTTCTCGGCCTGTTCACGATAAACATTACTATGAACGGCCAGCTCAAGCCATTGCCTAAGCATGTCCGGGTTATACTTGGTAATCTCTCTAAGGTAGCGATCAAAATTTTCCTGGAATTGCTTTTCGTAATCCTCCAGGTTTTCTTTACGATCATCCCATAAACCCTCAACTAAATGCAAAGTGTCAAAGTACTCGGTATAAGCCTGTGAGTTATTCAAAAGGCCCCGCAAGCGTTCTCGCTGCGCCATCCTGCGTTTTTTCGCCTGCGGAGTATTTTGATATTGAGTAGTGTCCTGGGAAACGCGTTCAAAAGCTTCTATGTTCAAACTGGCAAAAATCGAATCTTCAGCGGTTTCGGGCGCCCCTGGCAAGCGCGGTTCGCCTTTCTCCAGCCGCTTTGCGCGTTCCTCCTTTGTAAGTGGTATGTCTTGAAATGACCTGGTTCCTAGTTCGAGCATCTTTATATATTTTATTTCTAGTTCAGGGCATGCCGCAACTCTGACAATTTTTGTAGATTGTTCGCATAAGATTATTAATTCTTTAGCTTAAGTTTAGCAGACTTTTATGGCAAATTAAACAGAGGCGATGTGGGAAGAATCGGGAATAATCGCCTTGCCACCAGACCTACTCTTTCGAGCCTAACTTATGTGTTCCAGGCGGCAAAAGAAGTCTACCAAACTCGGACAAAATAAAAAAGCTCGGGCCGGCGGCCTGGGTAACCCGGTTAGCTTCCCCGAGTTCCATCTTCTTATTTCTTTTATTCCTTCTCCATTTTTAACGCGCACGAATTTATACAGTAGCGCAAGCCGGTTTTGTCCTGGGGGCCGTCGGGGAAAACATGCCCCAAGTGCGAGCCGCAGCGCCGACATACTACTTCCTGCCGCACCATGCCGCCGCTGGCGTCTGTGCGCGTTTCCACATTCTTATTATTTACGGGTTGATAAAAGCTGGGCCAGCCGCTACCGGATTCAAATTTTGTGTCCGATGAAAACAGTTCGTTGCCGCAGGCCGCGCATTTGAACATGCCTTTGTCGTGAGTGTTGTAATACTCGCCGGTGAACGGCGCTTCGGTGCCGGCCTGGCGCAAAACGCGATACTGCTCGGGCGAAAGCTGGCGGCGCCACTCGTCTTCGGTTTTGGCGATTTTGTCTTTTTTGTCGGCAGGAGCCATGGAGTTTAAAAATGAGGATTTAACCATAAAAAAGTAGTGGCAAATTGATTTCAAAAACTGTGGCTGTGGATATGATAACAAACTCTGGACAAGTAAAAATAGAGACCAAGGGCTGGTGGCGGCGTCCACGACGGCGCGCACCAGCCCCGGCGGCAGCCGGTCACATGTTGTGCGGGCCAGGGGGCCCGTGACCGGCGCCTCCCCGCTTTCCTGGTCTGCTCAAGAAAGCGGGGCGTTCGCGGCGAGCAGCGAAAGCCTCTCACCACAAAGGCTTTCGCTCGTTTACACCCCCTGGGGTCGGAGCAACCCAGGGTGGGTGCTCAAGCCGCGAACAAAAAAATCCTCTTTACTCGCGCCTGACTTGGCCGACTAGCCCTCACCCCGCTCACAGAGTTCTCCATGAATCAATATCACGGATCGCAACGGGGTTGTCGGCCAGTCAGGCGCTGGGATCATATCTTAACATTACCGGAAAAAAAATAAAAGTCCTCGGTCCTCACCCAAGCCCCCTACCCCGCCTGATTCCGGCTGTACTCGGCGTTGGCCAACCCATCGGCCTGGCGGGCCCAGAAACTGCCGCGGCTGTGATGAAAATAGCTCACGCGCCCCAAAAACCTCTGCTCGCACCGCTTGACCTCATCAAACAATAATTTCACGGCCTCCGAGCGAATGCAATAGTCGCCGTTCATCTGCTTCACCACCAGCTCGCTGTCCATCCATACATCCACATCCTGCCGGCAAAATTCCACGGCGCCGTCCAGCGCGAAAATCAAGCTAGAATATTCTGCCTGGGGGATGGTCAGTTCACCCAAATACTTGGAGCGCTGTTCCACAATGGCCCCTTGCTCGTCCACCACCACAAACCCGCAAGCCGATTTGCCTTTAGCGTAGCTATAACCGGTGAGACGGTTATCGGGCATGCGGCAGGTGGCATCGCAGACGATTTTGATTTTACGGTATCTGGGCATTTTTTATCACATAAAAATTACTTATACGCAGCCTGGCGGCGCTCAATCCATAACACAACAATGACCTTGTTTTTATCGTCCAGTCTGTAAATTAAACGATATGGCCAGACCCTAAGCTTGCGCTTGCCTTCCAGCCGGCCTCCTAGTTTTTCGCCCTTATACGGATCCGCAGGGAGAAGATCTAGGGTCAAAATAAGCCGTTGCCTCCACGGAAGCGGGATGCGATGAAGGTTTTTGGCCGCCTGTTTTGTTAATATGAGATGATACGGAGCGACCATACTTTATTTTTTCTTTTTCGATTTTATTGATTTACGCTTTTTAGCCTGATATTTATATAGCGTCAGGGGCTGGTCGCGCAGAAGTTGCGGCATTTCCACCAAACGCAGTTGCTGTTTTACTTCGTCCCAGGAATAAATTTCGCCGTTTTTGTATTCTTTTTCTGCTTCCTCAATTTCTTTCATAAGCTCCGGGTCTCCCAGAAGCTCCATGGTTTCCATGAGCGAATCAAATTCATCGGCTGACATAATTATAACTTTGCGCTGGCCCTTTTCAGTGAGCGTAAAGTAAACCTCGGGCTCCTGAACTTTTCCGGCAATTTCAAAGATCCTTTTCCTGGCCTCTGACAATGACATTATGGTATTTGATTTCATGATTATTTATGTTAAAACTCTATATGTACATAATAATGTACATCAAGAAATTTTGTCAAGGGTTTTCAGATAGAATGTTTGTGAAAATTTTATCAAATAAAAATGAACTCCGCGGGAAAGTTCATTTTTGCTTATTTTTCTACTACTTTGATGATGGACTCGGGCAATCAGAGCAAATTGCGCTCGCGGAAGCTGAAAAATCCCTGTTCGGAAATTATGAGATGATCCACAACCTCAATGCCCATAATTTTGCCGGCGGTGGCCAGGCGCTTGGTGACTTCTATGTCGTTTTGCGAGGGCTCTAAATCTCCGGAAGGATGGTTATGCACAATAGCCACGCTGGCGGCGTGGCGGCGGATGGCCACGGCAAAGGTTTCGCGCGGGTGGACTAAATTGGCGTCCAGCGTGCCCACGCTCACGGTGTCTATGCCTAAAAGTTTGCGCCGCACATCAAACGAAAGCACCAGCAAGTGCTCTTTAGCGTACGACGATAGCCGATGGCGCGCCAGCAGATACATATCGTAGGCCGAAATAATGACGGCCTCGTTGAGCGTTTGCACATTGCGGGCCTGCTCAAACCGTTTGCCCAGCTCAAAGCAGGCGGCCAATTGGGTGGCTTTGGCAAAGCCCACGCCGGGCGTGGCCTGCAAATCATACAGCGATGCCCCGGCCAATCCGGAAAGCGTGCCGAAGCGCGACAACACGATCTGGGCGATCATGAGCACCGGGCCGTCTTTAATGCCGCGACCTAAAATTAGCGCCAGCAATTCCTGCACCGACAGCGCCGTTGGCCCCAAATTGGCCAGCCGTTCGCGCGGCCGCTCTTCCGGCGGCAAATCGCGCATAGAAAAAAATTTGGACATGAAAACTCCTTTCCTGTCCATGATACTCCCCTGCTGTTCAAGCCGCGCTAAACCGCATTTCAATTTTTGCTAAAAGGGCTCTTTGGCAGCCTTAGCGGGTCTGGGCCAAAGTGAAGAGCGATAGCGGCCGCGCCGGAACGGCTTGAGCCGGACAATTTTTATATTCAAACCGAGCCGTTTTAAGGCCGCACGCAGGCCGCGGGTGTATTCAACTTGGTCATGTCCTAGCGCGATAATATCCGGCCGCTCCCTGATGATATGGGGCAAATGGTCGCGCAACCCCCCAAGCACCGCCTTATCAATTATTTTAGGACTGTTTGATTGAGCAGTTTTTGATACTTTCTCCGATAATTCTTTAATCGCTTGCAGGCGCTGGCGCTCGTTGCGCCGCGCCGCGCGGCCTTTGATGCGCTTGACATTAACATCCCGCGCCACGGAAACAATCAAATAGGGCCGTGCCGGAGACCGCGCCAGCGCGCGGGCCTGCCGGAAAAAATGCAAATGGCCGGGATGAATTACGTCAAACGTGCCAAAAACCATGATACGGATTTTTTTGTCGCGCGGCATATCGCTTCTAGCTAACTCTGTCCAGCCGACTTAAAATTCAGCAGCTGCTTGGCCAAGGCCAAATCGCCCCGCTGGAAAAAGCCCGCCACGGCCAGCGCCGCGACGTAAACCGCGCCGCCAATTGCCACGCTCAAGAAAAGACCGTAGTCGCGGACATACCAAACCACCACGCCCATCACTAAGCTGGCCAGAATCGGCCGCCACCACCAGCTGAAAAAGTCGAACCGCGTCAGCTTGCTGCGGATAAAATAAAAATAAAAAATAGCTTGGAGCGCTTCCGAAGCCACGGTCATAATGGCCGCGCCGATAATGCCGATGCGCGGCAATAAAATCAAGTTGCCGACGATGTTAATTAAGACGTTGGCCCCGGTGATTATGACCGCAAACTTAGTCAGCTGGGAAATCACCAGAGAGTTGGCCACGATGTAAATAAATAACAATGCCGGCGCCCAAACTAAAACAGCCAGAACCGGAGCCGCATCAAGGTAGCGCGCATCGTTGGTCAAAAGCAAAATCATGGGCCGGGCCAAAAGCGAGCCGGCCACGGCCATAGGGACGGCCACGGCCACTAAAAATCGCAAATACTTTTCCAAGCTCTGCTTAACCTCGCCCAGCGCCTGCCGGGCCATCAAACCCGCGAACATCGGATACAAAGAATGGGAAACCACAGCCGGGAAAAAAGCCACCAGATCAAAAAACTTGTAGGCCGCCGTATACAGTCCAGCCGGGCTGTAACCCAGCAGCCGCGTTATTATCACGATATCGATCCGGTTATAAATGGTGCTGAAACCGACCAGCAAAGCAAACGGCAGGACATGCTTGGCCATCTGCTTAACCACCCGGCCGTTTAACGAAGAAAATACTTTGAGATATTCGGGGCGCGGCAGGTAACGCCGGACGAAAATCAAATAAAAAATCAGGCAAATGAACGCCGAAAACGGTTGGACCAAAACCAAAAATACAATGTAGCGATGAAAAATTATCGTCAAAAATATTATGACGATGTTGACCAGGGAACTCAAAAAGTTGATGAACGCGACCTTGCCTAAATCCTGAAAGGCGCTCATCACGGCCAGGAAAGGATAGGTTAAGGCGCTGATAATCAGCCCAGAGCCGGCTACGGCGATGGCGTAAAAAACTATCGGCTCGAAGTTGCTGACCCGGGCGACGCCCAGCAGGGCCCCATAGACTGCCAAAGCCAGCACCGCGCTGACGCCCAAATAGTGATGGAAATATTCTTTCACCCGCTCGGGCTCCACGCTCATCTTCTTAACAATATACTGCTGCATGCCGAAGTCAATGATGACGCCGAAGATGGTGACGAACGACAAAACAAACTGGTGCTGGCCCGTACCGTGCGGCCCCAGGTAGCCAAACAGCTGTCGGTAGGCCAAAAATAACAGCACCAGCGCGGTAATGCGTGATACTGACAGCCAAAAAATATTGCGCGATGCGGACGGCATACGCTTTATTGTATCATATACGGCGCCATAGCCTCTTTGTTGATGACCACTATCCGCAGCCCGATTGCATGGCCCCGACGCAGTCGGGAATCGGGCGAGGACAGAGCGAGCGAGGCGCTGGACGAGCGAGCGGTCGGAAGCAACAAAGAGGCTATGGCGATAAATACGCTACTTCGCAATCGCCTCGCCCTTGGCGTAAGCGTCCACCTCTTGCTGCGGCAACACGTTAACATTTTTGAAATTGTAGCGGCGCGCGCTAAAGGCGGCGCCGGTCAAACCGCGCAACTGGCCTTTTTCCACCACGTATACCGTACCGTCGGCGTTACCTTTGACTAAAGTGCCGTCGCGCGGCGGAATGGCAATGCCTTCAAGCCAGTCCCTGGCCTCGCCCTGGTCAAAAGTATAATCCGGCGTTATCCCGCGCTGTTTGGCCACGAATGCGGAAATGAGATGCTTAGATCCTGCTTTGAAAATGTAGAGCTGGCCGGTTTGGGTGATCTTAAAGAAGGTGCGCTCGCTCGGCGTCACGAATGTGCCCGGCGCCAGCGCGTTGACTTCATCGGAGCTCAAAGTTGCCACGTTCTTGAAGCTAAAAGCCCGATTCTTAAACAGCTCTCCGCTTATGGGGTGTTTCAAACTATCAAAGACTTCAAAGACCGTGTTATCTTTGTCGGATTTTATCAAGCTGCCGTTGAGCGGGGCCACGAAACCGGCTTTGGGGTAGCTGTCAATTTCGCTGTCGGGAATAACCTGCATTTTCCCCACGGCCTGCTGCTGGCCAAAAGTAAAGGCGCTGAATAATTTCAAACTGCCCTTATCAACCAAATAGACTGCGAAGTTAGTCTGGCCGCGCAGGACTGTGCCGTCGTTGGGCGTTAGCACGGGCCCCTGTTCGAACAATTTCGCGTCAGCCGGGCTAACGCTCAATACAGCAGCCAGATTCAAGCCGCGCTGCTTAATGACGAATTCCGAAGCCGGGTGTTTGATATTGCTGATAAAAACGTACAGTTGCGGCTGGTCAGCGACTTTGACAATAGTATTGTCCACCGGGCCAAGGGGCTTATCAACCTGATAATTTTCTATCTCATTCGGAGAAACCGTGAGCGCCGAGGATAAATTCAGGCCCCGGACCTTGGCCACGAATTCCGGCACCAGCAAACGCACGCCGTTTTGGATAATATAAACCTCTTTCTTTTTCTTCAGCTTCAGTAAAGTGCCGTTGGGATATTTGAACCAGGCGATAGAGAATTTATAAAAATTGTAGTTGCCGTTGCAGACGTGGGGCGTGTAGCGGTAGAGCGCGGCCGTGGCTTTATTGGACAGCGTCACCGTTTGCGTGGCCGGACAGTTGTACGGGGCGCCTTGGGTGTTGCTTAAAGAAATAGTTTCGCCGACTTGGGCGGCTCCGCCGTTTATGGCGGGACCGCGCCCACCCGGCGTGTTAAAGGACTTCATGAGCGAGGCCGCCGCGCCCAAATAGCGGTTGCCGTCGGAGTCGAGGTTGCCGAACAACTGATAGTAAAAGCTGGGGAAAAGATCGCTGCAGCCCCCGCTGTCCGGACAGCCAAAGCCCATGGCGTGGTCCAGCGCCGTCTGAAAAGTTGCAGGATTGATGGGGCGCTGGGCCGTAATCAAACCCTGTTCTTTGTTCAAAGTCACTAGAATAACCTGCGGGTTCAGCCCGGAGTACTGCGCCGCGTCCCAAATGAGTTCGGCGGCCGTGCGCAGGCGTCCCAAATTCGGGCGCGGGTCACCTAGCGCGGTTTTCAAGGAAACGCTGCTGGGTTCTTTCAGCTGCGCCAAAAAAGCCGGCGCGGTATCGGCCAGCGGACTGCGGTAAGTGTCTAAAAATTTCTGCACGCCTTCGGCCCCGCCAAAAGTCTGCGTATCGCTGAAGACTTTATCGTCAATAAGTCTATTGGGATTAAAATTGGAATCAAGCGAGCTCGGCAATTGGGATGATTGAGTTGGAGATTGGGATTGCGGTTGGGTTTGGGTTTGACCTTGTGGTTGAGCTTGTGATAATTGATCAAAAGTCACCTGGGCCAAAGCAGGGCCGGGAGAAATCAAACCAGCCGGCAATATCAAACCAGTCAGTACAAGCGCAGGCAGCAACAGTAGCAACAGCATCGTAACCAAACTTCCCGCAAATATGCCTTTTTGTTTCTTCATGACGAGGAAAATATTAAACGTTGTTATTATAGACGACGGGCAGGTAAAAAATTCGTTACGCCAGCCGTTGAGGCCGGCACTCATCAAGCCCTATAAATATCAGCGAATGTACGGTTCGCCCTTGGCAAAACTTTTCATATCATTGTCCGACACCACGACTATGGGAAAAATATTCAAGCCGCGGGCAGTATAAAAACCGAAATTGATGGGATGCAGAGTGTCCCCTACGACCCAGTAAACCGTAGGATTGCGCTGGGTCTTAACCAGCGTGCCTTCAGGGGGCGGCAAAAAACTGCCCAACAGCCACCCCGCAACTTCGTCCGGCGCCAAAACCACCACATTGGAAAAACTAAATTGCCGCGCGGCAAACACTTGAGCAGTCACGGGCTGTTTGAAACTCTTGCTCATGTAATAGACTGCGGCTTCGGTCGTGGACTTGATCAAGGTGCCGTCTTGCGGCTCGGCCGGAGCGCCTTCGGGGAATTGGGCGATGTCCTGTTCATTAACTTTTTTAATGGCTGTGCCGGCAAAGCGCTCCCGCTGCACGAACGGTATCACTATATGCCGCTTGCCGCCGCTGATGTAATAAAGTCTGCCGTTACTGGCTCCATTATTTAACCGCACCAAATCCCCTTCTAAAACTTTAGGCGGCAAAATAACTTCGGCCAAAGCCCGCGCGACGTTAATCCGTCCGGCGCCTAAGAGCCCCTGGCAGGATCCGCCGTTGCAGCGCGTTAAATTGTTAACGTCAATGTTATCGGCCGTGGCAATAATCCGGTCGCGGATCTGCCGGTTGGTCGCCGTAGGCGACTGGGCCCTAATCAGCACGGCTTCGGCCGTTACCAGCGGCGCGGCCATGGATGTCCCCGAAGCGTAAGCATAAGCATTCGGAGTTCGCGCGTGGGTAACCGGATCAAAATTAATGGTGGAAAGAATGCGCCGGCCCGGCGCGGCTACATCAATACAACTCTTGCCGAAATTGGAAAATTCCGCTTTCCGGTCGTTAAAATCTGTGGCCGCCACGCCGATAATCATATTGTCCCCATTGTCGTCGCACACGGGAAACACTGGCTCCTGGTCCAGATTGCCGCCGGTGGTGGCCACGTCATTACCGGCCGCGGCCACAATAACCACGTCTTTGTTGTACGCGTAGCTGATTGAATTGGCTAAAGTCGTGTCATGGGCAAAGCCAATGCCGCCCAAACTCATGTTGATGATATTGGCGCCATGATCCGCGGCCCAGACAATGGCCTCGGAAATATCCGAGGAATTACCTGAACCGGTAGTGTCGAGGGCTTTTAAGGGCATAATTCTGACCTGCCAGGCGCCGCCGGCAATGCCGGTCTTGTTATTGGCTGTGGCCCCGATAACACCCGCCACGAGCGTGCCATGGCCATTGTCGTCAGAATTAACATTGGTAGGGATGTCCGTGTTTTTCAAAAAGTCATAACCTGGAGAAAACGGAGTACGGGACAAGTCCGAATGGGTTTTGTCAACTCCTGTGTCGATAATTCCCACAATAATATTCTTTGCTCCGGTGGTTTTGGTCCAGGCATCGGGGAACTTGGCTTTAGCCAGGCCCCACTGGCGATCGACGCTAGTCGAGTCAAGGGTAAAACCCGGGTCGTCGGCCACCACTGCCACATCGGTAGTTATCTGCAATTCCGGTTCGAGATAAACGTAGCGGCCGGCCAGATGCGCGCGGAGTGCTTCCAGCGGCAGTTCCGAATCGAAACTAAAAATGTTTGATAAATTTGGGTTGGTCGAAAAAGTGAAACGAGGAGTAAGGTTGGCGATAAGATTGCCGCCCACGGAATTGAGCGCGCTGGCATCATCGTCATTTAATTTGATTATATAAGATGATGGCTGGGCTGGTGCCGCGCCAAAAACGGGCTGCGCTGAAATGGGCCAGGCAGAAAAAATGAGCAGCAGGCTTGCTGCTGCGCTGGGAAAGCGCGTTACATTTTTTTTCCAAAATTTTTTCATATCATTTCTCAACCTTGCCGGCTGCCGCAGGGCCGCGGTGTTTGCCGCTAAAACCAGGGTTGGCTAACCCATATCAATGCTTTTCAAATTGACGCTTCAATCGGCTTTGCGGTATATCTTCCCGTCAACCGCCGCCACTTGATTTTCATCAAATCAATTAACGATTCTATGTAAGCCTTGAGCGGCACGTGGCCGCCGCCATGCTCGGTCCAGGACACGCCGACTTCTTTGATTTTGTAGCCGCGGGCCAAGGCGACGGTGAGCACCTCCATATCAAAACCCCAGCGGCTAATGGTAACGAACGGAAAAATATCTTTGGCGGCTTTGTTGGTAAAGGCCTTGAAGCCCAGCTGGGTGTCTTTAACGCCCGGCACGGCCATTATTTGAATGAGCAAATTGCTTAGGCGGCTCAAAATGATGCGGTAGAGGGGCTGATGGGTCTTGACCAGTTCGGGATTGGTGTAGCGCGAGCCAATGACCACGTCAAAGCCCTGGTCAAAGTGCGGCAAGAATTTCTCGATTTCCGAAATGGGTGTGGCGTTGTCCGCGTCCATAAACATGATGATGTCGCCGCTGGCTTTGTCGAGGATGCCGCGCTTGACCGCGTTACCCTTGCCGCCCTGCTCTAAATTGATGGCCGTGGCCTTTTGCACCGTAGTGGCTTCTAACTGTTTAACGACGTTGTAGGTGTTATCCTTACTGCCGTTAACCACGACGATGATTTCGTAATCGCTAATTTTGCCGGTTGTGGCCACATGGGTTTCCAAATACCCATCCACATCCTTTAAGGTATCGGCAATGCGATTTTCTTCATTATAGGCCGGGATAACTACCGAGAGTTTCATAATTGGTTTTATTTTAGGGCGAAAATCCGCTAAATACTTTAAAAAGAATTGGGCTTTTCTTTAAGGATTTTTGAGTTCCATCTGCTATGCTAAAATCCTAGCATCAGTATATCAAAAATCTTCAAAAAACTGTATGGCCGAGTTAACTAAAGAATATTTCAAAGAATATTTCGACGATCAATTGAAAAAATTGGTCACCAAGGAGTATTTTGAGGAACGAATCCAAGGCCTGGTCACTAAAGAATATTTTCACGCAGAAGTGAAAAAAATCTACACTAGACTGGATGACACCTTAACCAAAGGCGACTTTTATTCCGAATTCAAACCGTTAAAAAACGATGTGGCGGCCATCAGAGAACGGCTCGAGATCGTAGATAAGCGCGACGTAGAAGGCAGCGATACTTTTGCCCGCGACATATTGCGAATCCCGAGAAAAATGAAAAGGGTGCGGAAGTCAGAATAAAATCAAATAAGAGACGCTATCGACTGGGCTTTGACCAAATCGAAAGCGCTTCCAAAATTTAGCAAATAGAAATTTACTCTTTCTGCACAAACTTTTCTGGGACAGCGGCGTTCTGAAGCGTGCGTGGGAGCAAAACTTTAAACCACCGCTCTTTCCCCATCAACATTAACATGGGGGCAGTCGCGGGCACGTAACCGGCCGGCAAAACATATTCAGTACCGATAACCGTGCCTTTCTTATCCTTTTGCTGCTGCAATACGGGCTTGACCATCTCGTAATCCTGGGTTTTTGGATTGAAAGCCAGATGCGGACGACTATCAGTGGGATCATAATCTCCGCCAGCCAAAAGGCGAAATTCTTGGGTGCCGTCGGTACGATTATATTGCATAATATCAACCGGCATAACCGCCTGACCCCTTACTTGCTTGCCTGCAGTATCTTTAAAAGTCATCTCAGCGGTTATGTCCCAATGGCGAACCGTGGCGTCGCCGTTTAACATCGCTTTCCGCATGCGCTCGTAAACTATTTCGTAAGCCTGATAATCCTCGCTCCGCTGAATTTGCCAAACAACATCTTGCGCTGTTTCGGCGACGACCCTACCCCCCTTGGGAATTAGCCAGCCAAAAATTGCGACCAGCCGCCCATAACGCTTAACAGTATCTGTTATTTTTTTAAAAGCTTGGCGGCTACGCTCATCTGCCAAGTAGTCGGTAGCGCTGGTTTCCGATCCGAATTCTACGGTAAAGTCTACCGACAGCTCTGGATTGGTTCGGTCCATTGGCACGTTTTCAAGATCACTCTCATAAAGCTGACGAATGAGCTGCTGATTCACTATCATGTCACCTTTAGTCAATGTATTTTGCTCTACCAAAAGCTCGCGGACTTGACCATCACCTTGACCTTTAAAGAAGAATCTTATTTTCGGTGTCATTCGGCGATAAGCTTCTTGAGCTTCAGCTTGTTTGCCGCCCATTATGCTTAGTGCTACTCCGGCCGCGGCTGCAGCTTGCAGAAACTTGCGGCGGCTTAACCCGGGATGTTTCTCTCTTTTTATGTCTTCCGGGCCCGGTTTCTCCTCCTTGTCAACGGAACTTGCTTCTTTATCTACTACTACCGGATCGCTTGAAAATTGTTGAAAAGCTCGTACCTCCTCCTCCATGGCAACGACTGATTCTGATATATGCCCGTCGCCCGGACCTACAGTGCCTCTGAAAGATTTCACCCCTTCTACACCAGCTAATCCACTTTGATTCGATCTATATTCACTCATAATAGTAAGAATAATTATTACTCTAATGGTAGCGGGAAGCCAGCTTTAAGTCAAACTTGATCATCTGCCTAAATATACAAAATGAGGAAGCGCCGACAGAACCATGAGTTTGGTCTGCCGACGCTTCAAAAGTCCGTCCGGCCGCGTATTACAGGCCGGCAACCCGGCCGGGAAAGCCGGCCTTCCCCCTTGGCGTGGGGCAAGACTTGACCCCACGGCCGGAAATTATGCCGGCGGCAATGCCGGCCCCAATCGCCGCCACCACGATGATGACGACGACTCTTTTCGAAACCCCCTTGCCGCGGGGGCCCTCGCGGCCGGCCGGACCCGTCTCGCCGGGTCTGCCATCGCGGCCGTTCGTGGCCACGGCCGTTGCCGTGGCCTGGGCCTGCGG
>CAYJQY010000003.1:62827-108838 GCA_964372905.1 uncultured Candidatus Saccharibacteria bacterium
ACACTACCAGCGTGATTGAGACAATTCTTTTCTTTTTCATTGCATTCCTTTCTGGAAATTTTTTTCGATTCCGTTCGCGTCACCGCGGCAAAACAAAAAGGGCCGACTTTAGTCGGATAATCCTCCTTGAGTTTGGCGCGTACGCAGAAAAGTTGTCCCGCTGGACAACCCCCTGCGCTGACGCAGGGGCCTGCCTGTCTCGCGGGGGTCATCGCGCTGTGCAATGGCGCCAAGCGAAAGCGCTAACCACCGGAGACGGACAGAGCCTGCGGGCAAGCCGCGCGTCAAACGCAGCGGCTTGCCATCATCAAAAAATTATCAATAAAAAATCTAGAGTTTAAACAAGAATTTATAAAAGAAATAAATATAAAAACGTTAATAAATTAAATTATTTTATATCCACCACCTCCCCAAACACCACCAACCGTTTCTGGGTTGTATTCAACGGCCAGCAGGTGGACAAGGCCATGCGCGAGGCGGCGTAGTTCACAAACTGGCTCTGGTCATCGGGTAGATATAATCCGCGGCCGTTGACTTTGTAAGTAATCACGCGCTCCTGTCCATTCTTCAAAGTCACGGTCACCGTAAAGGTTTCGCCGTCGTTTAGCTTGTCCAATGTGGCAAAAACTCTTTTGTATTTGCTCACCACCCAGGCGTAATTGCTGGAGTGACCCACAATATAAGAAGTGCCGTGGTCGCCGGGCAGGGGGGTGCCGGTAAAATGCGCCACGCCGTTTTTCAAATCGGTATACATGGCATCAATTGATTTACTGAAGAACAGCGGCGCGGTAATACCGAGTTTAGGAATCTCTAAAGTGGCGAGAACGTTAGTATTGATGTCGAGCACATTTTCATATTGGTAAGTGTCGGCAGCTGCGGAAGCATTGTCAGTTGTGGCAGGCTGGGACGATTGAGCAGGGGCAGACGGGCCGGATGAGCCAAATGAGGATGCTGTCTGGGGCGCGGGCTGGCCAGTCTGCGCTGAAGTTTGAACCGCGGCCTGCTGTCCGCCGGCCACGCTCGCGGCTGAAGCGATTTGCGGGCCGCGAGGCAAAATGGCAGTTACCACCTCACTCGTCGCGCCGGCGCCACCGTTGCCCATGCCGCTGCCCGGACCGGTACCAGTCCCATTTAAATTTGCGCTGGTCACGCGGTCGCGGATCGCCTGCGTGTCAAAATATTTATCAATAATATCTTTGTGTCCGCCCTCAAGCAGCTGGCCTGTAGCTGGATCAATGCCGTTAACCACGGTAATACCATCAGGATAACCGCGGCCAATGGTATCATAAACTTTAGGGTTCAAGTTCAGCAAATATTTTTGGAAGTTGGTCAGTCCATTTCCGGAGTAATCAGTATCGGGGTCGATAACTTTCGGATCAGATACATCAAAAAAGAATTGATTGACCCAGGTTTGATACGACCCTAAATTATCTTTCTGCAATTCAGCCAAAGCTTTGGACTTGTTGGTCTGCGCTCCGGCAATTTGCGAAGTGGGCTTGGTGCGAAACCACGAACCGATGTCCGTGTTAGAAAAAAAGAAATAATACACAAACACGCCGATGGCGAATACCGCGACGTATGGCAGTGCCGCTTTGATAATTTTCCCCGCTACAGCAAGACCCGGCTTAGCGACTGACGCAATTTGGTATCCGCCAAACACATCAACGAGTTCGTCGGCATGAGGACCGCGCGGCGGAACTGGCGCCTTAGGCGGCAACGGCGCACCCCGCGGCAGTGGATGAGCGTTCTTAGGCGAGTCCGCGGACAAGACGTTTTTAGAAACGTCCTTATCAGAAAGCTTATAAGACTTATCGGAAAATTTATCAGAAGATTTGTCAAAAGATTTATCCGAAGACTTCACTAGCTCCCCTTCCACGACGGGCAATTCTTTTGGCGGCGGAGCCGTGGGTGACACAGACGCGTTGAGTTTATCAGAAGCAATGCCGGCAGAAATGCTGCCGGCGCTGTTGCCGCTGACGCCGTTATCGCTGCCGTTGCCCGCAATGCCGGCGTCAATACCAAACAGCTCGGCAATGGGGCCGGGGGCGGGCGGAAAAGGTTTTTGAGTATCTTCAGTCATTATCTCTAAAAATATTGATAAAACTTGTAGGAATTTATAAGGGGTAAAATTAAAATTTGACCATATATAATAGCACAAAAACAGGATTTTGTCAAGCGCACAAGCCAACCGAAACGAACCCGAACAAAAATTATTCTGAAAATAGGCGGATTTGAGGAAAGCCCCCTATATCAGGCCCTTTTCCAGGACTTATAATCCTAACTCTCTTTTGGCTAAAAGAAAAGCCGAGAGCTAAACTGATACCTAAAACAAAAGGCGGCGCAAAGGGTTGATGACTAACTTGAACGCGAAATGGGCCCAGATGCCCAAGTAAATCAAAAAATTTATAAAGAAATTACGCTGCGGATTTAAATGTTTTTTGTTATAAATCCATTTGGACTGATGGAAAATATATAAAGAACGAGGTGACGCTTTATACGGCTGGCCCTTGTAGTGAATGGTCACAGTCTTGGGATAGTACCAAACTTTAAACCCGGCCTGGTGGGCGCGCAAACACAAATCAATATCTTCATCATACATAAAGAAAGCTTCATCAAAACTTTTAATCGCCTGCAGGCAGGCCGGACTGATAAGCATGAACGCGCCATTGCAGGTCTCAATTTCCCTCTCCTCATCTTCCGAGGTGTAGGTGAGATTATACTTGGCCAACTGTTTGCTCTTGGGAAAAAGCAGCGACAATCCCATAAATCTATAAACGGCCGATAACGTGGTCGGGAAGCTGCGCCGGACCGCGCGGTCTAAAGTGCCGTCGCCTTTGACCAGTTTGCAAGTGGCAATACCCACGTCCGGCCGCGCCTGCATAAAGTCCATCATGACTTGAAGAGTGTCAGGGGCAACTTTTGTGTCGGGATTTAAAATTAAAACGTAGTCCCCTTGCTTTTGCCTGATGCCGCGGTTGTTGCCTTTGGAAAATCCTTCGTTGGTATTGGGGATGATGGACAGGGGAGGTTTTATTTCAGCGCGCTCCGCCAAACGCGCGCCAGGCCGTGGGTCCGATTGCTCCTCCGGTCGCGCCATAAATTCCCGTTCAAGCATTTCTAAAGTGCCGTCGCGCGAGTCGTTGTCAACCACAATAACTTCATAGCTATAGGAGGTATGCGAAGCAAAGAGCGCGTTGAGCGCCACGCGCAGTTTTGCTTTGGCTTTATAAGTGACGATGATGATTGACAGGTCCATAACTAGGCGGCAATCTTGCGGCTTTCCTGAATGTACTTACGCTTGCGCCATATGGGCGGGAGCAGGCGGAACAATTCAGGAATAACCTTTAACGTACTGGTTTCAAATAAAATGATGTACCCTAGCATGAAAAATTCCCGGGCAAAAAAATTCCAGGAAAACCTTGGGGCGTTTTTCAAGTACATAAAAATGTGATTTTTATAGTTGCGCCGGCGCACCGCGGGAGTAAATTTTTTGTGATGTTTGATAAATGCTCCGACTTTTTTGTAGCCGCCCTCGCTGGAGGCTGTCCCCCGGCCATGGTAAGCCACGGCTTGCGGCGCGAAGCGGCAGACATAACCGGCGTTGACCAGACGCCACGATAAATCGACATCTTCCCAATAAGAGTGGAAGTCTTCGTCAAAGTATTCAAATGCCCCCGGCTCATTGTCAGGCGCTTCACGGCCCTGCTTTCCCTGCCTACGGCCCAACAAAGAACGCTCCACAAGCGTTTTCGGCATCTTCACCGCTTCCAGCGCGACCTTGCGAAACATGGCGCCGGCGCCGGACACAGCCATAACATGAGTTTGATTATCGTACTGTCCCTTGTCTGCTTCATGCTGGCCGCGGTCCCGCGCCCGGCCGGATTTTTGAATGATGACTCCGGTAGTGTCAATTTTGCCGGTGGGCCTGTTGGCTTCAAAATCGTACAATAACAACTTGCCCGTGGCCGCGCCAATTTTAGCGCTGGATTTATCGCCGATTTCAGCACCGACCTTATCCAGGGCTTCGGCGCCAGCTTTATCCCGGACTTCAGCGCCGCCCGGCGCATTGTCGAAAACTTTAACCATCTCCTCAAGATAATTCGGCGCGAGAATCAAATCGGGATTAACCAGTTGAAAAAACTCGCAGTCATATTTAGCAAACACCAAATTATGCCCCTTGGCAAAACCAATATTATAACCCGGATCAATAATTTCCACTTCCGGGTAGTGTTCGGCAATGAATTCCTTTGAACCGTCCTCATTGCCGGCAATCACAGCCACCATTTTGAAGTCGCGGAACGACTGGGCGCGCACGGCCTCAAAAACCTGCGGGATAAATCGCCGGTGATTATAAACGACTTGGACTAAAATTACACGGGGCATGGCAGTATTATAGCCGTTGCCGCGCCATTGACAAAATAGCCGCCAAACCCTATGCTTTTTTCACAAAAAGAAGGGGGGAGATGTTACAGGGTACCCCCTTCTTCGGGGGCCGCAAAGTTTGACGGGAAAAAGCACACTTCTCGTCGGCTTGAGTTTCAACTTTGCGGCCCTCATGTCTATATCACTATATATAATGGAATGGACAGCGGAGCTTTTTTTTTGTACACTTTTAAGGCTTCAATCTACTTTAATCTAAAGTTATGAAACTCCTCGTTACCGGCGGCGCCGGGTTCATTGGCTCCAACTTTGTTCATTACTGGGTGCGGCAGCATTCGGACGACTTAATTGTCGTGCTGGACAAACTGACCTATGCCGGCCGCGAGGAAAATTTGGCGGCAGTCAAAGACAAAATTACCTTTGTCAAAGGCGACATTTGCGACGGCGCCTTAGTGAACAAACTTATTGCCGATAACGGCCTGGACACAATTGTCCACTTTGCCGCGCAAAGCCATGTGGATCGTTCCATTCATAACATTCATGATTCGCCGGCCGGCCGGCCGGCTGAAGTTTCATCTGCCCAAAAATTGTTTGGCGAATCACTGCCGCACGACTTTGTGCTAAACAATGTTTGGGGAACTAAAGTTTTGCTTGATGCGGCCGTAAAAATAAAAGATAAAAACGGCGAAATCCAAATCAAGCGCTTTCATCACATCTCCACTGATGAAGTCTTTGGAGAAATTCCGCTGGATCAACATTATAAATTTAACGAATCGTCGCCCTATGGTCCGCGCAGTCCCTATGCCGCAACTAAAGCCGCATCCGACCATTTAGTGAACGCTTGCCGCGCCAGCTATGGCCTCAACACTACCATCACCAACTGCTCCAACAACTTTGGGCCGTACCAGTATCCGGAAAAATTCATCCCGCGGACCATAACCAATGTTCTGGAAGGCAAAAAAGTCCCGCTGTACAAACCCGGAAACCAGGTGCGCGACTGGCTGTTTGTGGAAGACCATTGCCGGGCCGTTGAACTGGTTCTGCAAAAAGGGCGGGCTGGAGAAACTTACTGCGTGGGCGGCATGACCTCCGAAATAAGCAACGAGGAAGTGGCCAAGAAAATTTTAAAGATGATGGGCGCGCCGAAATCGCAACTGGAATTCGTTACCGACCGGCCCGGGCACGATGTGAAATATGCCGTGGATTGGAGTAAAATTAAAGCTGAACTGGGCTGGGAGCCGCAGCACAATTTTGACCAGTGGCTGGCGCAAACGATTGAGTGGTACAAAAACAACGAAGCTTGGTGGAAATCGCTCAAGCTGGAGAGCGAAAAATTTTATGAACGCGCCAAGCAAAAAAATTATTAGCTAAAAATATCGAGACGCCGGGAAAATACTAAAATGATAAAAATTTTAATTTTTGGCAAAGGCCAACTCGGCCAGGCCTATCAACAATTTTTTGGCGCACAGCCTGATACCGCGGTGGAAACCGTCCAGGAAGTTGATATCCGCGACGTCAAAGCCGTAAGCGCGGCCATTGCCGCGGCGCGGCCTGACATTGTCATCAATGCCGCGGCCAAAACCAATCTGGACTGGTGCGAGCAGAACCGCCTGGAGTGTTTTGATGTCAACACGCTTGGCGCGGACACGGTGGGCGCGGCCTGCCAAAAGGCCGGCGCGCGTTTGGTGCACATTTCCACCGGCTGTATTCAGGAAAGCAAAAACGCGGAAGACGCGCACAAAGAAGATGATCCGCCCACGCCGACTTCTTTTTACTCTTGGAGCAAATATTGGGCCGATGAGATGCTGATGCTGCGCCGCCGCCGCGACGGCCTAAAACTGCTGATTTTGCGGCCGCGCCAGCCGGTGAGCGCGCAAGCATCGCCGCGCAACGCGCTGGTCAAACTTTTGACTTACAACAAATTTATTGACACGCCCAATTCCATGACCGTGGTGGAAGATTTCGTGGAAGTGACCAAACGGTTAATAGAGAAAAACGCTTCGGGGGTGTACAATGTAGTTAATCCGGGCATTATGACTCCCTACCGTCTGGCTTTGTTGTTGAAAGAGCTGGTGAAGCCGGATTTGCAGATCACAAAAATTTCTAAAGAAGAACTCAACGCCATGACTTTGGCGGTGCGCATTGATTCCGTGCTGGACGGCTCTAAACTGGCTGCCGAGGGCATTGTGCTCAAGGATGCGGAAACCCGCTTGCGCGAACTGCTCCCCATCTTTAAAGAAAATTTAGCAAAAAACCAGGAAATCTTGAAGGCCACGCAGGCCGAAACCGCAAAAAAATTAGCCCTGGCTAAAGATTAAAATGTCTTAAAATGTCGCGAAATATCATTTTAAATTTAACTTAGGATTTTGACAAAAAACTATTTTAACCTGAATTTATGAAAGGCATAATTCTTTCCGGCGGCGAAGGCACGCGGCTTGCCCCCCTGACCCGCGTAACCTCCAAACAGCTACTGCCGATTTACAACAAGCCCATGATTTTTTACCCGCTCCAAAAATTGTTGGACGCGGGCATTAAGGATATTTTGATAATTATAGCGCCGGACCACTGCGGCGACTACATGAAGTTGCTCGGCTCGGGCCGGGAATTTGGCGCGCGTTTTACCTACGAAATCCAGGACAAGCCCGAGGGCCTGGCCCAGGCCTTTATCATCGGGGCCGACTTCATAGGTGAAGATAATGTGGCCATGATTTTAGGCGACAACATTTTTGAAGATGATTTCAGCGCGGCAGTAAAAGCGTTTAAGGGCGGCGCAAAAATTTTCGCCACCAAGGTTAATGACCCCCAGCGCCACGGGATTGTAGTGTTCGATAAAAGCGGCAAAGTAGCGAAAATCGTGGAAAAGCCCAAAGAGCATATTTCCGATTATGCCATTCCCGGCTTCTTCATTTACGATTCGCGCGTGGTTGAGGTGGCCAAAACAATCAAACCCTCGGCGCGCGGCGAACTGGAAATCACCGATTTGCACAACTGGTATTTGGAGCGCGGCGAACTCAAAGTGGAAATTTTAAAAGGCGTCTGGATTGACGCCGGCACTTTTGAATCGTACTACCGCGCCAATGTCTGGGCGTACGGGCGAAGCCAATCGAATCTTTAAACTTTTATTATTTCTACTTCGGTAAAGTGCTGGCGGTGGCCCTGCTTGCGGCGGTACTTGCTTTTAGCTTTGTACTTAACCACGGTAATTTTTCTGCCGCGGCCCTGCTGGAGCACCTTGGCTTCCACGGCCGCGCCGGAAATAAAAGGTTTACCCACTTGCTGACCTTTATCGTCAGCAAAAAATAAAACTTTATCAAATTTCAAAGCCGCGCCAGCTTCACCGGCCAGTTTTTCCACCTGGATTTTATCGCCTTTGGAAACCAGATACTGTTTACCGCCGGTTTCAATGATTGCAATCGCCATAAAAAACAAAATTAAAGAAGATACTGAACTGATTGGATTGTCTAATTTTAACAATACTTCATATGCGCGTCAATAACCGGAAATTTGAAGTTATTTGAAAAGTCAAGAAGCTTTCTTATCTTGACCGGCTCAACCTACCCGCCGGCGGCGAAATGAAACTCTATCCGCCTTTCCGCTTATACGCCATGACCACGCCGATAGCCAGCGCCAGCATCACGCAAAATAATATGACCAGCGCAATGAGCTTGCCGAAACTTTGTAAAAAAACCGCGGTAAAGCCGAACAGCGCCGAAATGGCGTAAAGCAATAACACAGCCTGGCGCTGGGACAAGCCAATGTCCAAAAGCCGGAAATGCAAGTGCTGGCGATCGCCGCGGAACGGGCTGGCGCCGTACCACAGCCGGCGCACAATGACCCAAGCTACATCGAGAATGGGTATGCCCATGACCAACAGGGCCGTGGCGATTTTTGCGCCCAATATTATGGACAGCACGCCCAGCATGAAACCCAAAAAGGTGCTGCCGCCTTCGCCGAGAAAAATTTTGGCCGGATAAAAACTGTAAATAAGAAATCCGGCCAGCGCGCCGCAAAAAATAATGGCCAAGGTCGCGGTAATGGGCTGATTGACTTTCAGCCCCAGCGACAAGAAGAATAAAGTCAGTCCCGCAATAAATGCCACGCCCGAGGTCAGCCCGTCGAGCCCGTCCAAAAATTTCGTGGTGAACATCATACCCATCATCCATGCGAACACAAAAATTATTGGCGCGGGCAGGCCAAACACCTTAAAATCGAGGCGGAACGGCGCGCCGAAGGGATTGGATAGTTCGGTAATGCCCACGCCGATACCGCTGATTATTACGATGACGGCCGCAACGGCCGGAAACAGCCACAGGACTTTCGGCGGCAAGTGATACTTATCATCCAGGAAGCCGCCGATCATCAATACTAAACCGCCAAAAATTATGGCGGCGAAAAACTTCATAGGCACGACCACAAAATCCGGGTGGCCCCAGGCCAAATACACGGCCAGGGGGGCCAAAAACGCCAAATACACGGCCAAGCCGCCGAGCAAGGGCATGGGCCGGTCATGAATCTTGCGCGGTTCATCGGGCAGGTCCACACAGCCCAAAGCCACGGCCAGGCGCTTGACCGCAGGCGTCAGCGCCAGCGCCAGCCCCGCGGCCATCAAAAAAAATAAGAAAAAAGATAAAGCCATGTTAAACCCTTTGCTTCACTGATTGCATCTCCGGCATGCGCAGAGCCGTATTTTCGGTCCTGCGCGCTTTCGGCGTTACCCAAAATTCCAAATACCGGCCCAGCATGAGGCGGGTCTGCGCTTCCACGGCCGGCAAGCTGCCGAAAATCACCGAAGTCAGAGGCACCAAAAACCACTGCAGGTACATCATTATAGTGCGCCCCACGCCGTATTTTTTCGGACGCGGGGGGAGCAGAATCAAATTAATGTACACGCTGAAAATCAAAAAGCCGGTCGCGATGGTCATTAAAGTACGCGTCATGCGCGGCAAATTGAACGCCACCACGCTCTGCTGGAATTCCACGCCGCCCAAAATCAGCGGCAGCCAGCCCAGGGAAGAAATAAGAATGCTGGCCGCGGCCCAGTTAAAGTCCCCTTCCACATACTGCCACAGTTTGTACATCCGGTCCCAAAACGGCGCGCGGCTCTTCAGCAATTGCGGCACCAGATGCGGATAATATTCGACGTTGTAGGCCCAGCGCCGCTTTTGCTTGTACTGGTTAATGAGGGTCTGCCAAAAACTGTCGGCCAAACAAGTATCCAAGGACACCGGCAAAAACAGCGGCACAACTTGGTAATCGCCGCTGAAATGCAGATAGCACTGCCAAAAAATGTAGCCGTCTTCATTCACAATGTCTTTCTTCCAAAGACCGACTTCCACCAGCGTGCGCAGAGGCATGGAATGGGAAGAAAAAGTGCGCAGACGGTCGGGCCGCGAACTTTCCGTAAACTGCCAGAACGAATTGGATACGGACACCACGCGGATAAATGCCGGGCTATCCCAGATGTTGTTGTTGTAAACGGCAATGGGCTGATAACTTTTCTGGTACGGCTTGTCCGCCGTAAGAAACTCGTACATGACCCGGGCAAAATACTGGGGATGGATCACTGTGTCGCTGTCAAAATTTGAGACCATGACGCGCTCCACCGGGATATTCAGCAAGGCCAATTTCGGCAATACGCTCTCCACGGCCCAGCTGGCGTTGGCGCTCTTGCCCTTGATTTCTCCGGGCAGGCCGTCGGGGTGCGCCGCCGTGAAAATTTTGAAAAACCGCCCGGCATACTTGTCTATAAGCTGCCCAGCCACGGCCCGGGCCGGCTCGCCCACCCGCTCCTCAATGCCCAACAGAACAATCATGCGGTCATGCGGATAAGCCACGCGGTCCAGGGCGCTTAAAGTCGAATCCAAAATCGTAAAGTCCTCGTCTACGAAAGGCAGGACCACGAGTTGGTAATAAGCGTGAAACGAGGCGCCGGTGCGGCGGCGCGCGAGCAGCTTCCCTAAGCGATTAATTTCATCCTGATAGTAGCGGCGCCTTAAACCCCTGGAGCGGACAAACCTCTGGGATAAAAATTCGGTAAACTGCTTAAAATCAGCCAAACGTCCAACATAATCCAGCCAGTCAATCTTAACCAAGAGCCGAAACTTGCGGTAACTGGCGATGAGGTGCAGGGCGGTATTTACGGCCTTCAGGAGCCAATATAAATCAAAGCAGACGATAAAAACCGCGGCCCACACCGGCTTGTAGTAAGACAATATGATGGACCCCAAAAACACCGTCCAAATTTGCAGGCCGGGAAGAATTTCCCAAAAACGTTCGGTTCGGGTGCGCTGACGGAATATTATAGGTTCGCTCATCATCAATTGACTTTAAGTAAAAATAACGCCGCGGCCAAAAGCACGAATGAGACCAGGAAGGTGACCAGGGAGGCCAAAAAACCCAGGAACCGCTCGCGGCGCGCCAAGGCGCGATAAAGAACGGCATTAAGAATAAGGATGAGCAAACTGGCCGCGGGAATGGCATAAACCACAGCGCCCCTGCCGAAATTATCCACGCCGATAAGAACATTATAATGCAGGGCCGCCTGAAAGTCGCCGCGGGGCCGGATTTTGAAGTAGATCAAAAAAAATGTTATAATCGTGAAAAGGCCTGACCCGTACCAAAGAAACAAAAGCCTATCTGGGAGTCGGCGCTGAAATTGCACCGCGCGATTGATATTGATTTGCGCCATAGATACTAGACAGCATATCAAAATTTTAAGCAGCGCTCAAGGGGGTTCGGAAGCGTTGGCGCTAACCCCGTCCCCAGCCGCCTCGCCGGTGCCCGCCAGCAGCAGGGTTGCGCATATGTTTCTCGGTGCAAATGCTGCTGGCTGGGCATACCGGCTTCGGCAGCCAGCGGATGATCCAAAACCTGACTTTTTCCGTTCATAAACTAACCCAAAACAAACTATGACCGTAAGCCAAAAGTGGTTGCTGGTTGCCGTCCTGCTCGCAGCGGTGTTTTTCAGATTTTACCAGATCGCGACCATGCCGGGCGGACTGTTCCCCGACGAAGCCGCTAATGGTTTGGATATTAATTTGATGCAGCAAGGCCATCTTCAGCCGTTTTATGACCGCGGCAACGGCCGGGAAGCGCTGTTCTTCTACATGCTCTGGGGCAGCGTGGAATTGTTCGGCAAAGGCCCGTGGCAGCATCACATTGTGTCGGCTTTAATCGGCGTGCTCTCGGTGCTGGGATGTTTTTTGGTAACGCGCAAACTTTTTACCATAAATCACCCGGGGGATAAAGCGGTGGCCTGGCGCGCCGCCAATTTAGCTCTACTCGCCGCGTTTCTCATGGCGGTTTCGACGTGGCACGTAGTTCTTTCACGCACGGCTTTCCGCGCCATTCTGATTCCCCTGTTTACTTCTTTCAGTTTATACTTTCTGCTTTGCGCTTACACTGCCGCGGCCAAAACCAAACGCTTTAATTGGGCTGTTGCCGCCGGCGGCACGTTTGCGCTCGGTTTCTACACCTATATCGCCTACCGCATAATGGCACCGCTCCTGCTGGCGCTGCTGGCCTGGCCGTTTGCGGCGCAGGGAATTAAGAAATCCCTCCAGACCTACTGGAGGACCGCGGCCGCGTTTCTCATCGCTTTCATTATTTTTATCTTTCCGCTGGCCAACTATTTCTATACTCACCCGGGCTCTTTCGTAGGCCGCAGCGGCCAAACCAGCATCTTTAACCCCGATCTAAACCAGGGGCATCCGGTGGCGGCTTTCCTTGAAGTGACCAAAAAGAGCGTCGGCGCTTACTTCATAAGCGGCGACCTGAACTGGCGGCACAACATTTCCGGCTTTCCTTTCCTCTCGCCCCTCATCTCTCCTTTCTTTGCTCTCGGTTTAATCCTGGTTACCTTTTTTGCTTTACGATATGCATTGATGCCGCGCCGCCACTCCGGCGACTGGAAGCATCTGCTCCTGGCCCTGTGGTTTTGGGGCATGCTCCTGCCTGTCATCACCACAGCTGAAGGCATCCCGCACGGTTTGCGCAGTATCGGCACCATCCCGGCCGTGTTCATTATTAGCGCGTTCGGGATTTACCGGCTAGTTTTTGCCGTGCTAACCATTATCGGCCAGCGCCACGGGCAGACCGCGCGCTGGAAAATCCGCATAATTGAAGGCGGGCTAATTTCTCTGGTTCCCCTGTTTGCCATCACCCTAATTTTGCAAACCTACTTCGCCTACTTTGTTTACGCGGCCAATAGCGCGGAAAATTTTTACGCTTTTAGGTCGGACTTGACCATGGTCAGCGACTATCTTAAAGCCCACGGCGACAAGCGCAACACTTATCTAGCTCTGGACAAATTTTCGGTACAGACCACGGACTACTTAACTTCGGTTGACGCGCGCCATCCCGACAATCCCCAAAACCAGCCCTATCAGCAAGTTGACCCGGAAGATTCCTGGAAGTTGCCACCGCTTAAAACCGGCGACCAGATTGTGTTCACTCAATCCAGCATTTTCGATACCACAAAATTCAAGCAATATCATCCCGAGGCCAAACTGGAAGATTATTCCCTGAATAAATTTGGCGAGACAATTATTGCAGTGTACACGGTAAAATAAATTAAAAACTTAAACGTGAAAAAATATCTTCCTTTATTCTTACTGATATTACTGGGCACAACTCTCCGCGTTTACCACAATGTCGACATTTCGCTCTGGCACGATGAGGCATTTTCAGCTTTGCTCATTAAGTATCCCTGGCAGGAAATGTTTTACCGCATCGGTCTGGATGTGCACCCGCCGGCCTACTACATTTTTTTGCGCCTTTGGCACTATATCTTCGGCGACTCGCTGTGGTCGTTGCGCGGGTTTTCCATTTTCTTTAGCGCGGCCCTTATTCCCCTGTCTTACGAATTCGTGCGCGCGGCTTTTAAGAACGGACGGGCCGCGCTGTGGGCGGCCCTGCTCATCGCTCTCAATCCTTTCCAAATCCAGTTTGTAACCGAGGCGCGGATGTACACCATGGGCGCGTTTTTCGCCCTGCTGGCTGGGTACTTTTTGATGAAGGCGCTGAATGCTGAAACAGCTTATTACGGTGATGAAAAACTCAATATGCCGCATTTGCCGCAAGACCGCAAGCTCCGACGCTCTCTGGTATTCAACTACCTCGGCTTTGCCCTGGCTACGAGCATCATCATCTACACTCATTATTATTTGCTGTTCACGGCCGCGGCGCTCGGGGGTTTTGCGCTGATTTATCATTTCCGCCGCTACGGCGGGCAATTCAAAAAATACGGCTATATGCTGGGCAGTTTCGCGCTCATTAGCCTGCTGTATCTGCCCTGGCTCAAAACTTTTCTGTTCCAGTTCAGCCAGGTCAGCGCGGCTTACTGGATTCCGCGCATGGACAAATGGAGCATTCCCGCCACGATCTGGCAGATGCTGTTCGGCAATGGGGTAGATATAACCCGCTGGCCGCAGCAGGTTTTGGTTGTCACCGCGACTTTATTCGCCCTTTACGCGCTTTACCGGCTGGTCAAAAACACCGGCCGGAACGGCTGGCTGGTGGCAGTCAATGTGCTAGGGCCGTTTGTGGGCGCCCTGGCCTTTGCCGCGCTGGCCGCGGCGCGCGGCGAAAGCAGTTCGGTATTTTTGGTGCGCTACTTTTTGTTCGCCGCTACATTTTTGACCATTGCGCTGGCCGTGTGGCTCCAATCCATCCGGCCGCAATGGTGGGCGCGGACTTTATTAATAATTTATTGCCTGGTCAGCCTGGGGGCGTTCGCCAAATATTGGAAAGATTTAGATATCGCACATAAGCCCGGCATGGCCGGAGCCGCCAAATTTTTAGCGGCCAATGTGGAGCCGCAACACAAACTCTACATCGGCACAAGTTTTGAATTTTTTAATCTTAAATATTATATTAACCAATATTTTCCTGATGTTAGGCCGTGTGAAAATTGCCCCGCACTTCCCGCTTCCCAGCCGCAGCCGCTTGCTAACTCCAACGCGGCCGGGATTCTCGATACTTATGCTCCCAAGCCCTTGCTCTACAGCGGCGGCTCAACTAAAGTCAGCGACCTGCCCCACTTTGCCGGCACAGCTCTGTTAACTGATGCCGATCTGCTGCCGGATTTTGCCGCAGCCACAAAACCGGGCGACACAGTCTGGCTCCTGTGGACCAATGCTTTCGGCTCCAATAAGCCCGCAGTGCCCCAAAATTGGACCCAGATAGACGAAAAGGGCTTCGCCGAGGTGCGACCCTACCCGGGCACCTGGGTGGTGGTCACGGAGTATAAGGTGAATTAAACTATTAAGAAGAATCTTTAGCTAGTAGCCTCCGAAGCGCTCGATTAATTTCAACATTTAATAAATGTTCGCCTATCGGGTTATTTTTATCCCGCAATGCCTCGATAAGTTCATCAGTGGTAATTGGTTCGGTTCCTTTCCATAGATCACCTAACTTCGTTGTAAAGTCTGCGTAATCAACATTGTCCGGAACATCTATAGCATAGTCAATTAACCTCTGTCGAACTTCTTCCTTATAATTTTCAAAATCCCCATAATCGTTTCGCCTGTTGCATCCGCATCCAGAATGGACCTTTCCAACTTCTCCACATCATTACTAACTCTGTCGTGTCTACGTCCTTGTTCACTTTTTATGATCATAAATGTTATCTAATAACTGTGCCTTTAATGTCTTGCTTATTTAATTCTAATAGATTTTGCAAATTTGTCAGATTGCTGCCGCGGGCGATAATAACTTTCAAACCGTGCCGCTGGGCGAACCTGGCCGCCACCGGGTCAAACGGCGCATTCAAGCCCGGGTCCCACTTTGAGCCCACAATTTTCCTAAACTCGGCCCAGGAAATTTTTTTGATGGGCCGCGCGCTGCGGAACTTCCGCGGATCTTTGGTATAAACGAAATCAACATTACTTAAATTGATAATAGTGCGCGCCCCGTAAATTTTAGCCAGCCTGACCGCGTCATCATCCGTACTGCGGCCGGGCACCCAGCCACCCGCTACCAAAATTTTTTCCTTAAACGAGGCTTTCTTGTTAGAATCTTCAACGACTCGGGGATGCGCCAGCTTGCCGAACATTAACCGCACCAACTGGGCGTTAAAACGCGTGGCGTAAATGCCCATCCAATCCAGATCCTCGGCCGCAGCCGGGGCTGTGCGCCTTAAGGCCTCCTGATAAAGGCGGCAGACTTTTCCCCCGCCCGTAATAATAATGAAGCGGTCGCCGCGCCGCACGCGTTTTAATATGAGCGCGCGAAACCCGCGCAAAAATTTTGCATCCGGCCGGCCAGCCAGCACCTGCGGCACAATCAGCGAACCGCCTAAAGAAATTATAAAAAGTTTATTTTTCTGATTCATAAATCTAGTTTACGGATTTTCTCGATAGGCCTGGAAATATCAGGTCTTGGAACCATCCAGAAGCCGCCGGGCCAGCTTGCCCGGCAAGCAGCATTTGCACCGAGAAACATATGCGCAACTCTGCTGCTTGCGGGCAACTGGCGAGGCGGCCTGGGACGAGGACGGTGACAAGCACCTATATTTCCAGGCCTACCGAGAAGTGCAGGCCGCATTGACCATGCAAACGTAAGCGCGGTCCGGCAACCGCAAGTCAATGTAAGACAAGGCGGCCAGCTTATCCGGGCCGAGCGCGCCGATTAATAATTTGAGTTGATTCAAAGCTTCAGACAAATCGGCCCTGGCATTAAACAATATTCTAAAATCACGGGCGCCGGGTTTTCTCGGAGTATAAACGGAGATTTCTTGCGGGTCAAGCGGCAGCGCGGCCGGCGGGGATGGCGGTATTGATGACGTGGATGGTGTAGACACTGTAGAAGGCGGGGTCGTGTTTGCAATAGCTGTGGCAGTGGGCGCTGGAGCTGTGGCAGTGGGCGCGGGCAGATCTGGAGACGTTGTAACAACAATAGGAGGCTCCATAAGGCCGACATAACTTATTGGCTGATAAATCTCGGCTCCAAAATAATCTGCCAGCTGCTGCAATTTTGGCGCCAAGCTAGTACTCAACACGGCTTCGCCCATGGCTGGCGCCGCAATCGGCCCGACTACAATTTTTATCAGCCCGTCCGGGATCGGATTCTCGGGTTTGCTGGGATCAATTTCCCATCTCCGCGCCGCGGTTCCATCATTAAATAAAATTAACTGGCCGAGCGGCGCGGCAACCAAATACCGCTCTTGCTTCAATTGGAGCTGGATCACAATACGGTTAAACGGTTTCTTTTGGATGCGGTCAATTTTCCAAATACGCTGATTATGCTCGAGAATGTAAGAGGAAAGTTTGTCCGAGCTTAGAAAGAGTAGATTCTTTTGAGGAAAAGGGGCGAACGAACTGCTAAAAAATTGGTCCAGGGATTGATTCACAGTTGCGGCATCGGCTTCGGACACGCCATCAATCTGCACATGTTTGATGAATAAAAAATTCGGGATGTAAACCACATAGATCAAAGCCGACAAGCAGGCCAGCATAATTAATTTGGAGCCTGTGCTTTCCAAACCAATAGCGGCCAGGAATCTGCCAAAGCCGGTTTCCGGGATGGGCCGCGCGCGGCGCCGGTAATGCTTCTGCTGGTTAAGCCGGCGGGTAAAGGCTTCGTGCTGAAAGCGCACGCGCGAATCGAGCTTTTTTTTACGTCTAAAAAACATAACCCTCTGCGTATTTTCGGTACTCATCTATAAGACGACGGGTGATTTTGCCCACGCGGCCCTGGCCGACACGGCGCTGATTTATCCCCACCACTGGCATAATGCCGTAGCTGGAGCCGGTCACAAAGGCCTCGTCTGCGCCCGACAACTCTTTAACTTTAAGGTCGCGCAATTCCACGCGCAATAACTTTTTCGCCAACTTCTTTTTCGCAAGCTTCAGCACCAAAGCGCGGGTGGTGCCCTCAAGCACGTTTTTGCCTGGAGTAATTAATCGCTGCCCCTTGACCATAAAGAAATTACTTTTGCTGGCTTCCAGCACTGAACCTTGGTAAGTGTAAAGAATCTGAAAAGCTTTTTGCTTTTTGCGCCACTGTTCCAAACTCAACGGCACCAAGTAATCCGTAGTTTTGGCCCCGGGGTTGGGCCGCTGGTATTCGTAGGTAATGAGCTTTACGCCGCGCTGCTGGAAAATCGGGGGGACGGCATGAAATTCATCCACCATTATATAAAATGTCGGGCGGTTGGGATCATAATTAACGCTGTCGGGGCTCAATCCCGCGGTAAGAATCATGCGGATGCCGGATTCGGCGTAGCGGTTGCGCTTCAATAGGCGCTTTATAATGCCGGCGATTTCCCGGTCGCTTTTCGGCAATTTTAAACCGATGGTGCGGGCGGAACGGCCAAAGCGGGCAAGATGCTCTTTAAGTAAAAAGGGTTCACCGAAATAGGTCCGCAGGAAATCGAACACGCCATAACCTCGCAAAACCCCTAAATCCTGAACACTGATTAAAGCGCGGTTTTGAGGAATAATCTTTCCATTGAGATAATAATAAGGTTGCATATTATTCCTTGAACTGTTTTATGTCTTGAGCCATTTGCCATATTGCCGCGGCAGCAACTCTGGCGTGCGCATGGGTTCGGCCATAATTTCCTTGGTAATTTTTTCCAATCGCTTGCTCTGCGACCCTTTGACCAAAATTAACGCTTTGGGCTGGACCAGGCCGCGGACAAAATTCTTGGCCGCGTCCGAGGAATCAAAAAAAGCAACATTTTCAGCCGCCATCCCGGCGGCCACCGCAGCTTGCCCAATTATTTTCCCGCCCTCGCCTATCACTATCAGTTTATTAATTTTATACGACGGCAGCAGCGCGCCGATTTTTCTGTGCTCCTCGTCGGAAATTTCGCCAAGTTCCAGCATATCGCCCAGCACCGCAATTTTATTATTCGCTGACAACCGCTTAAGCACTACCAGCGCCTCGCGCACGGAATCCGGCGCCGCGTTATAGCTATCATCAATAATCGTGCTGCCCATCAGGCCGGAAAAAATGTTGAGCCGGCCGGGAATTGGTTTGTAGCTGGCAACCCCGCGCTGAATCAAATCTTTCTCAATTTTCAAGGCCAGTCCAACTGCCGCGGCACAAATTATAGCTTGTACATGCGGTTTTCCAATCGCGGGAAACTTTACGCTAATTTCCTGCCCGCCTTGTTTAATCGTCAGCTCGGTTCGGTATTTATTTTCTTCAAGCTGCTCGCGGGTCTGCGCTACCGTAACATCGGCTTGGGGCGACTGGCCATAGCTTATTACTCTTGCTCGGGTTTTTGCTTTCATGGCCAGCGCCAATTCATTATCGGCATTGACCAGCAAGAGCTCATCAGCGTTAAGAACTTCTGCCAATCTCCCTTTCTCTGTGATGATACTGTGTTGGTCTTTGAAAAATTCATAATGCGAGAGGCCAATGCCGGTTATAATTCCGATATTGGGATGAACAATCTTAAGCAGTACGTCCATATCTCCCGGAAATTCCACGCCCAACTCCAAGATTAAAAATTTAGGATAACTTAAGGGTAAAATTATCAAACCAATCGCTTTAATTATTAAGGCCAGCCATCTGAACGGATCGCGCCCGGGATCATTTACCCCGATAACACTAAAAGGCACGCCAAATTCGGTGTTGAAATTTTTTTTCGATCGGCGAGCCTGGAACTTTTGCGAGACGACCAAAAAAATCGCCTCCTTAGCCGACGTCTTGCCCACACTGCCGGTGATGCCGATAACTGTGGGTTTATACTTCGAGAGAATGCGCCGGGCGCATACAGCAAGAATTCGCTGGAGTAATTTTCTGATTTGAAGTATCAATGGTGAGTGTGACTAGGGAAACATATGGTCTTGGAACTATCCGCAGGAGTCCCGATGTAGATCGGAACGACGAGGACTGTGACAAGACCATATGTTTCCTGGCCAAATAATTATTAGGTTGATTTAGATTTAATAATTTCGACGTTTAAGTACTTTTTCAACGCTTCCGGCACCACAACGCTGCCGTCTTTCTGCTGGTAATTTTCTAAAATGGGAATGAGGATGCGCGGGCTGGCAATGGCCGTGTTGTTAAGCGTGTAGGCAAATTTCAATTTGCCGTCTTTGCCTTTGTATTTAATGTTGAGCCGGCGGGATTGCCAGTCCGTGAGGTTAGAATCGCTGTGGGTTTCACCGTAATCGCTGCGCGAAGGCATCCAGGTTTCAATATCGTACTGCTTGTACTTGCCCGCGCCCATGTCGCCGGTGCAGACATGAACCACGCGGTACGGCAATTTCAGTTCCTGCAAAATTTCTTCAGCGATTTCGCGCAGGGTTTCATGCCACTTTTCCGATTCCAAAACATCGGCCACGCACACCACGACCTGCTCAACCTTCATAAATTCATGAATGCGATAAAGCCCGCGCGTATCCTTGCCGTAACTGCCGATTTCGCTGCGGTAACAGGGGCTGATGGCACAAAGTTTCAGGGGCAAATCTTTTTCTTCGTAAACTCGGTCAGCGCAGTAAGCTAACAACGACGGCTCGGATGTGCCAGCTAAAAATATGCGTTCAGTTATATCCAATTGTATCGGCGCCTTCGGATCATCATGCATCTGCGCACCGGCAACCGTGCCCGGTTTGGCCAATTCGTAGACTTCAGCTTTGCCGGCCGGGAAATGGCCGCTGCCTATTAAGGCAAATTCGCGCACCAGCGTAGGCGTAATCATCGGTGTGAAGCCCTTGCCGACCAATTTGTTGAGCGCATGCCAAAGCAGGGCCTGCTGAATGAGCACGGCTTCGTTTTTGAGATAATAACCGCGGAAACCCGAAGTCTTCACCCCGGCTTCCGTATCAATCAAATCAAGTTCTTGACCCAACGCGATATGATCCTTAATTGGGAAGTCAAATTTAGCAGGCACCGCGGCAACCTTTGCCGCGTCTTTGGGGTCAACATGCCCGAGATCGGGGCTCCAAAAACTCCAAGCCACATTAGCGGAACTGTCCTGGCCGATGGGCGCTTCGGGCGCCGGGATATTTGGCACCAACAGCATTAGATGATCATATTCGGCTTCAGTCTCGCGCAGCTGCTGTTTAAGCTCCCCGTAGCGAGCATCAACTTCCTGCATTTCCAGAATTTTGACTTTTTTGTCCGCGGTAGAAAGCTTGGGTATTTCTTTGGACGCGGCGCGCTTGGTTTGCTGGAGCGCTTCGGTTTCAATGAGCAGGGAGCGCCGCCGCTGGTCCAAATCCAACAGTTCGTCCACATCAAGATCAATGCCCTTGTCCACGGCGGCCTTTTTTACTTTATCGGAGTGTTCGCGGATAAATTTAATATCAAGCATAATAAAAGTTTATTATTTGTGTCATTCATCCATAAAATTCTGAAGACCACCCGCAGTCCCGACGGCATGGTCCCCGATGAACGGCGAGGCGGCGGGACGAGGACAGAGCAAGCGAGGCGCTGGCCAAGCGAGCGGGTCTGAAGAATACTATGGATGAATGTTCAATCACAAGAACTTCTTTAATTGCTCCACCGCGGCTTTGCGGTAACCCACCTTGTCTTCCAACCCGTCAGCAGTCAGTTCATCAAACCATACATTCAGTTTATCAACAAATAATAAAGAACGGTAGGGAAGATGCGGTTCGCGCTTCTCGTAAGGCGCTTCGGGCACATGTCCCTCAATAACTCCGCTGGCCGTAAAAATGCGGTTCGGAGCCAGGGCCAGGGCGCAAACCACGCGCATGCGGGCCCGCCGCTCATCTCCTTTGAGATGCTTCATGCGATCCAAAATTCCGGAAATGACTTCCTCGTCAGTCATGTTATGCCCGGCAAACCGCCTGGCCATGACGCCGGGGAAATTATTCAGCGCCGGAATCTCAAAACCGGCATCGTCCGCTAAAGTTGGCAAGCCCGAACGCTCGGCATAGTATTTGGCTTTCAAAACGGCGTTGTCTTCCAAAGTCTGTCCGGTTTCCCGGGGCTGTTCCGCAATTCCCAAATCGCGCGGCATAATCAATTCAATGAGGATATCGGCAAAATATCTTTGATAGTGCTTCAATTTTGACGGATTGCCCGTGCCGATCAATAATTTGGCAATCATAACCCCAACTCGCCGGCAATGCCCTGCATAGCCTCCAGGCACAGCCCCATCATTTCTTGAAGCGGGATGCCCAGCAACGGCTCGCACTTAGCCATTATGTCCCGGTTGGCTCCACCGGCAAAGGATTTGTTTTTGAATTTTTTCAGAGCCGATTCCACACTTACCGAAGCTAATTTTTTATCCGGCTGAACCAAAGCGCAGGCCGTAATAAAGCCGGTCATGGCCTCGCCGCAGTACAGCGCCTTATCCAGCAGCGATTTAGGTTCAAAGCCGTGGCGGTCATTGTGGATTTTTACGGCTTCGGCAATTTCGCCGTCAATACCCAAATCAACAAGCATTTTGTGGGCGATGAGCGAATGCTGTTTCGGGTCATCTTTGGTTTGATCCCAGTCCAAATCGTGCAGGAGGCCGGCAATGCCCCATTTGTGTTCGTTCTGCTTGAATTTTCGCGCCAGAGTTTGCATGAACGCTTCGGTAGCCAACAAATGCTTGATGAGGTTTTGGGTTTTGACATGTTTGTGAAGCAGCTTCAATGCGTCCGAGCGGCTGGGAATAATGCCGGCATTAAGCACGGCCACGGCGATTTTAGCTTCCCTGGCCCTGCCAGCAACATTGGCGCCGCCAGCATCTTTCATCAAAGGGAAAATCACGGTCTCACGAATGGATTTATCGGCCAAAACCGCAAAAAAGCGTTCGCTGACGCCAAACCCGGCTGCCGGCGGCATGCCGTACTCCATGGCTTCCACGAAATCCTCATCTAGCATTTGCGCTTCCGTGTCGCCGGCCGCGCGAAGCTTCATCTGCTCCTCAAAGCGCAGGCGCTGGTCAACAGGATCGTTGAGTTCGCCGAAACCCTTGCCCAGTTCCGTGCCGTAAGCAATAATCTGCAAACGCTGAACCACTTTGGGATTCTTGGGGTCGCGCTTGGCCAAAGGCTCAAGTTCAATGGGCTGGTTAATCAAAAACACAGGTTTGTCGGTTTGCAACGCCGGACGCACTTTTTTTTTGAAAATTAAATCGATGAGCCGGCCGCGACGGGCGAAGTCTTCATAAGTAATATTGTTTTTGTCGGCATACTGGCGCAAATCATCATCGCTGCATTTCATTAAATCCAGGCTGGTTTGCTCCTTAAATATTTTGAGATAATCCTGGCGCGGCCACTCCCCGCTCCAGTCCACGGTCACGCCGTTGCTGGTAATCTTCAGCGCGCCAAATGTTTCTTTAATAATGTGCTGATACATGTCCTGCAAAAATTGCATGAGTTTTTCAAAATCCCCGTAGGCCCAATAAAATTCCATTTGGGTATAATCCTGGAGATGTTCAGTAGAGATGCCTTCGTTGCGGAAGATGCGGCCAATCTCAAAGACTTTTTCGAATCCGGCCACGAGCATTTTTTTAAGCGGCAATTCCAAGGAGATGCGCAAGAAGAAGTCGCGGTTGAGCGCGTTGTGATGCGTTATAAAAGGCTCGGCCTCGGCGCCGCCGGGTATGGCTTCCAGCGCCGGCATTTCCACTTCTAAAAACCCGCGGTCAACCATAAACTTGCGCATGCTGGACCAAAACTTATTTTTTTTGATGAACAGCTGTTTAGCTTCCGGGTTCAACAAAATATCAAGATACCGCTTACGTAGCTTCGTTTCCTCGTGCTCCAACCCGTAGTGCTCGCTGGGCAAAGGCAACAGCGATTTGGCTAAAATCTTATAACCGGCCGCTTCCAGGGTTTTTTCGCCGCTCTTGGTGGTAAACAGCTTGCCGATTGCTTCAACGAAGTCGCCAATATCAAAATTTTCCTGAAAAAAATTAAATTTTTCTTCACCGAGCGTATCCTGTTTAAGCAATATCTGGATCCGGGCGGTCCCATCTTCAATATGGGCAAAAATCAATTTACCCATAGTTCGTATGCTGCGGATGCGGCCCACCACCGTGACGGTCTGGTCTTTCAGCTGATCAAAATCCGCCAGCACCTGCGCGTTGGTGTGGGTGCGGGCCGTGGTTGAAGGATAAGGATCGATTCCAGCCTGCTTAAACCGCTGCAGCTTTTTTTTGCGAAATTCAATGATGTCTTCGAGGCGTTCGGACATGAGCGAGGTCAATAAGTGTTCTTAATTATATCAAAAATCGCCGGTTTGCACAAAAATTGACAACAATTTTCCATTGATATATACTATAAAAAACTTGACAAAAGCTGTGAACGGGTTCCCCGCCCGGGAGCTGCCTGCGACGAGCAGTGCCGGAAGCCCAACCGTAAATTGGGAGGCTGATATTTATCCGCTAATAAGGCCGCTACAGTGATGTACCGGCAAAGCAAGGTGGTACCACGAAAATTCGTCCTTGTTCCTCTGAATAATTTCAGGGCGACAAAGACGATTTTTTTAACCAAAATTATATGCGTATCGCAGTTAAGGTGGGTACCTCGATTGTGACAGACAGTTCCGAGGGGCTCAATCATTCAATTATACAACGGATCATCGCTGAAATTTCTGCGCTAATTAAGCATAAACACAGCGTGCTGTTGATCAGCTCCGGGGCGGCTGCTGCTGGACGATTCAGGACGAAGCGTTTGCCGTTGGAAAATGAAAAACGAGCGGCGGCTGCAATCGGCCAACCTCTGCTTATGGCAAGTTATGTTGCCGCGGCCGAAGCGATTGGCGCCTCGGTGGCCCAGTGTCTGGTGGCCAGGGATGAATTTACGGTCCGGGAAAGATACGATAACTTAGTCAATACTCTTGAACAGTTATGTGCAGCCGGAATACTACCGATACTTAATGAAAACGATGTCACGACAACGGCAGATACGACTCTTGGCGACAACGATGTGCTGGCAGCCATGATCGCCATCGCCCTGCGCGCCGACGTTCTGCTCCTCCTAACCAGTACGGGCGGACTTTATGATTCAAGCCCCGAGAACAATCCTCGAGTCCGGCTCATAACGCAGGTCGACAACGCGGATTTTGAGCTTGAGCGTTTATGTGCAAAAGGCCTGTCAACTCACGGGACCGGTGGTATGCTCAGCAAGGTCCGCGCAGCGCGCCATGCTGTCTATGCAGGCATTGAAGCCCACATTGCCGACGGGAGGATTGAAGGCGTCATAAGGACAATTGCGTCCGGCGGCAGCCCTGGAACCAAATTCGTCAGTCACCCTAAACAATTAAACAATAAACAGCGCTGGCTCGTCTGCAGCAAAGGCTTCGGCCAGCTGATCATCGACGACGGCGCCAGAAAAGCCTTACACCAGAATAAAAGCCTGCTCCTGCCGGGAATTGTCAGCGCAAAGGGGTCATTTAAAAAGGGTGAGGTCGTAGAAATTATTTCGACCACAGGGATCGCGCTGGCATACGGAAAAACCAATTACGGACTCCGGGAAATACTGCAGGGCATGGAAGCGCGCCGACGAAATACCCTGCCGATGTTCGAAAAAGAAATTGTCCATCGGAATTATATGACCATGCTAATATAATTTAGTTTTTAAACCTATGAATATAGCGCTAAAAATCGCCTTAAAAAAGGGATTACTGAAGAAACGCGCCGCGATTAAACCATGTCTGAACTCGAGAAACAACTCAAGCAAATAAAAAACCACAGCGGAAAACTGGCGCAGCTTAGCGGCGCCCGCAGAAAATCCCTTTTGCTTCAGCTGGCCAGAGCAATACTACGCAATGAAAAGCGGATTTTGAAAGCCAACCGGAACGATTGCGCCCTGTTGAATGACGGCTCCCCGCTTCGGGAACGACTCGAACTTAACCCCCGACGCATAGAAGAAATGGCCAACTCGACGAACACTGTGGCAAAATTGCCCGATCCTCTTAACCGGACCATCGCAACAAAAATTCTGCCGAACGGACTCCGGCTAAAAAAAGTTACTGTGCCGCTTGGTGTAATCGGAGTAATTTACGAATCCAGGCCCAATGTGACGGTGGACATCGCCGCCTTGGCCCTTAAAAGCGGCAATGCCGTGATTTTGAAAGGCGGCAAAGAATGTTATGAAACAAACAACGTTTTGGCCGCAATCATTCAAAACGTACTCAAAAAAAACCGACTACCAACCCATTTGGTGCATCTGATTGATCCGGCTGAAGACTGGAAGAGCACACTCTTGAATGCCCGATCTTATGTCGATGTTATTATTCCCCGCGGAGGTCAGAAACTGATTGAATATGTCCGTAAAAAATCAAAAATTCCGGTGATTGAAACAGGAGCCGGCGTCTGCCATGCTTTTGCCGACCGATCATGCCATATACCATCAGCAATCAGAATTATTGTGAACGGCAAAACCCAGCGACCATCAGTGTGCAATTCGCTGGATACTCTCGTGATCCACTCTGCAATTTGCAAACCGGTTCTGCAGGCCTTGAACAAACCGTTATCAAAAGAGAGCGTCACCATTTTGGCCGACGCTCCGAGCCATGCCATATTGAAAAAATATTATCCGTCACAACTTTTGCGTCGGGCGCGCTCAACCGACTATGGACGGGAATTTCTCTCGCTGCGACTTGCCGTTAAAACCGTTCCCAGCTTCACCGCCGGCCTTAAATTTGTGCAAAAACACACATCGGGACATTCAGAAACAATTCTTACCGCCAACAAAATTCATGCCGAAATATTTTTCCGGGAAATAGACGCCGCAGTGCTATATCACAACGCTTCAACGCGCTTCACTGATGGCGGAGAATTTGGTTTTGGGGCCGAAGTGGGCGTCAGTACGCAAAAACTTCATGCCCGGGGGCCAATGGGCGCGGAAGCGCTAATCAGCTATAAATGGCTAATACGGGGCAACGGACAGATAAGAACCTGAAAAACTCTAATTTATAGAAACAATCTGGTACTCCATCTCCCCTGCCGGCGTGGTTACCTTAACCTTATCGCCGACTTTCTTGCCGAGCAGGGCCTTGCCTACCAACGATTCGTTGGAAATTTTGCCTTCGGCCGGATTGGCTTCATTGCTGCCGACGATGGTGTATTTTTTCTCGGTGCCGTTGGTCTTCACCACCACGGTAGAGCCGATAGTCACTGCCGAATGGCCGCTGGCCGCGGCAATGATTTCGGCATTTTTGATGATGTCTTCAATTTCCTGGATACGCCCTTCAATGAACGATTGTTCCTCGCGCGCCTGCGCGTAGTCGGCATTCTCGCTCAAATCCCCGTGCGCCGCCGCTTCCTTAATGCGCTCAATAATCTCCTTGCGTTTCTCATTAATCAGGTACTTCAATTCCTCATTAAGCTTGGCTAAACCTTCGGGAGTCAACAGATATTTTTTGCTCATTGATAATTTTGTAGATTTATAAATTAAGGATTAGATTTTATTATCTAAACGATTTGAACTTGCTCTATGGTAGTGGAAATTTACAATTGTGTCAACAAGTCCATCCGGCGAACGGCTGGCCCTGGGAACCATCCGCAGGACCCCAGCGAAGCGGCGACGAGGACGGTGACAAGGGCCAGCCGTTCGCCGGATGGGAAATACTGAGAAAATTACGATTTTTCAGCCACGGTGACCACATTTTCCAGCAATTTAGCCACCGTGACCGGCCCCACGCCGCCGGGTACCGGCGAAAGAAACGAAGCCACCGGCGCGACCGACTCAAAATCCACATCGCCGACAATGCCGCCCTTTGATTCCGACGTACCCGCGTCTATGACAATGGCTCCGGGCTTAATCATGTCGTCGGTAATCATTTTTGCCTGTCCGGTCGCAGAAATCAGCACGTCGGCCTGCTTAATCAACCCAGGCACATTTTCAGTATTTTGATCGGCCGTAACAACTTCCAAACCGCGCCGGCGGAGCAAATGCGTAACCGGCCGGCCCACCAGTGCGCCCTGACCGATCATCAATATATTTTTGCCGCGCAAGTCGCCTGTGGGATCATGCGCGACCGAATCCAATAGCGCCATCACGGCGGCAGCGGTGGGAAAGATTAAATAGGGATTACCTGAATAAAAACGTTCGCTATTAACCCTGCCGGTGCAATCAACATCAATACGCGGGTCAATGGCCTCTAAAATTGCCGAACGGTCGAGCTGCGCTGGCAGAGGCAACTGGACGATCAATCCCATCATGCCCGGCTCGGCATTAAGAGTGCGAATTTTTTCGATAACCTGCGCTGTGGTAACATTGGCAGGCAGATCGGCGCGCCGGAACTCAATCCCGATTTCCCGCGCCGCCTTGCCCTTCATGGCCACATACTGGCTGGAGACTGGATTATCGCCGATTAAAATATCGCAAAACACAGGCTGAAAAGGATGCAGCCGCGCCACGCGCTTTTTAAGCCCCTCACTAATCTCCCGCGCAATTTTTTTTCCGTCGACAATCATAGTTTTATAAAAGCAGTTATTGAAGTAACCTGTTCTTGGCCCACCACAGCATGACATCCCTGGCAACGGGCACGGCCACCGCGTGCCCCTCGCCGCCGGCCTCGGCTAAAACCGTCAAAACAATTTGCGGGTCATTGCAGGGCGCGTAAACCGTAAACCAGGCGTGGGTCCGGCGCGGGTCAGCCGCGTCAAACTGGGACGTACCGGTTTTGCCGGCCGCGCAAACCGGCAGCGAAGCCAACTGCACCCCTGAACCCGTTTTCACGGTTTCTTCCATACCTTCCTGCACTATTTTAATGTTTTCATCGCTGGCGAACTTTGCAATCAAAACCTGGGGCCGGGGCTGAAACACGGTTTGGCCCGAATTATCAACCACGCGGCGCAAAATCGTCGGCTTATACCCCACCCCGCCATTGGCAATGACCGCAGTCCATTCCGCCACCTGAAGAGGCGTAGCCAGCATGTCCCCCTGGCCAATACCGATATGATAAGTATCGCCTAAATACCATTTGGAGAGAATGGCGTCGCCCTTGAAGTATTCGGCTTTCCATTCGGGATCGGCCACTAGTCCGGGCTTTTCGCCCTGCAAATCAATACCCGTGGTGCTGCCCAGGCCGAATTTGCGATAATACGAGGCCAATTTTTCCGGACCCAGACCCTCGACATCGGAACTAGCATATCCTCCGGCCACGGTATAAAAATAAATGTCGCTGCTCCTGGCAATGGCTGAACGAATCGTCATGGGGCCAAGCCCGCCGCGGTTCCATCCATAAAAAATAAATTGCTTGCTGGGATCGAACTGATTGGGAATTGCCAAAGAGCCCTGGTCGACAATCACGGTGCGTTCATCCACTACCTGCTCCTGCAAAGCAGCCACTGCCGCGGCAATTTTGATTGTCGACCCCGGCGGATAAGTGCCGGCGATAGCGCGGTTAAACAGAGGTAAATTTTTGTCGCTGGTCAGGCGTTGGTAGTCAGTTTGGGAAATGCCGCGGGCAAAAAGATTATTATCATAGCCCGGCAAGCTCAACAGCGCCAGGACTTCCCCGTTTTTGGGATTGAGGGCGATGGCTGCGCCGCGCGGCGTAGCCGAACGGTTCTGGAAGCTATTATAAATTTGCTCCTGGAGCTCTTTATCAATATTAAGTTCAACTCTATTACCCGTCTTGGGCTCAATCGTGCCCACTACCTTGACTGGCTTGCCCAAAACGTCAACCTCAACCTGCTCCTGGCCATTAACGCCCCTTAAATAATTCTCATAGCTTAACTCGAGGCCGGTTTTGCCCACAAAGTCGGAAAGTTCGTAGCCCTGGTCCGCGCGCTGCGACAATTCGTCCGGGGAAACAATGCCGGCATAACCGATGGCGTGGGAAAAGACCTGGGCGTTGGGATAATGACGAATGGGAATGGTGCGGATGGAAAAACCGGAAAATTCGCCGGAGCGGGTGTCGAATAAAATGCGGTCGTCAGGAGAAAGGTCCTGCTTCACAATAATAGGTTCCAGGGAATTTCTGTCGATATTTGCCAGCGAAGCCGTAAGTTTGCTGGGATCAAGACGCAACAGGTTCGCTAATTTGGTCAACTGATCTTCCAATCCTTCTTTGGGCAAATCCACAGGAATGGCAACTAAACTGAAGCTGGCGGCATTTTCTACCAAAATTGCCCCGTTGCGGTCATAAATCAAGCCGCGCGGCGCTAAAATTGTTTGGCTGCGCAAGCGGTTGCTTTCGGCCAGCAATCGGAATGAATGGCCCTGAATAATCTGCAAAGTGAACATGCGGGCCGCAAGAATAAATACGGCCGCCGCTATCATTACCCCCAGCCAAGTCAGGCGGGGCGCCGAGCGATGCTCATCGACAAAACCTTCCACGCTTCTGACCGAATCCAGAGCCGATTCCTCCCATTCCAGCGGGGCCGGGGAATTTTGTCCTTCAATATTGCCGGAAACTGTAAACGGATCTCTCATAGATAATTTTATTTGATGATGGCATTGCGGCTTTTTTGCAGAGAAAGAATGAATTCATCAAGCTTGACATAAAAGGCCATGACCGGATAAAGCAGCAGCAAATTATACAGCATGCTCGGCCAGATTCGGGCCGCCGCCTCGCGGGCAACAAAAGCTTCTCCGGCCCAATGGAGCTGGGCCAGAAGCCAAGCGTAACCAATCATCCAGCCGTGCAGCAATACAACCGCGGCGATTACGGCAATCGGGATTTGCTTCCAGGTTAACTCCTTACTAATTAAAGAATGGAAAGTGCCGTGGGCCAAGTATGCAATCAGCACGTAGCCCAGGGTGATGGTCCCAATCGGCAGGCCGCCGTAAGCATCCATAAACAGTCCGCCGGCCAGGGCAATGAAAAAACTATCGAAATCCTCATGTTTAAGGGCAAAATATATTATCATTAAGAGGATCAAGTCGGGAATGGCGCCGCCGATTGTAAACTGGCCAAAAACTCCCGCCTCCAACCCCAGGGCAACAATAATAATAAAAATGTAAATGAAATACTTCATGCTTTTAATTGAGAATTATTCTATCAGGCCGAGAATTATCAGGTGCTTGTCACAGTCCTCGTCGCTTCGCTCCTGCGGATAGTTCCAAGACCTGATAATTCTCGGCAATCATGATTTCACCACGAAAACAAATTGCAAGTTTTGGAAACGTACGGGGCTAACCACGCTGGCGCGCTTAAACAAGTCGCTCGGCTGCGACAGCACTTGCCCCACTTCCCCGACCAAAATATTTTTCGGAATTAAAGTATTGATGCCGGCGGTCACGATAAGATCGCCCGGGGCCAGCTCGGTGTCGGGAGGAACCAAATCGAGCACCAGCCCGGCTCCGGAAGATCCGCGCACAATGGCTTCGGTGGAGGTTTTGCTTAACCGAACATCGACTGAAGATTTTGTATGAGTGATAAGCACCACCGTGCTGGAAGAACGTCCCACGGCCACGACCTTGCCCACCAGATGGCCCTGCGCAATAACAGCCTGTCCTTCCTGGATACCGCGGTCCTGTCCGCAATCCATCACCATGGTGGCAGTGAGCTGCTGCGGATCCACGGCCAGCACCGAACACGGCTCCAAAGTCAGCGCGGTCGAATGAACAAAACCGAGTTCCTGGCGCAGAGCTTCGTTTTCCAACTTGTATTGATTCATCAAAACCGTATCTTGCTGGAGTTGCATAACTTTGGCAGTGAGCGCGGCATTTTCCCGCGCGATCTGTTTGAGAGTAAAAATTGTACTGACAGTGTTTTTTATTGGCACGGCAATATTGCGGCCAAGTGTAATGAAAGGCCGCGGCGCGGCCAGTAAAAGCGTCTTTATGGGCCCCAGCCAGCCTCGCGCCTGCAAAAATAAAAAGATGGCCACCACAGCCAGGCAGCCGGCAAGCGCGGCAAAGGTTTTAGTATAGATAAATTTCATATCAGTACTGCTGCTGCCTCGTCAGTTGCCCGCGAGCCTGCGGATGGTCTCCAGCGGCAAGCATCGCGGGCAAATTGCTAATGCAAGGCCTTAATTATATCAAATAATAAAACTACCTTGGTATTCTTTCAAAGTTGGTGGCTACCAAAACATCTTTCAGATTTTCCAAATCTTCAACCACCATCCCGGCGCCGCGCACTACGGCCGTCAGCGGGTCATCGGCGATAATCACCGAAATTTTGGTTTCTTCGGCAATGAGCTGGTCCAGTCCCCGCAGCAGGGCGCCGCCGCCGGCCAAAACAATACCGCGATTCATAATATCGGAAATAATTTCCGGCGGGATCTCCTCAACCACTCCCTTGACGCTGTTGACGATGGTGCGAATGGATGGAGTCAGCGCCTCGCGGATCTGGGCGTCGTGCACGGTAAGTTCGCGGGGCAAGCCGGTAACCAAATCGCGCCCGCGGACCTGCGCGTGCAGCGGCTCATTAAGCTGATAAGCCGAACCGATCTTGATTTTAACATCCTCGGACGTCCGCTCGCCCAACAGCAAGTTAAAGTGATCGCGGGCGTACTGAATAATGTTCTCGTTCATTTCGTCGCCGGCGATGCGGATACTGCGCGCCACCACCACGCCGCCCAAACTTAACACGGCAATTTCCGTGGTGCCGCCGCCGATATCCACAACCATGCTGCCCTGGGCGTCCTGCACCGGCAGGCGCGCGCCAATGGCCGCGGCAATGGGTTCTTCAATTAGAAAAGCTTGGCGCGCGCCGGCATTGGTTGTAGCATCCTGCACCGCGCGCTTTTCCACTTCAGTCACGCCGGAGGGTATGCCGATAACCACGCGCGGCCGCCGCAAAAATGCGTAAGTCCGGTGGTGGACTTTATCTATAAAATAGCGCAGCATCTGCTCGGTAACCTCGAAATCGGAAATCACTCCATCCACTAAAGGCCGCGTCGCCACAATATGCGAGGGCGTCCGGCCGACCATGCGCTGGGCCTCGCTGCCAATGGCCAAAATCTGTTTGGTGCGGGTGTTTATAGCCACCACCGACGGCTCATTGATAACAATACCCTTGCCTTTAACATAGACGAGGGTATTGGCGGTCCCAAGGTCAATGGCGATATCCTGGGAAAATTTTTCAAACAGGGGGTCGAGGATCATGGGTAATAATGAATCCAAGCCGCTTCAGGACCCGGACCAATTCTTGCGGCTTTACCTGCGGCAGTCGGTCAACTATGGTTGTTTATATCGTTACCGGTATGCCAATGGTCGCGGCAATATGCTCATCGCTCTCAATGGGAATCTGTTTCTTGTCCTCTTTCCACACTTCTATATAGCCGACGATCGCGTCTTTAATCTGTTTTTGGGTCTGTTCAAAAGTTTCACCTTGCGTCACGCAACCCGGCAATAACGGCACTGTGGCGATATAACCGCCCTCTTCTGCTTTCTGAAATAGCACTGTGTAATTGTAAAGTTTGGTCATACGGCTATTATAAATTCATTTGCATTGCCAGTCAATGAGGGCTCTTCAACCGATTATACCGATTCTATCATCATAAATTCTCCTAATTGACGAGATGAGGTCTTCATCTACTTCTCCTCTTTCAAATTTCGGCCTTAATTTTTGCAGCTCTGCTATCAATAGCTGAAGGTTCTTTGGAATAACTTTCCCCTCTGTTATAAGACTCTCTCTCTCTGCATTCGATCCAGGACCGCTTGAACGGCCGTGATTATTCCATCGAACAAAGGCAGGAGTCTGTTCCTCAATAATTCACTATTTAGGACAATCTGCCCAAAAGCGTCTTGGTCAAGCATTAAGCTGTGCACACTACTTAAATCTCTCCACGCATTTATAAATTTGTGCTCAAGCAATCCGGGAGCGAATTTTTCTATCGATCTATCTTTTGTTTCGGTCATAAATTCTAATGGTTTTTTAAATAAGCTGGCAATCCGCGGCTCTTTATCATCTCAACTGAATCGTTGCTGCGCGGTTTAATTTCCACGGCCTGACTGTCCAAACTTTTGGCCGAAACCACCACCCGATACGGCAGGCCGATTAAATCGGCGTCGGCAAATTTTTCACCGGCGGACTTGTCCCGATCATCATATAATACCTCAACGCCGGCTTGGAGTAAATCGTCATAAATTTTCTCTGCCTGTTTCACGGCCGCAGAATCTCCCATATTTAAAAGCAATAAATGGCACTGAAACGGCGCCGCGGCTTGAGGCCAGATAATGCCCCTGTCGTCATGGAATTTTTCCACGAGCACGCCCATGACGCGCGAAGGGCCCAGGCCGTAACAGCCCATAATCACGGGTTTGTTTGAACCGTCCTCCGCAGTATACGAGAGGTTAAAAGCCTCGGAAAACTTGGTCTTGAGTTTGAAAATGTTGCCGACTTCGCTGGCCTTAATTTCCTTGTAGTCTGATTTGCCGCAATCTGTGCAGGCGGCATCCGGCGAATAAATTTCTTTGTTCTTGGCCAGCTTTTTACAGCTCTGGCAGAGATAAATCGCATCTTCGCCGTTCTCAATGGGCGTCTGAAATTCATGCGAAAATTTGCTGAAGCTCCCGCCGGATGCCTCGGTATAAATGGCTTCCAGATCGAGGCGATGAAAAATTTTGCGGTAAGCATCGGCCGCAATTTCGTAATAGCGATTAAGGTCGTCCTCATCGGCGTGAAAACTGTATAAATCTTTCATGCGAAATTCGCGCCCCCGCAGGAGGCCGGACTTGGCGCGGGGCTCATCTCTGAATTTGGTTTGGATCTGATACACGGCCAACGGCAAATCCTTATACGAAAAAATTATTTTCTGCGCCGCCGGCGTTACAATTTCCTCGTGAGTCGGCCCGAGCGCCAGTTCATAGCCGTGATGGGGCTTGACCTTAAACAAAATGTCCAGGCCGGCCCAGCGCCCGGTCTGTACCCAGTTGTCCTTTGGCTGCATGGCCGGCATGAGCATTTCCTGCCCGCCGATAGCGTCCATTTCCTCGCGGACGATTTTTTCAATCTTGGCCAGGACGCGGTACCCCAAAGGCAAAAACGAATACACCCCGGCCATGACTTTTTGTATGAACCCGCCCTGCTCCAGCAGGCGTGCGTTCACCGATACATCGTCTTTCGGCGCGGTCTTGCTGGTTTTGAGAAAATACCGGGATTGGCGCATACTAATTTTTTCTGAAAATTTTAGAGATGTAACTCGTGGACTCACTGCGGCGCTGAATCACCTTTTCATAAACTGCTAAATATCTAGCCGCCGATCAATTTTTGAATGATGCGGCCCAAACCGCCGACATTGCTGACATCGCGCACCGTAACAATCAACATCAAAAACAATAATAACAGAAAACCTATTGTGTTGACGTACTGTTCCATTCTTTGATTATTGCGCTTGCGGCGCAATTTTTCAATGAACAGGAAAAGCACGCGGCCGCCATCCAGAGCCGGAAACGGCAAGCCGTTGAGAATCGCCAAATTCAGCGAAAGCAAAGCGGTAAACTGCACCAAATGAATAAACCCCAGCCGCGCCACCTGCCCGGTGAGCTGGGCAATTTTTACCGGGCCGCCCAAACTTTTTAGGCCTTCTCCGGCGACAATGACATGATACAAGCCGCTGACAATGGCTCCGACCTGCGCCACGGTAGTTTTGATGCCCTCCCATCCGGCCTCATACCAGGGAAAGCTTAAATCGCCCACCGTGGCCAAAGCAATGCCAGTTGGCCCTTGTCCAGCAGGCGGGTTAGCCAGAGACGGCACGGTCAGCATTATTTCCCTGCCCGCTCGCATTACGGTAAAGGAAAAAACCTTGCCTTTATTATTCTGAATGTAAGATTGATACGGCTTGATGCCTCCGGCGGCGGACTGGCCCGCGCCGACTTTGGCGTCAAGCGCGCTTTCACTGATGCCATCGGCGCTTTCATTAATACCATTGTCGCCAAAAGAATTTCCGTCTATGGCCATCAAAACATCGTTCTCGCGCAGGCCGGCCTGCTGGGCCGGCGAACCAGGCACTACGGCTACAATGGTTTGCCGGGGGTTGTGCAATACGGCGCGCGCCGGCAATTGACTGAGGTCATCCACGGCAATAGGCAGGCCGTAAATATAAGCTCCGGAAATGAGCAGCCAGGCCAAAATAAAATTCATGGTCACGCCGCCGATGAGCGTTAACAGCCGCGGCCAGAACGGTTTGTTGATGAAACTGCGGGGGTCATCCGGCGCTTCGTTGTTTTCGCCTAAAATGCGCACGAACCCGCCCAGCGGAATCGCGTTAATGGAGTAGATGGTGGCTTCTTGATCACTATGGGAAGAGGCGTCAGCCTTGCCTGCAGAGGCGCCATTGCCTGCAGAGCCGTTTCCGGCAGAATCCGCCTTGCCAGCGGGACCGCGGCTATGGCCCCATATCCAATGTCTGCCGTTGCTGGTTTTCTGAAAACCAATCAGGCGCGGCGGAAAACCAAAGCCGAATTCTTCCACTTTCATGCCGCTGTTCTTGGCAATCAAAAAATGCCCCAGCTCGTGCACGAACACGAGCAGGCCGAGGATGATGATGAAAATGAGAATTGTAAGAAACATATTCTCTAGCTAAACCGTCATTACATCTTTCTCTTTAGCTTCCGCCGAAGCCTTGATGTCGGCATTGTACTTATCTACTAATTCCTGGACTTTTTTCTGCGCGCGGGCCAAATCATCTTTGCTCATATCGCCATCAGCCTCGGCTTTTTTTGCGGCTTTCATAATCTCTTCGCGAACCTGCCGCACGCCGATGCGCGCCGTTTCCGCGATCTGCCCCACGACTTTAACCATTTCCCGGCGGCGTTCCTCATTCAGCGGCGGCACGGTAATGCGGATGACATTGCCGTCGTTGCTGGGCGTAAACCCAAGATTAGCCGTGGCAATCCCCTTTTCAATGGCCTGGATTTGGCTTTTGTCCCAGGGGCTAATGGTCAGAGTCCGTGCGTCGCTCACCGTAACGCTGGCTACTTGCTGAAGCGGGAGTTTGGCGCCGTAGCTTTCCACCATCACGGTAGCGAGCAAACCAACGCTGGCGCGCCCGGTGCGCAGGGTCGCCAACTCCTGATGGTATCGCTCCATGACTTTATCAAAATTTTGCTTATGGTTATTTATTAGCGCATCTATCATAATTTTGTGATGGGTCTTAGGATGACCAGGAAATGTATGTTCTTGGAACTATCCGCAAGCTGCCGGGCCAGCTTGCCCGGCAAGCAGCATTCGCACCAAGAGACATATGCGCAACTCTGCTGCTTGCGGGCAACTGGCGAGGCGGCCAGAGGGAGACGACGAGGACTGTGACAAGGGTATACACTTCCTGGTCATATAATTATCATTCAGAAAAAATTCCGGCGTAGGCAATCTGCGGCAGCTGCGGATGGACAAGGATGACATTCACGAACCCGGTAGTGGCCACGCTTTGCGTCTGCCAACTGCTGCCGCCGTCCAAAGTTTTATACACAGTGGCCCCGGCGCTCGCGTAAACAGTGTTGCTGCTGGCTCGGGAAATAGCGACTGCGCGCACCGGCACGACGCTGTCTTTAAGCGGCAAATTAGTGAGATTCCTCCAAGTCTGGCCTTCATCCACGGTCTTATACAATCCGGCATCAGTGGTTAAATAAATCAGGGAGGGATTGATGGCATCAATGGCCATGCGGTTAAAATTGCCCGCGGCCGGGCCGGAAACCGGCACCCCGGCAAAATCCCGCGAAGCCGCCAGCGCTCCGCTTAAATCCTGAAAAGTTAGGCCGCCGTCAGTGCTTTTGCGCAAACCTGTTTTCTCCAGCAGGACATAGAGTCCGCCGTTCTGCCAGCGCACCCGGTTGATCTGGTCCTGGAAATTCAGGAGCAGGCGCCAGTGCTGTCCGCCATCACTACTTTTTACCAGATTCCCGGAATTTAGTCCAATAACCACATCAAACGGATTGCTGGGATTAAGGGCGATGCTGCGCACCGGATTCTGGACATCTTCCTCGTTAAAAATTTCGTCCCAGGACCCGCCGGTGTTTTTGCTGACCAAAACTTTGCCGTGATTGTTGAAAAAACCGGCCGCATAAATGACCTTGGTGTCCTGCGGATTAATCACCACATCATAAACCCCGATTTTGGACAAAATCTGCTTCCAGGAATTGCCCGTGTCTTCCGATTTGAACAGCCCCGAAGAATAGCTCCCGGCGTAAACGTGCTCGGAATTATAAGGATCAAAAACCAGTTCCGACACCGTGGCCTCGGCCAAGCTTCCAGTCTGGCCGTCGCCTAATTTGTTGATAAACTGCCAGTCGGCGCCCCCGTTGGTGGTTTTGACGATACCGGCCGCGACTGGTTGGGAAAATGGATTACAGCCCGCCGCCAAAAAAGCCAGCGTAAGAAACAGAATAATAATTGATGGGGGTCGGGTCATTAGTTAAGTCACTAGTTAAGTCACTAATCCGATCGTTAACCGGTTTCTGAACCGATTCAGTCAAACGGCCGAAAACAGCCGCTGCAGCACTAATTTGCGGTTCATTGACTGATCCAGGGACCGCAAGCTTTCCAAAATCGCGGACAACAAAATAAAGCGATGCGGCTGCCGGCGCAAGGCCTGCCGCAAGCGGAACAGCCAGGCGCGCAGCCCGTTGCGCAGCAGGTCGTCGCCGCTCTCGGCCAAATCAGGAATGGCGGCAAAGCGTTCGGCTAAAGACAGCGTCATAAGCTTATCCAAACGGTCAACCAATTCAGCCAGCGGCTCGACCTGTTCGGGATTATGGATGAAAAAATGCAGCCGGCCGGGCAAGCCCGCGCTCAATTCAATAAGTTTTTCGTCCGGGCGGGCGGGTAAGGTTGCGGCAAACTCCTGCAGCTGGGCCGCGGTCAGCGGTCCGAAACGGTAAATTTGGCAGCGCGATTTAACCGTCGGCAAGACATTATCGCCCCCGGCCACTAAAATAATCAGCGCATGCGGCGACGGTTCTTCCAAAGTCTTGAGCAAAGCGTTGCTTGATGGCGTGGTTAACTGATCGGCATTATTGATTATGGCCACGTTGCGGCTGCCGGACAAAGGAGTTAGGATGAGCAAGTCCATCAAGCCACGCGCGCTGGCGATGTCGAACTCCGCGCCGGCGGCATCAATAATATGAACATCAGTATGCGCGTCGATATTATCAATCCCTAAAATTTTAGCCGCGAATTCCCTGGCCAAAGCTTTTTTCCCCACGCCTTCCGGCCCTGTGAACAGATAGGCGTGAGGAAAAGTATCCTCTGCTATTTGCTGCTCCAAAACCCGCTTGACTGGTTCATGCCCAATCACCCGCCAGGAGGTCGCCATACTTATTATTGAGTAACCACCACCGTGCCGCCCTGTGAGGCGTTCGGGTGATTGTGGTAAGACCACTGGCCTGTTTTAGTGAAAGTAAACGAATAGGTTCCGCCTGCCGCTACCGCGCTCCCCGCGTCAAGGCCGGAATACGCGGAATGGGTCGGATGCGGGTTGGAAGCCGGCCAAAAATTGCCCGCGCTGTTGTTCTTGAACACCACGGTGTCGCCGACTTTAATCGAAACGGAAGCCGGGCTGAATGAAGTCCCGCTGTAAGACACTGTCACGCTCTTGGGGGCTTGCTGGGTGGGCGGGGGCGGGGTAGGCGCAGGCGTTGTTGCAGGCGGCGGCTGGATATCGTCCTCATTGCTGAAACGCGACTCCGGCGGCGGAGTGGTTGAAGTGACGGCCGGCGGCTGGGTTGAAGTTGCCGTTTCCGGGGCTGCCGACATATTTTCCTCCGGCTCGTTGACCTGGCCCGAAAACGGGGTATTGGAAACTTCAGGCGCCTTGGCTTCGCGGCCTAAAAAATAATAACCCAAGGCCACCACCAGGATGACAACCGCAATTATTGTAACGATTTTGCCCTTCATATGTTTGTTTCCTTATAATGATTAATTATCATTTTATGCGCTTCGTTGCGCAAAACTAACCAATCTTTAGCCCTTGCATTATATCAAATATGCAGGCAATAAACAATCACGGTATAATTAACGCATGAGTAAGATTAAACTCTTGGTTATTGTCGGCCCCACGTCCAGCGGCAAAAGCGAATTGGCCGTTAAATTGGCCAAAAAAATGAACGGCGAAATTGTCTCAGTCGACAGCCGGCAGATCTACCACGGCATGGCCATCGGTTCTGGCCGCGTGCCGGGGCATTGGCGATACAAAATACGCTCTGGCCAAAATATACGACGCCCGAGCCCAAAAAAAGTTCAACAATTTATGTACAAAGGCGTCCCCCATTACGGATTAGATTTGATAAATCCGCGCCGCCAATATTCCGTCGCTGAATTTCAAAAATTGGCTGGCGGAATTATTAATGCTATTGCCGCGCTCGGCAAGTTGCCAATTCTTTGCGGCGGCACAGCGCATTGGGTTGACGCGGTCGTGTTTGATCAAAAATTTCCTAAAGCCAAACCCAATCCCAAACTCCGCCGTCGGCTGGAAAAAAAATCTGCCGCGCAACTTTATGCGATGCTGAAAAAACTCGACCCGCGCCGCGCGCGCAACATTGACCGGCACAATCCCCGGCGCCTGGTGCGCGCGCTGGAAATTGTGCTGACCACCAAACGAACTGTGCCCAAACTTAACCAACGCTCGCGCTATGACACCCTTTGGCTAGGGATTTCAGTTCCGCAAAATGCGCTTAATAAAAAAATTGAGCTGCGGCTAAAACAACGACTCGAACAAGGAATGTTCCACGAAGTTAAAAAATTGCATAAACAAGGCGTTTCGTGGCGACGTTTGGAGAAATTCGGCCTGGAATACAAATATTGCGCGCTCTACCTCCAAAAAAAGCTGTCGCGCGATGAAATGTTTGCGCAACTGTTGACCGCCATCAAACAATATTCCAAACGGCAGATGATGTGGTGGAGCCGGAACAAAGGTATTCGCTGGGTAAAGACTGGCTAGTCCGGGTCATTGGGCAATATCTCTTTGTCAGCAAGGCCTAAAAGCGCCTGGCACACTACCGCATAATAATATGGTTTTTTCGCCCAGCCTTCCGGTCCCGCTTGCTGGGAATGATTTATTGCTGCAATCAGTTCAGATAGACCCCAATCTTTGACCGGGCCGTTTATATAATGAAGCGCCCAAGCTTCCCCTCCCTTTTGACCATATAAGGTAATCAGATTGCGTCCCAAAAAATTCAATAATTGCCAAAAATGTGCGCGGTCTAAACCCAAGCTTTCCAATTTTGCTGATACAATAAGCTCTATGGCCAACGATCTCATGTCCGCAGAAAGTGGGCCGGCTCTTAGGCCGGACGGCCCCTTGGATCTTGGCGCACGGAGAGGCACGACATTGTCACTGTGGGGCGGCGCTGTTGGATCTGAAAGCTCGGCCGTGTCTGCCCCTGACTTGTCCGATTCCCTCTCCAGGTTGGACCCATCATGTTCCTTATCTACATCTCGACTGGGAAACTTGATTATATTATCTTTTACCATAATCTGTTAAAGGTTAGTGCGATAACTTCTTAGCCAACAGTTCATTCACCACCTGCGGGTTGGCTTTGCCTTTCATTTCGGCCATAATCTGCCCCACCAAAAAGCCAAATGACTTTTCCTGGCCTGCTTTATAATCAGCCGCGGCTTTCGGATTGGCCGCGATGACCTTTTCCACTACTGCGGCAATGGCGGATTCATCGCTAATCTGCGCCAGCCCCGTATCCTGCACGATATTATCCGGCTCCCCGCCCTTTTCGAACATCACTTTGAAAACTTGTTTGCCCGCGGACTGCGAAATCTTCCCTTCATCAATCAATTTAACCAATTCGGCCAGATTTTCCGGGGTAATGCGGGAATCTGTCGGGTTCATATTGCCCGCGTTCAGCAGCGCGCTGAAATCCTGCAGACACCAATTGACACACTGTTTAATTAACTTGTTGATGTCCCGGCCGGACGGATCGGTTTCCATCCAGGCCTTGAGCTCGCTAACTGTATCTTCAAAAAAGTAGTTCAGCTCCTTCCAGACAATAAGATTCTCTATGTCGATATTATTCAGTCCGTATTCCTCTTTAAACCGCGCGCGTTTGGCTAGGGGCAGTTCTGGCACGGCCACTCGCAAATCATCCAAATATTCCTTGGTGAAATGCAAAATGGGCAGGTCGGGATCAGGAAAATAACGATAGTCATTGGCTTCTTCCTTGCTGCGCTGCTCAACAGTTATACTCTGCTTTTCATTCCAGCCCATTGTGACTTGCTTGGGCATTCCGCCTGCTTCCAAAATTTCAATCTGCCGCGGGATTTCATAATTTATGGCTTGCTCCACAAACTTAAATGAGTTGATGTTCTTAACTTCCACTTTATACTTCGGTAGCTCGGTCTGGCCCGGTTTGCGCACGGAAATGTTCGGCTCGCAGCGCATGGTTCCCTTTTCCATATCAGCATCGCTGGCGCCCACATAGCGCACAATATTGCGCAGCTCCTGTAAAAAGAGTTTGGCTTCCTCGGCGCTTTCTATATCCGGCTCGGTGACAATTTCCAACAGCGGCGCGCCGGCGCGGTTAAAATCCACTAAAGAAAAACTCAAGCCTTCGGGATGGATGTTCTTGCCGGCATCTTCTTCCAAATGGGCTCGATGGATGCGGATTTTTTTTGCCTTGCCGCCGGCCATTATCTCTACAAAACCATTCTGCGCAATGGGTTCGTCATATTGGGAAATTTGGTAACCTTTGGGCAGGTCAGGATAAAAATAGTGCTTGCGGTCAAACTTGGAGTATTCGGAAATTTCACAGTTCAGGGCCATGCCCACCAGCACGCCCAATCTCACGGCCTCACGATTCACCACCGGCAAAGTTCCCGGCTCGCCCGTAACAATCTCATCTATATTGACATTGGGCTGTTTCTCGTCCGGATCATTGGGCGCAGGCGAAAACATCTTGCTCGCCGTAAGCAGCTGCATATGAATTTCCATGCCGATGACGGGTTTGTAGTCTGAACTTTGCATATTAAAGATTTTCAAATAAAGCTGGATGCTTCTTATGCCAGTCCGTGGCCTGCTGGAAAGCATGGCCGGCATTGAAGATTTTCTGCTCGCCCCATTGCGGGCCGATGATTTGCAGGCCCACGGGCAGGCCGTCCACCGACGGTGCGTGGCCTTGCTGCGGCTGGCCTTCAGTCGGCGCGGCAAAGCCGCAAGGGATACAAATGGAGGCCAAGCCGGCTAGAGAAGCCGGTATGTTTACAATGTCCGCCATATAGCCAAACAATGGATCATCCGCGGCCTTGCCTATCGTGGGAGCAACATACGGGCTGGACGGAGCCAGCAGTACATCAACAGTTTGGAACACCTCGGCAAACTCATTCACAATCAGCCGGCGAACTTTCTGCGCCTGCTTGTAGTAGGCATCGTAATAGCCCGCGGACAAAACGTAAGTTCCGGTCATGATGCGGCGCTTGGCCTCGTCGCCCAAACCCTCGACCCGGCTTTTAGTATAGACTTCATACAAATTTGTCGCCGCGGGAGAAACGTGGCCGTAGCGAATGCCGTCATAACGCGCCAAGTTTGAGCTAAGCTCGCTGGGACAAATAATCGCGTAAACTGGGGAGCCATACTTGGTGTTAGGCAAGCTCACCTCAACTAACTCGCCGCCGAGTTTTTGAATTTCTTTGATAGCCTCGTCAACCTTTTGAGCCACTCCTTGCTCAATGCCCTCGCCAAAATATTCTTTGGGAATGCCAATTTTTATTCCCTTGATATTGCCATCAAGCAAGCGGGAAAATTCTGGCACGTCCTGATGGCCGCTCGTAGCATCTTTCAAATCACGACCGGCAATAACTTCGGCAATCATGACCAAATCGCGCACCGACAAGGCCAGCGCGCCTATTGTATCCAAAGACGAAGCCATGGCCATGACGCCATAGCGCGAAACACGGCCGTAGGTAGGCTTCCACCCCGAAATGCCGCACAAAGCCGCCGGGCCGCGAATGCTGCCGCCAGTGTCAGTTCCCAAAGCCCAAGGCGCTTGGGCTGCGGCCACGGCTGCGGCCGATCCGCCGGAAGAACCGCCGGGTATGCGCGTGGTATCCCACGGATTGCGGCTCGGACCATAAGCAGAAGTTTCTGTGGATGAGCCCATGGCGAATTGATCCAAATTAGTTTTCCCAAGCAACACTGCCTTTTGCTGTTTCACTTTTTCAATGACAGTCGCATCGTAAGGCGGCACGTAGTTATCCAAAATTTTCGCACCGGCGGTGGTGCGAATGCCGCGCGTGCAAAACAAATCCTTGGCCGCATAGGGAATGCCGCACAACGCCGGATTGCCGCCTGGCTCACTAATCATTTTATCTGCCTCGCGAGCTTGAGCCAAAGCCTCCTCTTCAGTAACGGTAATAAAAGAGTGCAGCTCGGGTTCCAACTTCTTCACCCTGGCCAAAAAATCCCGGGTCAGTTCAACCGAGGAAACCTGCTTTGAGTCCAGCGCTTGCCGCAAATCGTTCAATTCCCTAAATTCAAACATATACGATAATAATTTATGCTTGGCCTCGCCGGTTCGCTAAGCTCCGTGACTGCGCATATGTACCTCGGTGCAGATACTCCGCTTAAGCGAATCGGCTGCGGCCAAAATTAACTCATCGCCTATAATATCGCCTTCACCTTATAATAGCCATCTTTCATTTCCGGCGCGTTCTTAAAAATTTCTTGATGCTTATCGCTGACCACAACCGCATCATCCCGCTGAACGTTTTCCAATCCTGTCACTTGTGACACTTCAATCAACCCGGTAGTATCAACAGCTTTCAGTTCTTCGACATAATCCAACACTGCCGACAAGTCCTTTCGGAACTTCTCGACTTCTTGCGGCGATAAGGCGATGCGCGCCAGGGCGGCAATCTTTTGCACCTCGTCTTTAGTCAGCATGATATTGTGATTATATCAAATTTAATTGATGAAAAACAGGCCTATGAAAATCCCGCCGCTTGTGGCGGCGGGAAAAATCAAAAAATACTATTGTCCGGTGCCGGCCGGCCGGGCCAAGGTCGCGGTGACAACAACAGTATGAACTTTGGTTGTCGCGTTCTCATCGGCAACAACCAAAACCTGGTTGTTATCCTTGATGGCGATTATGACTTTGAGCTTATCCTGGTCCAAGGAATCCTGAATGGCCCAGCCGTTTTTAGTAAAAAAGTCGCGATAAACTTTGATGGCGTCAGCCAGCGACTTGGTGGTCTCATAGGCGCGCGTGGCCTGGAAGCGTCCGTCCGCGGCCGAAGCGTTGTAATTTTGGGTCAGTTTGGCACTCTGCTCTAAAGCCAAAAGTTCCTGGGGAAATTTGTCGGGAACCTGGTTGGCGGCCAAGTCTTTTTTATCGACTTTAAGTTTGGGTGCTGGCGGCATTTGGGTTACTGGCGCCTGAACATTGCGGCGGGCCAAGAACAGAAACACCAGCGCTGCCGCGGCCACCACTATGACCAAAGCCACAACCCAAACCAGCTTAGATGATGAATTTTGTGGGGCTCCCACAGGTGCTTGATTCATAGTATTGTTTTTGTTTCTTAATAAAGCTATTTTAGCTGATTGTACTGTAACATAAAGGGTTAGAGGGAGTCAAGCGAGCGGCAACGGGCGGCCGATAAATAAATAATGAGAGGAGGAACGGCGAGGCACAAATCCGTTCCCCCCGAAGATTGCTGTTAAAGCTTTTTCTTTTTCGCTTTGGCTTTCTTACCCTTAGACATTAATTTCTTTTTCTGCCTTTTTATCTCATCTTTCGCCAGAGCTTCGTACACAAAAAAACTTGCTAACCTTTATTGGATGACAAGCTATATTGCATACGAAACGGCACTTACTGTGCTTTTAATCCTTTATTAAGAAAAGGGAGGAAGCGGCTACGTAGCTACAGAACTAGCCGCTCCCTCGTGACACAATGCAATGACCTTTTAAGACTTTTGAGTCTTTGTCTGGTGACCCTAACATCGCCACCTTTATTTAGATTGGAGACCAATCTATATTTGACTCAAAAGCCTCGGCCAGATCAAGTCAGGAAACGCCATCCCTGCCGCTTAGTGGGAACCGGCACTCGGGAAGAAAAAGGCCCTCCCCCTAGCCGAATCACCGGCGGCACCTCACTAGCTGACAGTGCGGCTACGACTGTAGAGCTCGTAGCGCCATCTGTAGAGCTGTTATGGTTATGCCCAATTTGATCTTGAGCGTCTTCTGCCGTAAAGGGACCTGTTAAGGCTCCCTTGTTACCTTCTTGTACGTTGTCGGTCATTGTACGAATCTCCCCTCATTCATTGATAGAGGTTCCTGCGTAACCCCCACGTTGTTGTACGCGACAAGCACAAAAACTGAAATGTGCTCGCCACCTTAGGGCCAGACTCCGCTGTGGAGTCGTCGTGCTTTGCACCGAATGTTTTTCGCGGATCTACGGTCCGCTACTCCCTAAGGGAGCGCTTCATTTGGTACAAAAGAAAAATGCTATTCCTTGTTTTTGGAATAGCGGCTGTCTTTCGTACAAAATTGCTTCTTGGAAGTCCTAATGTCCGCCAGCTACTCCTTTGGCCCAAAGGCAAATAAACCCAATGGCCAGGATGCTAAAATTAAACTTATGCTGATGGACTAATTGTGCGGTCATGATGTTGAAAAACTGTATGTTTGCTTAAAATTGTAGTAGAATAACGTCGTGCTGTCAACGCGGTTATCCACACTGCTAAAAACAGCACAAATAAGAGCTAAATTATTAACCAAACCAACTATGTACATAGCAATTGCCATAATTGTCCTCATTCTGCTCATTTTAGTCGCGCTTTATAACTCCTTGATCCGCTCTCGAAATCGGGTTGATGAAGCCTGGAGCGATATTGAAGTCCAATTGAAGCGCCGCTACGACCTCATCCCTA
>CAYJQY010000004.1:0-29869 GCA_964372905.1 uncultured Candidatus Saccharibacteria bacterium
GAAGCCTGGAGCGATATTGAAGTCCAATTGAAGCGCCGCTACGACCTCATCCCTAATTTGGTTGAAACCGTAAAAGGCTACGCCGCGCACGAGAGCGGCGTGTTTGAGAGAGTTACGGCCGCCCGCAGCCAGGCCATGCAAGCCGGCGGTATGGCAGAAAAATTGAAAGATGAAAATATGCTTTCGGGCGCGTTGAAGTCCTTATTCGCCGTGGCGGAAAATTATCCCGACCTTAAAGCCAACCAGAATTTCATTCAATTGCAATCCGACTTAACCGATACCGAGGATAAAATCCAGGCGGCTCGCCGCTTCTACAACGGCACGGTACGCGACTACAACACCAAGTTGCAGGTTTTCCCCACCAATCTGTTTGCATCGGCGTTCGGCTTTAAAGTCCGCGAATTTTTTGACATTGATGAAAAAGGCGCGGAAGGCCAGCCGGTGCAAGTTAAATTTTAGCTTTCGCATCCCAGCGGCAACTGTCTCTCAAACACGCGTCGAGCCGCTCCTGCGGCGGCTCGCGCTCTCGCTCGTCGCGGCGTCCCGGCTGCGCCGGGAACCAAGCCGCCGCGACTCCGCGAAGGTTTGTTCGCCAGTTGCCGCTGGGATATAAACCGCTTAGAATAATTTTATGATCACCTACCAACAGATCAGCAAAAATAAAACCGAGTCGTGGGTGCTGATCTTCTCTTTTCTCATAGTCATCACCCTGCTCGGATTCGTCTTCGGCCGCGTTTATGAAAACCCGGCTATCGTGGTTTTCGCCGCTGGCTTCAGTATTGTCTCGGCCCTCATCTCCTATTATTTTTCCGATTCTATTACGCTGACCCTGTCCCGCGCCAAACCCGTAGACCGCCAAAGCGCGCCTGAACTCTACCGCGTGGTAGAAAACCTGGCCATTGCCGGCGGCCTGCCCATGCCCCGGTTATACATTATAGATGATACGGCGCCGAACGCTTTTGCCACGGGCCGCGATCCCAAGCACGCCGTGGTGTGCGTCACTACCGGCCTTTTACAAAAACTGGAAAAAACCGAACTGGAAGGGGTAATTGCCCACGAATTTTCGCACATCGGCAACTACGATATCCGCGTCATGACTTTGGTAGTTGTGCTGGTCGGCACCCTAACATTGCTTGCTGACTGGTTCCTGCGCTTCTCGTTTTTCGGCGGACGGCGCCGCAACAACAACGGCGGCGGCCAGCTCGGCCTTATCTTTCTTATCGTGGGAATTATATTGGCCATTTTGTCGCCAATTGTCGCCACACTCATCAAACTTGCGGTTAGCCGCCGCCGCGAATTTTTGGCCGATGCTTCCGGGGTGCTGTTAACTCGCTACCCGGAAGGCCTGGCCCGGGCCTTGGAAAAAATCAGCAAAGACACCGAACCTCTGGAAGCCGCCAACAAAGCCACGGCTCACTTGTATATCGTTAACCCGCTCAAAGCCCACGCCGGCAAAGATAGTACCGGCTGGTTCGCCAACTTATTTAACACGCATCCGCCGATTGCAGATCGGATAAAAAAATTAAGAGAGATGAATCTATAATTATGGAACAAAATGATTTAACCAGCTATTATGATATTGTCGTTATGCTTGCTTTTGGAATCAATAAAGATGTAAACGGGGCTTTTCCATTTTCCAATGATGATGTAGCCACATTTCGATATAATATAAGTGGTGATAACCCGTTTGAACCTTTTAGGCTAAAGGCTGCAAAACGAATAGTTGAAGAAAACATCACAAAGACTTTGCTTTTAGTTGGAGGTTCGGTTAAAGGAATTCCCGAGGTGTCAAAGCCTGCTGTAATGAAAGAGCTTTTGATAAACAAATACTCTGTTCCAAGCTTCAAAATTGAAACCCTGGTCTCTGAAGCCAATACCGAAGGAAATGCTCACACCGTAAGAGATTATCTAATAAAAAATCAATTATTCCCGCATAATGTAGGGATTTTGAGTAACTATTATCATCTAGTAAGAGCGCATAAGCTGTTCGCACGTAGTTTTTCACGTCGAGAACAAACACGTTCAATCTCAATTGAACCAATTTGTGCAGAAAGTTTATTATTACCGAAAGGCTCAGAATCAATTAATGATTTTTACAAGAAGCCTGAAACCACTGGTATTATCATTCGTGAAATCCAAGGTATGATGCAAATGGAAGATGGCACCTACAAATCAGGTGTAAGCTAAAAACAAAAACTCCTTATAAGGAGTTTTTGTTTGATTGGGGCGCGTATGTCCCCTAACCGTCATCCATGTATAATTATGCTATACATTCAATAAAATTTTGTCAAGCTATTGGTCAATAAAGCTTGGCTGGTGGACCGCTGGGGACTTGCACCCCAATCTTATGGATGACGGCCATACGTCCTACTATTAGACGAGCGGCCCATTTTTCCACTCTAGCAAAAGGCCGCTCAAGAAAATCAAAACGGAAATTCAAATAAAATTAAAATCTAATAACCTGCGCGATAACTTGTCCGCGAAACCCGCGCGCCTGCAACCGGTGCGCGATTTTTTGTTTGTCTTGGTAAGAAAATTTGGCTTTGTCCGTCAAATATAACGGAAATTCTTTTTCCAAAAACCGCCGCGCGATGGCCAGCTCGTCATCGGGCGCCAGCTGCTCTTTCAAAACCTCTTCAATGAGCAATTTGTCCAGTTTCTTTTGATACATTTTCTGCTTAATCATCTGGTAACCGTAGTGCTTAAACCGCTTCATGTTATCGACAAAAACCTCGGCAAACTTGCGGTCATCCAAATAATTCATATCGAACAGCCGCTGGAGCACATGCTCAATTACGCCCGCAGCGTAACCCCGCTCGCGCATCTTTGCCCGAATTTCGCCTTCAGTCCGCAACCGCAAAGACAGCAAAAAAATCGCGTATTCATAACCGTGGTCAACAGAATGCGGCTCCTTTAATGGCTTGGGTTTCTTGAACATACATTAATGATACACCTTCTCTATAAATTAAATCTCCAGCAAACCTCAACAATCAATCAAATTCCCATTATTGACATCATTCAAAGTCTGATATAATGGAATTGTTAATATTTATGGCTAAGAAAACTATTGGAGCGTAAGTTTGCAAGCTTTGACGAAGTCAAAGCGCGGCAAACAAGCGACCTAGTTTTCGTGCCAAAATATTGACAATGCTAATCCTTGACAAATTATCACTCTCAATGCTAGACTGCTAATACAAAAGCTTTGCTAAATTGAATCTATGAACAATTTTACTTTTATTCTTGAACGATTGTCCAGCCGGGCCAAAAACGCGCTTATCGCCGCCCAAATGGTTTCGGAAGAATTAAAGCACGACCATATCGGCTGTGAGCACCTCCTCTACGGCGTCGTTGCCGAAAAGAGCTCCTTTGCCGCGGAAATTCTGGCCAAGGCCAAGGTTACGCCGGAAATCGTCAAGCAAGAAATCGAAAACGTTAATATCAACAACCGCGTCGCCAACTGGAAACCGACCTTAAGTGACAACCTCAAATCGGCCATCGAACGCTCGGCGATTATTGCCTCCCAATACGGCTATCAGTTTATCGGGACAGAACATTTTCTCTATGGCTTGACTAACATCAAAACCAATAAAGCCAAGGTTATTTTGTCGAAACTTGGAATTGATATTACAGAATTGGAACAGAACCTCCTGGGTGTGTTTGAAAACATTTCCAAATTCCCGGACATGCCCGCCGGCGAACACGGCCACGAGCACACCCATGCCGGCCCCATGCCGGACCGCAATCCCAACCAGCAAAATTTTGATCCCAACAAAAAAGGCGGATTGCTCGACTACTTTACCACCGACTTAACTAAAAAAGCCGCCAAGGGTTTGATTGACCCGGTCATCGGCCGCAAGCGGGAAATAGAACGCTTAACCAGCATCCTCGGCCGGCGCACCAAAAATAATCCCGTGCTCATCGGCGAATCCGGCGTGGGAAAAACTGCTATCGTGGAAGGTCTGGCCTTGGCCATTGCCAAGCGCGAAGTGCCCGACGTTCTCATCGACAAAAAAATCCTCTCGCTGGACCTGGCGCTCATTGTCGCGGGCAGCATGTTCCGCGGCGAATTCGAGAACCGGCTCAAGCAGATTATCGAAGAGGTCAAAAGCGATCCTAACACCATTATGTTTATTGATGAGCTGCACACCATGGTCGGCGCCGGCGCTACCACCGGCTCGCTGGACGCGGCTAACATCTTAAAACCTGCTTTGGCGCGCGGCGAACTGCGGGCCATTGGCGCCACCACGCTGGCTGAATACAAAAAATACATAGAGCACGATGCCGCGCTGGAGCGCCGCTTCCAGCCAATTCTGGTGGAAGAGCCGTCCAAAGAAGAATCTATTGAAATTCTCAAAGGAGTCAGGCCGAACTACGAAAAGCACCACAATCTAGAAATTACTGATGAGGCCATTAACGCTGCCGTGGAACTGTCCAGCCGCTACATTCAGGATCACTTCCTGCCGGATAAAGCTTTGGATTTGGTAGATGAGACCGCAGCGTTTCTGCGCAGCGTATCCAGCAACTCCAAAGTTCTGCGGGCCAAAAAGAAGATTGAAGGCGATCTGGCCGGGCTCGAGGAAGAAAAAACGCGCGCGGTTTTAGAGCAGGACTTCACCACGGCCCTGCACCTAAGGACGCAGGAAGAAAAATTAATGGCGCAGAAAGAAGACTTGGACAACCAGTTTCGCTCCGAACGGCAGACGCCCATCCGCGCCATCAATGCCGAAGATATCGCCCATACCGTGTCCATGATGACCAAAATCCCTTTAACCAAACTTTCCCAGAACGACATGGGCAAACTGGCCAATCTGGAAAAAACTTTGAAGCTGCGAATTATCGGCCAGGATGAAGCTATTACCGAAATCGCCAAATCTATTCGCCGCAGCCGCGCCGGCATTACCGACCCCAAGCGCCCCTTAGGTTCATTCATTTTCCTCGGCCCCACGGGTGTGGGTAAAACCGAAACGGCCAAAGTCATTGCCCGCGAAGTCTTTGAAGATGAAGACGCGCTGATTCGAGTGGACATGTCGGAATTCATGGAGCGGCACAACGTGGCCCGGCTCATTGGCGCGCCAGCCGGTTACGTGGGTTACGAAGAAGGTGGCCGCTTGACCGAAGCCGTGCGCCACAAGCCCTATTCCGTAGTGCTGTTCGACGAAATTGAAAAAGCCAATCCCGATGTCTTTAACATTCTTTTACAAATTCTTGAAGACGGACAGCTCACCGATGCCGCAGGCAAACGCGTTAATTTCCGCAACACGATTATTATAATGACCTCGAACTTGGGCATGCAGGAACTGTCCAACGCGGCCGCGCGCATTGGCTTTGCCGACCGCGAGCAGGAAGCCTCCCAAAAAGACAAACTTGAACAGGAATACGAACGGATAAAAGATAAAGTGTTGGAAAACCTCAAAAAAGATTTCCGGCCGGAATTTCTCAACCGCATCGACAAAATCATTGTTTACCGGCCGTTGGGCTTTGAGCAGCTGGCCAAGATCACTTCCCTGCAGATTGGCGATCTCCAGACCCGTTTAAGCCGCCAGAAAGTTGAGCTTAAGCCGACCCCGGCCCTCATCAAACATATTGCCGAAAAAAGCTTTGACCCGGCGCAAGGCGCGCGCTTTGTGCGCAAAAACGTCCAGGACCTGCTGGAAGACCCGTTGGCAGAAAAAATTATTTCTGACCGCTTAAAATCAGAGTCGATAATTACTGTCGACGTAAAAAACGGCGAGGTGACATTCCAGATTCAAGCCAAAAAAGAACGGGTTTTGTCGCCGGCCTAACATAACCAAAACAGCGAACATATCAAAACGCCGCAAGCCCTCTGCTCAATCGGCGAGGCTTGTTTTTTTCGAGCTTCACGAATCATCGCTCCCGCCAAAATAATTATATGCACCCTCTGTTCGAGGACGTTTTCGCGTTCGTCAAAGAAATATTATTTCCCGTTGCTTGTTTGAGTTGCCGCAGCCCCGGTGAATTTCTTTGCCATGACTGCCGCGATGGCTTGCGTCGCCTGAAGCGGCAGCGCTGCATCATGTGCCAGCGCCACGCGCCTCTGGGTTTGACCCACTCTGCTTGCCAGCGCCCCAGCGCGCCCGAACAGCTGCTTAGCGTGCTCGATTACCACGATCCGGTTGTGGCTGACATTATCGTCGCCGGCAAATACAAACTCTTGCCGGACGTATTCCGGCTTCTCGGGCAAATCATGGCGAGCTATGCCAGGGAACAAAAATTGACAGAACTGTGGCCCGGAGCCGTCATTATTTTTATCCCCCTGGCGCCGCGGCGCCAGGGGTGGCGAAGTTTTAACCAATCCGAACTGCTTGCCCGGGAATTAGCCGGCGAATTAAGCAAGCTGGAAACGTTACAGCAGCCGGAGCCGCTGCTGCTCCGCACCCGCATGACCAAGGTGCAAAAAGAACTTGGCCGGGAACAGCGCCAAAAAAATCTTCAAAACAGCTTTATTTGCCGGCGCGGGGCCATTATAAAAAATAAAAAAATTCTCTTAATTGATGACGTAACCACGACCGGGACCACGCTCCTGGAAGCAAGCAAAGTTTTAAAACATGCCGGCGCGGCGCAAGTCGCTTGCTTCACCCTGGCCCAGGATTAACTTTCTGATATAATATACAGGCTGGGGAGAGGTCGCATAGTGGCCTAGTGCGCTGGTTTGCTAAACCGGTGTCCGAGTAACATCGGACCGAGGGTTCGAATCCCTCCCTCTCCGCCAGATAAGATAGGGCCAATTCAATTAATTTGTGGTGTAACAAAATGCCCAACGGCAGCGTCTACTCTTTTGATAGCTTATCGCTCAATTCCTTGCCTGACCGCATAAAAAAGCTTTTAAGCAAGGCGAAATCAGGTGAGAATGCGGCTTTTGGCGAGCTTTACGAGCTTTGCTTTGATAAAATCTATCGCTTTATTTATTTTCGCGTCGGCCACAAGGAAATCGCCGAGGATCTGACCGAAGAAATTTTTATCAAGGCCTTTGAAAATCTGCACACGCTCAACCAGTCAGGTTCCTTTGAGGCCTGGCTCTACCAGATTGCCCGCAACAAGGTTATTGACTACTACCGCCGTAAGCAGATGCTGACGAACCTGGAGGACGTCGAACACTCCCTGGAGTACGAAACCAACCTAATCGACGTAGTCAACCTCAAAATCGAACAGAGAATTTTCGTGAAGCTGCTCAAAGAGCTTCCGTCTGAACAGCAGATCGTCATCAAACTGAAATTTTTAGAAGACCTTAGCAACCGGGAAATAGCCGAACTCTTGCACAAGACTGAAGGCGCAATCCGCGTAATCCAGCATCGCGCTATCACCAAACTCAAAGAACTTACTCAATCCCATATCGAAGAACTTAAGCACGGAACCGATGAACCAAAATTATTCTAAGTCAAGCCCTAAAATATGCGTTGAAGACGCGTTCGACCAGGCGCTCGAACAGGTTCGCCATGGCGTACCGCTAGCCACCATCCTTGCCCATTCGCCGGCGTCCTACCGCGCCGAGCTTGCCGGCTTGCTGGAAGTCGCCGCGAGCGGCTTGCTCATTGCCAAAAACGAGCCGCCCCGCGCCCTGCGCCGCTACCGCTTCGCCGAAACCTCCCGCCCCCAACGCGTCCTGGCCAGCATCTTTCCCTGGCTGAAAATTGGCGCTGTTCCAGCCGGCGTGCTGGCCGCGCTCGTAATCAGCGTCAGCGCGGTCAATGCCAAACCCGGCATGGTATTATTTCCAGTCAAGCAGCAGTTCGAGCAGATCCCCGCGCGGTTAACGCAAAACCAGGATAAAAAAGCTTCTATTCAACTGAAAATTGCCCAAAAGCGACTCAACGATGCCGTAGCGGTTATTAATTCCCCCTCAAGCAACAGCGCCGAGCAGACAGCGGCGCTGTCAGAACTCAACGAACAGACCCAAACCGCGCTCGTCGCCGTCAAAGAAGTGGCTACGGCTATGGCAATTTCAAAAGGAGATAACAGCTCCCTGCTCAACAGCATGACCCAGATTGCCGACGCGCAGGCCGAACTGGCCACCAAAGTCAAAGAACAACCTTCTCCCAGCCCCGAGGCAGATTCGGTCTTGGCAACAAGCAAAGAAAGCAAAAACGCCGTAGCGGAAATCAAGCGCCTCACCAGCGCCGTCAACGACCAGGAACTGGCCAACCTCGATCATAACGCCGTGTTCGTAATCGGACTCATCAATTTGAAAAATACTGGCGGCATCACGGTGGAAAATAATTCTTTTGTCATCGACCAGAACACCGTAATCAAAAATGAAGATGATAAACCCATAGGCATTGCCGAGCTTAACTTAAACACCAAGGTCAGCATCATTGGCAACAAAAACAGCAGAGACCAACTCGTCGCCAGCAAAATCACCGTTTTAGCAGAGCCGGAAACCGCGGCCGATCCTGAAGTCAAGGGCGATACTGACGCGGAGCCCGACGCTGCTGCCAACCAGACAGTAGCTCCAACCGCGCCGTCCGCGCAACCGACGCCTGATGAGAGCCCCGATAAAAGCATAAGCAGCGAGCCCGACCCGAACACCGCTGTTGGCGGCGTCATTTTTGAAGCCCCAGCCAATCTTTTCCAATAAAAAACATTAGCCAGGTTGTGCCTGGTCGCTTGCAGCCCTCGTAAGACTTAAAAACACGAGTGCGATAAGCGGCCCGGAATGACTGTAACGATTGAAAAGGCTAGAAACAAAACAAAAAACGGCCGTTCTAGAGCTGGCCGTTTTTGTTTATTCTTGCAAAAAGTGATATACTTTGGTTAGTTTTACCAGCAATGTATTTTTTACAAACGCATCAATTTCTCCAGCGAGAAATTGCCGCTGCGCGCTCGGCCGAAAACTCGCTGACGCGAGACCATGCTTTTCGGCCTCGCGAGCTTGTCAAAAATACATTGTTGGTAAAACCCAAACGATAAACACATGTTTCCAAGCAAGCCCATAAGGAGAGGTGCGAGAGCGGTTTAATCGGGCAGTCTTGAAAACTGCTGTGTCAGCAATGGCACCGTGGGTTCGAATCCCACCCTCTCCGCCACTTCAATAAAATATATTGATTGGCCTCGCTGGTTGCCACACTCCGTAGCTGCTCATATGTTTATTTCGGAGCAGATACTCCGCTTAGGCAGACCAGCTTCGGCAAAGCAGCGATAGAAATTGACAAGATAAAATCAAACCAAATTATGCCCAGCAAAGACGAATTTCTCATCGCCTGGGAAGCCCCGGAATTCAAGCATTACCACAAAAACGCCGCCTGGTATATTACCCTCGGCGCCGCGGCGATATTAATCATCGGCTACATGCTGATCCAGCGGGACTTGTTCGGCGCCATCACCATACTCATCTTGGGTATCTTCATCGTCTTCTTTTCACTCCAGAGGCCGGAGCGAATCACCGTGGGCTTCAGCAAAAAAGGCGTGCACATCGGCGAATTGCATCTCCCTTATAAAACCATCAAGTACTTTTGGGTGGTTCACAACGAACGGCACAAAACGCTCAACATGGAAACCACGGCCTACTTAAACCGGCTGATCATCGTTGAGCTGGAAGACCAAGACCCGGAGTTTATTAGAGCATTCCTCCTCCAGGCCGTGCCCGAGCATGAAAATACGCAAGAGACATTTGCCCAAAAGGTTATGCATCACCTGAAGTTTTGACTTGATTTTGACACGCGGTTGTTTCCGGCCACAGTTAGTTGAATGTATTATCGATCCTTGGCGGAATACAAGCTTGCTCCCGTAGCTCAGCGGATTAGAGCGTCTCCCTCCGGAGGAGAAGGCCGTAGGTTCGAGTCCTGCCGGGAGCACCACAACCTGACAAGCCGACCATCTTTACTAGGTACCTTTATCCTCCCAATCCAGTCATGATTACGCTGGACAGCTCCATCAAAACCGCGCCCGGCGTAGGCCCGGCGGTGAATAAACATTTGAACCGGGTCGGCGTAAAGTTAGTACGCGACCTGCTTTTTTATTTCCCTTTCCGCTACATCGATTTCAGCAAATTCACGACCATCAAAGACGTAAAGCCGGGAGAGATTATCACCATCCGCGGCTTTATCAAAACCATTCAGGCGCGCTACTCTTTTCGCGGCCGCGTTTCTTTGTGCGAAGCCATTATTTCCGATGAAACCGGTTCGATAAAAGTTATCTGGTTCAACCAGCCGTATTTGGCCAAATCACTGAAAAGCGGCGATGAAGTTCTGCTTTCGGGCAAGGCCGATGTTTACAAAACCCTCCAGCTGCAGAATCCGGTTTATGAAAAGGCGGCTGATGAAACGATCCACACCGGCCGCATTGTCCCGGTTTACCGACTCACGGAAGGGCTGTATAACCGCACGGTGCGCAATCTGGTGAACAAATTTTTGCCGCTGGCCGATACGCTGCCGGAAATTTTGCCGCGCGACTTGCTACACCGCTACAGCTTGCCCGCCCTGCCCCAGGCCATTCGCCAAATTCATTTTCCCGATTCTGACGCGCAGATTAACGCGGCGCGCGAGCGCGTCATTTTTGAAGAGGTTTTGATTCAGCAGCTGGCAGTGCAACAACATAAACTTCTTTTGAAAAAGCTGCCCGCCCCAAAAATTGCACGCAATGTGGAACTGATAAAAAGTTTTTTGAGCACCCTGCCGTTTGAGCTGACTTTGGGGCAAAAGCAGGCGCTGTGGCAGATCATGAAAGATCTGGACCGCGATCACCCCATGAACCGCCTGCTGGAAGGCGACGTGGGCAGCGGCAAGACTTTGGTGGCGCTAATGGCCATGCTTGAGGCAGTGGCCGCTGGTTATCAAACAGTTTTGATTGCCCCTACCGAAATCCTGGCCAAACAGCACTATGAAACTTTTATAAAAGCTTTATCGGAATATCGAGGACACGAGGCCAGAGAAGTTGCCAAGCCGATTCGCTCAAGCGAAGTATCTGCTCCGAAAGAAACATATGAGCAGCTACGGAGCTTGGCGAAGCGGCGAGGCAACAATGAAGAAACAGAAGTGAAAAATGGTGCTGCCTCGGCGGCGATAAAAATCGGTCTGCTCACCAGCCAATTTCAGGGAATTAACGGCGTTCAGGAAATGAATGGCGGGTCAAGCAAACGCGCGGAAAGGCGCGCGGAAATTATTTCTCAAGTGAAATCAGGCCAGATAAATATTATAATCGGTACGCACGCTCTCTTTAGCGGAGATGTTGCTTTTAAAAATTTGGCGTTGGTTGTCATTGACGAACAGCATCGCTTCGGCGTCCAGCAGCGCGCCGTGCTGTTGCGCAAAGCCGGCGGAGGCGTCAAGGCCCAAAATTCTCATATCCCTCAACACTCTCATATCTCTGAAAATTCTCAAGCTGGCCATCAACAGAACGCTGAATCAACTGAATACCAAACCCCCCATCTCCTGTCAATGTCCGCCACGCCCATCCCCCGCACTTTAGCATTATCATTTTACGGCGACCTGGACATTTCCACACTCCCGGAATTGCCTAAAGGGCGGCAAAAGATTGAGACCAAAATAGTTGCCGAGGCCGACCGCGATCAGGCCTATCAATTCATCAAAAAGGAATTGCGTGCCAGCCGGCAAGCATTTGTAATTACCCCGCGCGTGGAAGAATCGGCAACCAACGGATTAATATCCTCTGAATCGTACGCCGAAGGATCCGCGGTACCTGAGTCGCCCGCGGCGGTCAAATCAGTCAAACAAGAATTCAAGCGGCTGTCCGAAGAAGTCTTTCCGGAATTCAAACCCGGTTTGCTCTATGGAAAGATGAAGGGCTCGGAAAAAGATAAAACCATGGCCGGGTTTAATGCCGGAAAACTCGACTTGCTGGTAGCCAGTTCCGTAATTGAAATCGGGATTGATGTTCCCAACGCCACAGTCATGCTCATTGAAGGCGCCGAACGCTTCGGATTAGCCCAGCTGCATCAGCTGCGAGGCCGCGTCGGCCGCGGCAGCGCCAAATCCTACTGCTTCTTATTTTTGACCGATGAAACCAGCGAGTCGCGCCAACGCCTGGAGGAATTCGCGCGGTCGCACGACGGCTTCAAACTGGCGGAACTGGACTTGAAACAGCGCGGCATGGGCAGCTTGTTCGGCACGGAACAAACCGGCTTCGCTTTCAAGTTCGGCCAATTTTTGAGCCTAAAAATACTAGCGATGGCCAAGGAGGCGGCTCAAGCTATTATAAAGACCGACCCCGAACTGAAAAAATCCCCCCAACTGAAACAAAAAGTTGAGCCATTGATCAGCCAAATTCATTTGGAATAAGGGAAAAACAATCCATCCCCATTTTTGCAGACCGCATTACTCGATATCTATATTTCTAGATCTATCTTTCCAAAAACCTCATCAACTCGCGAATCTCACTCGCATTTTCTAGCCTCACCCCGCCAGGGGATTTTTTTATGCTCGCTCCGGTGGCTACTCCATTGGCCGTTTCCGAGCCGCGGCCCGAAGCATCATAACGGAGGTCACTTGCACCAACACGGCCCCTCGCATCAGCCCGCCCGCCCGCCACCACAATCTTAAACCCCAGCTTCCCTGCCTCGCGCACGCGTTTATCAACTTGAGGCACGCCGCGGATTTCGCCGAGCAAACCCATCTCCCCAAAGGCCACTAGCCCAGCCGGCAACGCCTTATTGTTTAACGAAGATAAAATCGCCAGGGCTACGGGCAAATCCGCGGCCCGCTCATCAATTTTAAAACCGCCGGCAACATTCACATACACATCCTGGGCGCTCAAATTCAACCCCAGCGACTTTTGCAAAATCGCCAAAATTAATTGCAAGCGATTCAAATCAAACCCCGAAGTGGTGCGGCGAGGATAGCCAAAATTGGACGGATTGGTTAAAGCCTGGACCTCCAACAACAAAACCTTGTTGCCCTCCATAATTGCCGTGGTGCAGCTGCCCGGCAAATTTTTGTCGCGGTTTTCTAAAAATAGTTCGGACGGGTTGGCGATTTCGACTAAACCTTCCTCGCGCATCTCAAACACACCCACCTCTCCGGCGCTGCCAAAGCGGTTCTTGCTGGAGCGCAAAATCCTTAACGCATGAAAGCGCTCGCCTTCTAAGTACAGCACGGTATCAACCATATGCTCCAGCAACTTGGGCCCGGCCAGCATGCCTTCCTTGGTGACGTGGCCGATGATAATTATTGTGACGTGGTACTCTTTGGCCACGCGCATAAGCGCGCTGGTGGCGAAAGTAATCTGGCTCACGCCGCCGACCACGCCGTTGACCTGTTCAGAATTCAGCGTTTGGATGGAATCCACCACGGCTATGTCTGGCCGCTCGGCAATTAATGTGGCCAAAACCGTTTCCAAACTGGTTTCGCCCAGCACGGCAATATCCGCGCGCGTGGTCAACCGATGCTCGCGCAGCTTAATCTGCTGACCCGATTCCTCGCCCGAAATATAAATGACTTTGCGGGCTTCAACTTTGCGCCCATCTCCTCTGTGTCCAACATCAGCGTTCTCAATATTCACGGCCACCTGCAAAGCCAAAGTTGATTTGCCGATGCCCGGATCGCCGCCAAGCAAAATTAAAGAACCGGGCACCATACCGCCGCCGAGTACTGCATCAAGCTCCCCGATGCCGGTAGGAATGCGCTCCAAGGGCTTTTCAGATAATTCCGATAGCCGCCGCACCTGCCCGGCCCTGCCGCCGGCCGCGACTTTGGAACCGGAACTAATTACCTGCTCCACTAAAGTATTCCACTCGCCGCACTGCGCACAGCGCCCCTGCCAGCGCAAACTGCGGCCGCCGCAATTGCTGCAGACAAATTGGATTTTGGGTTTGGCCATACTAGATCCAGTAGAAAATCGTTCTAAAAATCAACATCCTGCCAATATCAATACTAAAACTAGTATAGCATGCCTAGTTCAAGAAAATATAAAGGGACCCTTGGTACCAAGACTCCCTTCGTAACCATCGCTACCTCACTTTAAGATAGTACAGCAAGCCGTCCTGGGCGTTCTTGAAAAATAAGCTATCGCCGCTAAGGTTCAAAAAAAGGTCGCGCGCGTCCACGCCGCTGCCGGGATTAAATTCTGTTTTTGCCCCGCTATCCACCGAAATTTTATATATGGTATCTTCGGTTAAACCGCGTTCTGCCACGCCGGTTTGCGGCACCGCCGCAAACACGTTTTGCCCGTCGCGCGTCCAAACGGCCTTCTCTACAGTAGTAGCTGCACCTAAATTCTCCACTGTACCGGTCTCAACATCGCCCAGCCATAATCCCAACTGCTGATTCTGGCTGTCGCGCCGGCCGAACAGGAACTGCCGGCTGTCCGGCGCCCACAGCGCGCCGAAATTATAACCCTCGTTAACAACGGCTTTAAATAATTTGCCGTCGCTGGCCGCTAAAACAATTTTATTCACCGCGCCCGAATTATTAGTTCGATAAAACAGCAAACTCCGGCCGTCCGGCGAAGGCACAATCTCCACATCGTTATCGAAGATGTCGGCGACTTTAGTATAACCCGTGCCGTCTGCATTGGAAACGTTAAGCGTGGTTTTGCCCGTCTCCTGATTCAGCCAGGTATAAATAATGTGCGCTCCGTCCGGCAGCCAGCCCAAAGAAGTAAGTTGGCGCGGCAAATCAATGTAAACATTGCGGTCGGAGTCAAAAAAGCTCCACGAACGCTGACTGCCCCTGCCAATTTCGGCAATAAAGTGATTGCCCGTGGCTGGCCATAAAATTTTGTTTATCCCCGACTTAATGGCAATCGTAATTTCTTTGGTGTTGCCCAACAAAACAATGTCGCCGCTGGTTTGAATGTCGGCTTTGAACAGCTGGTCCTGGGAATTAAAATACGATACGCCATCGCCCAAATAAGTCAGAACGGGCGAAACAACCCGGCTGTCAGTGAGTTTGCCGGCGGTGGGCGCGGCAGGCGGCGTTGAATTGTCGTCCGAACCGGTTGAATCACCGCTGTCAGCCGGCGGCGTTCCGTCATCGGCCGGGGGCGCTGTGTCAGCGGGCGCCTCGGTCACCGGAGTCTCCGTTTGGTTAAAGCCCCGCTTCTGAAATATCAAAAACCCTAGCGTCCCCACGATAAGAATGAAAATGCCTCCTAATAACGCAATGGCTTTTTTGTTCATTTGTTTTTGATGTCGATGCTGTCGACGCGCCAAGTAAAGTCGGGGACGCGAATTAATTTCAAGGTCGCAATCACATCGTAGGAACGCGTTGGAGTATTGTTCTGGCTTTCCATCACGCGGGCCTGAATGTTGGCAACAAGATTTTGGGCTGAAGGATAATCGTAAGAAAAGCTGGATGCATCAGCGGCAGTGCGAATCTTGTACCCAGGCCGCAATCGTGCGTCCAACTCATTCATCAGCTGGATGGTTTCGTTCTGCATCCGCAGAGTTTCAAAATTACCCAGCGAACCCGGATTGCTGGTATCCTGGTAACTGTAACTATTATAAAGGCTCACGAAATTATTGACAAATTGCGCCAGGTCCTGCTCTTCTTGGGCGCTTAAAGTATAAGAAGGCAATTGGCTTGATGGCGGGCCGCCGGAATTGTCGGGCGCCGGAGTGCGCGGCTTCCGGAGAGCCAGGTACATCAAAGCTACTGCCGCTATGACCACGACGACTATTATTGATATATAAATTATGGTTTTTGCGCGCATTGTTTTGAAAATTATGAAATTGGTTTGATGATGACTAAGCGGATTGGGACTTGCATAATTGATAGCGGAGCATGGCATCGGCGCCGTACTGTTCGGCGGCCTGGCCGCTGCCATTGTATCTGGTAAAGGCGCCTTGCAGATTACCGCCCGCGCTCTTGAGCAACGAAGCGAAATATTTGGCGCTCACGCTCAAACTCGTATCGGGATTGAGGAACTCAAGCACGCCGTACCACTGGCCAACTAAATTCCTTTGTGGTTTATTGGGATCGGGCCAACTACCGCCGCTTCGGTGGCCGTTGGGAAAGATGGTCAGCTGGGTCAGCCCCAGACCGTGCGAGTGATCCCAATTCAGCCCGAACCTTGACGGGCTGTTGGCATTAAAATCATCAGGATCTCCCCGCTTGCCGCCGTCATGGCCAACGGCGTTGGCGTTGCCGGAAGATTCTTTGGCCACGATGGTATCCAAAGCGCACGCGTCAATGTTGGCCTGTTGACTGTATTGATTGATTTTATCTTTCCACTGTCCGGTGCCAATGGGACCATTGTAGCACGCCGATTGCGCCTGGGCAGTCTTGATTTCCCACCACCGATTTTTTGTGTCCAAGTAAACTACGGGCGGACAATTTGCGCCGCTGTTTGAAGCGCTCGCACCGCCAAAACCGCTAATCGCGTCGCAAATAACTCCGTATCCTTGGATATATCCTACCGCTCGCACGGCAACACCCTCCACAGACAGCAAGCTAGTATTTGCTATGCCAACACAAATCGACAGAGGAATCGCAATTAACAATATGGCGGCAACCCCAACCAAAGCGTCGATTCCTATAAGCGTCCATTTTTGCTGGAAACTCATAGGCAAAAACTGGACGCCGAATATTTTTTTATGATTCTTGGCCAAAAAATAATGAAGGTTTAAATAAATAAAACAAGGGATGGACCCGGCAATGGTAAACAAACCTGCAAAACAAACAGCCAGAACATACCAGTTTGCAGCAGTAGTACCCGCCTCAAGAACAGCGCCTTTCGCTCCTCCTTCATGAAAACCATGCAAAGCTCCGGCAATTGCCCCGCTAGCTGCTGCTGCCTTACCGGCACTCATATTTTTTTTGCCGAATAAGCCTTTTTCGCCGGCCAGCCTCCTTTGTGCGTATAAGCCAGCCAAATTAGAACCCATTCTACTGTCTTGCCCTTTCGAGCCTGCCTCAGCGACCCCTGCAACATCGCCCAATGCTTCTGCTACCAAATCCCCGTAGGGGCCCCCTAATAATTCGGCAATTTCTGCACCAGCAAACGCGCCCTTTTTAAGATCTTTCATAAAAGTCTGCCATTCGGTTTTGTACTCCTGGGTTGTATGTTGTTCTATAGTAACTTGGTTTGTCTCGCGACCACCCAGTCCCTGGTTCATGTTGGACATACCCGGAAGACCGGGCCTGGCTTGGGGTCTGCGGTCGTAGGTTGGGTTAACGCCGCCCATTTTGCCCAGGCCAAAAGGATCCCGGGTGCCGCCAGCGTTATCGCCTATGCCCCCGCGCTTAGGACCCCTGCTGGGGGCAATGCCCTGGTTCATTTCAGGCAGACCGGGAAAGCCAACCTTGGGCGAGGGTTTGCGGCCGCCAGGAGTTGGATTAATGCCGCCCCAATCTTTGCCCAGCTTGCTGGGGCCCATGCCGGGGATAGAATTCTTAAGAGAACTGGGGGGGTCACTATTGGCGCCACCGGCCGGCCCCTGGTTCATGTTGGAACTGGCATCATCAAAATCCGGAGCGGAGCCCGCGGCTAAAATGCCGGGATCAGCCTCCCCGGCGCCAGCATTATTGTCAGAGCCAATGCCCGATTCTTCGGCCATAGTATTTAATACACTTTAATGCTACTAAAAAAATAAACGCGTCGGGCGGTGATTACTTTAAAATAGCTGAAAGTTTGTCCAACTCCTCTTTCAGAATAACATCGAGCTCGCCGCGGCGGGCATCATCAAGATCATCATAAATGCTCATCCAATACTCTAGCTCTTCTCGATCATCGCCCAAAACGACCAATTTTTCCACGATGGATTTTAATTCATCATGAGTCATAAAAAGTAATCTTAATATTAAGCGGCTTTTTCTTGTCTATTTGGGTGGTATTTATCGCCTGCTTCTTCCAGACTTCTCGCCACATTCCGCTCTGCCATAGCAACTAATGCAGGATGTTCAGCCATAAAACTCGCAGTCTTAAGCGCCACCTCTGCTTCTTTGACACACCCTAAACCCTTGAACATCTCTCCGGCCGCTCTAACAAGTCCAGTGCTCTTTCCCACAAACAAAGCTTTTTCCGCACCCTTTTCTCCGGCAATCACAGCTCTAGCCGCTTCGCCCGCCGCGCCCGCAGGAGGATACAGCCATAGGGCAAGCCCAATGGTCCCCACGGCTCCAAGAAAGATTCTCTCTTTCCCGGTCATTTTCCGCCCTGTCAGTATGTCCTTGCCCTTAATGGCATCAATAATATACTTCGCTTCACCAACTCCGGGAACAAGCCCAATGGCGGTACTGAATAGCTCCCGAGCGAGCCTACCTCTTTGTCCCTGGGCTTCATCTATAACTTCCCGGGAACGCCGTGTTTCTGCGGCTTCCGGTGCGGCTTCTTCCTGCCCCCCAACTTCTTGGTCCTGCGTATCAGCCTCTGGTCCTGCCCTCTTGGCCTTAAATGCAGCAAAATCAAGAACTGTTGAACGGGCGGTATCAGATTCTGCAACCGACTGTCGCCCATCGTCAGCTCCCAAGACCTCTAAAATAGGACTCCCATTCGATGGTTTTTCGTTGATCACACTCCCGCCAGGGACTTCAGTCTCACCCCGAATGCCGCCGGGCTCACTTGCCGGCCGGGGGACATTCTCAAATGCTTCTTTCACAGAGTCTCCAAACTCGCTTGCCCGCCCGGAATTTGCTCGCACTTTTCCCAACAACGCCTTAAGCCCATCAACCACAGATTTGGTCGACGTGCGCACGCTTTCCACTATACTTAACAGCTTCCCTTCCGCTCCGGAGCTGGTCAACAAAGCTTTAATCTGTTCCAGAGAAAAACCCGTATCCTTACTAGATCCTTCCAAAGTTAGGCCCGTCGAACCATCAAACTGTTTTTCGGTCTCCTGTCCACGGCCAAGCACTTCCGACAGTTTCTCATCGCCGTAACTCATGAGCTGCCCGATTGACTCGATTGAATCTGGGGTGACTCCTTCTACCTGCTCCGGTCCAGAATCATGCGCCTCCGTTGAAGGATTCTGACCCTTCTCACCCATTGGATTTGCTTTCGCTTAATAATTTTCTTATCTGCTTAATCCTCTCTTGGGTTAAAACCGCGGAGAATTCGTTGAGAATGTCCCTATGTTGCAACCGCAACTTAACTAGTTCGTTCAAATAATTTTGAACTATTTCATCAATTTCCTTTCTTAGTTCAGCTAATTCCGGGTCGGCCATTATTATTCACGCATATTAATTATTGTTCGTTAAATTCTTCTTTGCTCTCTTTAATTTCCAACAACTGCTTGGGGTCGGTAGTAATAATTTGGTCTTCCACATAGGATGCATAAATCTTGATTGCCGCGTGCTTGGTGCCGGCAAAGAAAATGCCTTCGCCCACGTCGCTTTCCAGCAGCAAGTATTTCTCGCCTTCGGTGAGGAAAAAAGTTTGAGTCACAATGTCAATGGCGGCCGGGCTCTGCTTCAGCAACAGCTGCAGAGACGAGTTGGTCACAATCGGCTTGCCGTAGGGGCTGCTCATAAAGTCAGCCACGTCCTGGGTAATGGTAGTTAAGCCCAAATAATATTTGCGCGCGCGTTTGGCAATCCCGAACACAAACCGGGCCGAATCCTCGTGCTGCATCATGATCCAGGCCTCATCCAAAACCAGGATTCGTTTTTTGAGTTCCGAACGCACCACATTCCAAATGTGGCTCAAAGTAATGTACATGGCAATGGGCCGCAGCTGGTCTTCAAGGTCCCTAATGGAAAATACCAACAGCTGATTATTCAGCTCCACGTTGGTGCGCTGATTCAAAAGTCCCGCGAAAGTTCCCTCCACGAATTTATTCAAGCGCTGCGCCAAACTTTCCGCGCCCACCATTCCTCCCAGCACCTCAATTAAATCGCTCATGACCGGGAATTCCACAGTTTTAAAGTCGCTGTGCTCGGTAATGTCGTTCTTGGCGTAGGTTTGCCAAATCGCCTTGTCCAACAGCGCTTCTTCCGAAGGATCAAGACCGCCTAAAATAAGTTTCATCAAACCTAAAAGATTTATTACGGCGCTTCGGAGGACGTCAAGCGGCTCCTCGTCCTCCAGCGGCTGCGGCAAATCAAAGGGATTGATGCGATAATCAGAATTTAAAGTAATATTCAGATAGGTACCGCCCACGGCATCGGCCAAATGCTTGTACTCATTCTCCGGATCGATAATAATTACGTCCACGCCAACCATTAAAGAGCGCAAAACTTCCAGCTTCACCGCGTAAGATTTCCCGGCGCCGGACTTGGCGAACACCACGGCGTTAGCGTTTTCCATTTTGAACCGATCGAACAAAATCAAACTATTATTGTGGCGGTTGATGCCATACAAAATCCCGTCATTGCCCGTAAGATCAGAGGACACAAACGGAAAAGTTGTGGACAACGGGCTGGTATTCAAGTTATTACCAACTTCGATGTCGTCAGTACATTGCGGCAGGGTCGAATTGAAAGCTTGCTCCATCTGCATGAGCGAACGTTTAGTCACTACCAATTTGGCGCCCAGGGCGCTTTCCAAAACAGAAGAGTTTTTATCTAACTCCTTTAAATCATTGGCATACAGAGTAAAGTACAGGCCGAGCCGGAAATATTTTTCCGTGCCTTGGATGAGCTGGTCGCGCAAACCTTCCACGTCCTGATAAGCCGTTTCCAGCATGGGGTCGCGCACATTGCCCTTTTCCTGCTGGATGGCAATCTGCGAGCCAATCTCCCCGACCTTGGCCTTGAGCTTTTTCAAAATTGTTCCCGAATCAATCGGATAAACAAACATGGAAACGTCCAAAGCCCCTTCGGAATTTATAATGAACGACAGCCAGTTGGTGGACAAAAAACGGGGATAGGTCAGAACAAAAAAGCTGCGCGCAACTTTGCCGTTAAGCTCAAAATAGGAACTCTCAAACTTCAACGACGCCGGGGCAAGGATATCTTTAAGCGTGGTCAGACCCTCTTTGTAGCTCTGCTCAACCGCATCCAGGTCTTTGGTCAGATCATGCTCCTTCTGTTTTTTCGCCAGCTTCTGCTTCTCCTCGGCGAGCTTTTGGGGGCTTAAAAAATTATCAAGTAAGGCCATAGAAATTTATTTTGATTTAAAAATCTGAATGCCGAGGCGATTTGCTGGCGAGCACACTCGCGAGTCCCGATTGCTTGGTTCCCCGATGGCCATCGGGGAAATCGGGACGAGCGCAGAGGCGAAGCCGGCCGCTGGAGCCGGCGAGCCGTGTGCGAGCAGCAAACCGGCGAGGCAATTATCATTATAAAAATAATTTGCACTATTCATTGGCTTAAATTAATCTCACTAAGCTGGCTGGCATCAATCTCCGGAGCCGCATCAAAATTATAAGAATTGTAGAATAACTCGATAATCTGTTCTGTGTTTAAGCGAACCACCTGCAGACCTATGGAAGACAGTTCAGCGCTCACGCTCCCGACCCGCTCATCCAGCTGTTGCTTGGATTTTTCCAAATTCTCTACTTTTTCGGCAACTTGCTTGGTTTTTGTCCGCCCCAGCAGGCCGGAAATAAAACCGGCCGGGGTAGGCAAAACACTCTGATACAGAGGAATTACGACATAAAAATTTTTGTTCATGACATTGGCGTTTTCGACCAAACGCTTAATGAACTCGGTGTACTCAGTGGTCTGGATACGCAACAACTCATTAGTTTGATTGTCGGCAATGCCCTTGAGCTTTAAGAGGTAGTCGCTAATGTTCATGCGGCGGCTCTGCATCACAATCTGTATGGGGAATTCTAAAGAGTTCAGAAAGCGCTGGTAGCCAGCGACTATGCTATTCTGCTCATCATCATTTTTTAAATCAAAATTAGTGCTCGATACCGCTAAAATTGTCCGCAAGGTTCCGTCATGCATAATGACGCTGTCATTGCGGATTTCGGCCAGCTTTAAAAATGACTGGGTCGATTTTAAAGTGGGCTTATTGCTTTGCAAAGTTTTCTTTTTGTTTCCGAACATGATCCTTATTGTTTATATTGATGCGACAGCTCGGCTTCTTTCTGCTCCTGTTGCTGTAATTGATAGTTCAGTTCATGCAGGCGCCCGGGCGCTACACGCTGGGCCTGGGCCTGGGTTTTGTGCAGCTCCCGGCTGATTTCTACGGTCTTATCAATAACTTTGGCCGTGGGGTCAACCCCTTCTTTATGAAATAGCATCATACGCGGCCGGGTAAAAAACTGAATAAAGGTAGAAAAACTTTTATAGATGGGGCGGCCGTTGATTTTGCCGAAAGCCAAAAATAAGGTGGGTAAGCCAAAAATAATGGCGCTCAAAATCAGCACGATCGTGCTTTTTGTCAATGAATAGAACACAAAAATCAAGGCGCCGCCGCCGAAAATAATGCCAAACTGCTTAAATGACAGCGGGCCGATGATTTTATCTTCGACGTCAGTGAATTGGGGGACCGAATATTGCATAGATAATTAATTATACCATATGTTAATTTACTTGAATCTGCCGCAATAGGTCGGCCATGGCTTCAAAGTCAGGACGGCTGAGCAATGTTGCACCATGGCGCGTTCCTACCGCAGTTCTGCCGTCAAAAGTCGCATTCTCTTCCAGCAAATGCTGGCCGGTCGTCACGTAATCAGCATACAGCGGACTTTGCTCGAGGGCGAAGATGATATCAAAGTAACCCAATCGTTTAACCAAATCTTGCAGTTTTGCTGTCAGAGCTGCTGGACCCGCGGCATGGAAGGTTTCAATATCCATACGAGTTAAATCGGCCATATTTTTAATTTCCAAAGGCTCTTTCAACACTTCTCTGTCCAGCTTAATTGCGGGGGCAGGAACGCGGGAAACCGCATCTGATTTGGCGGCACTAGATGGCCTAACAATTGGCGGCGGGGCTGGCCGCGGCACGGGCGGTTGCTGGCGTTGCGGCACGGGCGCGGGCGGCGGGCGATTTGGTGCAGACGGCTTTTGTCCACTTAACAAATGCTGACTATCGACAACGCGGGCAGACGGCAGTTCTTTCTCAGTAATATCAATAATATCAATCGGCAATTTCCGGGGCGGCTCAGCAGTAGTTCGCGGTTCGGGCGGTCGGGCCACCGGTTCGCGGACCGGCCCCATATCCCTTACTATGGTCGGCAAATTAGCTAGATGCGCTAGACTCGGCCGGGCTACCCCGAGGCCTACTTGCTGAATGGACGAGGCTCTTGCCGGCGACGCGGTCTTATTAACTTGCGGCTGCAAAATCGCCGCTAATTCCGCCAATTGTTTGTCATTCATCAACGGCAACAACTCCAGCCAATGCGCCCGCTCCGCATCCTGCAAAAGCGGCGACGCGGAAATCAAACGCCTTAATTGTTCCAGTTGTGCTAGTTGCATAAATAAGGTCAATACTTATTGCAAATTGCGCTTTTTTAACTCTGCCAATTTCCTCGCTATTTCATCTTGCACGTCTTGGTTAGGCCGCCGTGATTGAGGAGCCGGCGGCGGTTGAACTGGAGATGGTGGTTTGGGCCTATCATTTGCCGGTTGCTGGGGCACGCTCCTAATGCCTCCGCTTTGCCCCCGCTTGTTTAACAAAATGTCCTGAATATTTAAGGGCCGAGAGGATAGTGTATCTCTGGCGGGAAATGGAGGCGGTGGTGGAGCTGCTGATTGCACGGTCGCTGCTCCCGTGGAGGCTGTACGCCCGATGGGGGCAGACGGCGGGCTCGATTTGCCCCCCCGAACCGGCGATTGAGCCAGATCACTACCAGATGTTTCTTCAGCCTCAACTTGAGCCAGTATTTCATTCATGATATCGAAATCTTCCTTCTCACCAAACCTCAACCAGTCGTACAAAGCGAAATATTTTAGTAACAACTCCTGATCTTGTTTGGAAAGTTTCCGGCCATTAGGGCTCTGGCTAAAATACCTCGCGCGTTCAAGCGACGCGGCACTGATTTTATCAGGAGTTTGGGCAATACGCGGGCCGCCGAAACGCAAATAATCTAGGAGCCAGTTGCCTAGAGTCGGAGCAACCGGGCGCTGTTCTCCCTGGGGAACCAAAGTCACATCGGCCAGCTTTTCTTTCGATTCAGCCAAAGCCTGCCCAAGTTGCTTGGCAATACTACCCTCCATAATCAGGTCGTCATAAACCTCTAAAACTTCTTGCAATTCGTTGTGCACATCTATCCCGGCCCGAAAAGCGGCAATAACCTGTTCGCGCAGGAGCTGTTGAATTTCGGGCATTGGACGCGCATGGAGTGTAACAAATTTTAGTTGGCGCACTAATTCCTGAACATGCTGAAACAGTCCATGATCATCAGCGGCCAGCCCCAGGTAGCGAGGCGTCAAGATATCTTCCAGCACGACCCGGGCTAACATTGCCACCTCCTCGTCATCGGTCTTGACCGCCCGCTCCGCCACAGGAACGACTGCTTGAACAAAATCGGCAGTCAGCAATGATTGCACATCAGTAATACTAGCGAGCGAGGCCAAAATTTCCCCTATGGGATAATTATGCTCGTCGGCCAGCTGAAACAGCGATTTAATTTTATTTAGTGGTTGGTACATAGGCTAAGGGGTGGTGGGAGGTGGGGTCGCCGCTGTAGTTCCCGATGGGGCCGACGGAGCGAAGCCTGCTGCCCGCTTTGGCCCAGTTTGTTGAGTCTGGGAACGCCTTTGTGGACGCTGTAGCCCCACTGACAAAACGTCAGCATTGTCCTGCAAGTACTGATCACCATTGTCAATAAGAATATTGTTATTAGCATCAATGTAGCCCGCTGCGCGCAAATCTTCAATATAATGATCTGGCAACTTGTTCTCCCTAAGCAGTTCTTGAAAGACTTTCTTTTGTTTGACTATTTGCTTTTCCTGACCTCGCCACTGGTTCATGCCGTATGTCTGCAGTTGGTCAAGCATCTCATAATATTCTTCTTGATCGGTCTTAACACCTAATTCTTTACCGTCCCGGTCATACCTCATACGCTTCGTCTGATTAGTGTTGTCAAAATGTTTTCCTTGGTTGGCCATCAAGCGCATATTCCAGGGCAATACCGCTTCCTTGGCCAAGCTCTTGTTTAATTCACCACGGTTAATACGGAACCGTAATCCTTGGGTATCTTCAGCCATAAGCAAGCGCTGGTTTTCCTGAATAAGCGGGATGCGGATATCGTCCAGGTCATAGTGCAATGAAGGAACTTCGTCAAAACCACCTAATCGGTTAGCGTTAACGAGAGTCTCAGTAGAACCCATTTTGCGCTTTTCCGCCAAAATCTCGGCCTGGCGTTCGGCATTAGTCTTCTGCCTGTATTCTCCGCCTTTGTGGTCCATCATACGCATAAGCCCAAAGTGGCGCTTCTTCTCGGCAATACCGCTAATGTCATCAAGGAAACGGTTGGCACCTTCCTTGCCCATGACCGGTTGCAAAATTTGTGTCTGAAAATCAGCCCAGCCTTCCCCGGATTGAGCGAAAAATTCCCCGGCTTTATGCTCCTTCCCATCTGCACCGACCATATCCTTCTTATACTGATAGTGGTTAACCAATTCATTTTCATTGAAGGTGTCGGCCAATTTCATGGCAATAGCTTTCATGCGCACGGGATTTTTCTGCTGCTCGGCTGACCTGAACAGATCAACCAATTCCTCCCAGGTATCACCCTTAACCATAGCGAGCTCCTTGTGTTCGGCTTCGCGGGCCTTGCGCTGTAAGATATACATAGCCGGCGTGATCAGGCTTTCCCCTTGCATCTTTTTCTTCAGCGCATCTTTCTTTTTGTCCCGGGCGGCATCAAACTTGGCTTTTGCTCCCAGGTCGTCTCCTTGATCCTCCAGCGCTTTACCCTCCTCCATCAGTTGTTTAGCTTCATCATTCAGGCTGTCCGCCTTATTCAGCAAAGCGCGGCCCCGCCTTTGCCCCCCCCTTAACACCCGGCCCACTTCCTTGGGGCCCCAATAGCGCTGAAACCATTCCACCGGCTCACCCAAACTGGATCCTTTGGCTTCGGCCTTAAGCCGCCCGCGTTCCTCGCGCCGCTGTTTGTTGATCTCGTGCGATTCTTTCCAGCCTTCTATCCACTTCTTAGGATTTATCTGAATACCGGTTTTTTCATGGAACTTCTCCGCCCCGAAGCCGGCCAGCTTTTTGCCGGCCCACAGCGGCGCCAACGTCCCCTTCTTAGCTATGTTGGTAATGGTTTCCGCGCCGTAGATGCTGAACTTTTTGGCTACTTCAAAACCAGCGAACAAGAAAACCAGCAATACAATGTTGCTGCCGATCTGAAAGAGAATGCCGCTGATAGAGGGCAGGTCGGACGTGCCCTTAAAACTCTCGGCTCCGATTGTTCTCAAAATTCTTGGGCTCTGATTGGCAATCACGGCCGTCATGTTCAAAAACAAAGCCATAATAGGAATAAAAAAGGCGTACTTCAAAAAATAAGTCCACCATTGTTCCTCATACTGCTTTGTCACTGGCAGGACGCGCGCAATATAAGGCACCGGCGAGAGCATCAGCAGAATCCACAGCATGACCATCCGGATAATCATATAGGCCGCTATGGCCGCGAAGGTCATAAAGGCACCGAAAGCCAAAATCAACAGAATAAATTGACGAACTATTTTACCAAAGGCCGCGGATGTATCTGTCGGTTGAGACGCGGCATAATCTGCGGTTAAGAATCCTTCGTCCCGCAGCGGCTGAACCATTAATTGCTTGCCTAAACTCCTAATCACAATCTGGTTATTGGGCAAAAACTGATTCTGCGCGGTCTCGGCAATGGCCAAAACCGCCTGCCCGAACACCAAACTGAAGTTCACCAGCACCGCGGCAATCACCAAATCCACCAAAATCTGCTTGTATTGATAGCCCTGAAAGCGGAACAATGTGGCCAGCGCCGTAATCAGCAAAGCCAAAATGAAAAAGATATTGCCGAGGTTGCGGATGAGTTGCCAGCCGGGATAAATGACTTTGGCAAAAGTGTCGCTGTAAGTCCGTATGCCCATAATCGCCTCCAGAATGGGCACCACCAGCGTGTAGAAAATGAAGTAGAGGACTTCGGCGATGAGCGAGAGGATAAGGCCGATGACGCGGGAAAGGATGTCCAACAGCCAGCAACCGATATCGGTGCCGCAACCAGAGGCTGGCGGCGGCGCATTGGCCGTGCCTGTACTCTCGATAAATTCACCGGCTTCGCTTAAGCCTTTTTCGTCTTTGCAGGCATCGGGGTTATTGGGATTATCCGCCTTGCACGCCGCCTCTCTGGCCGCGGGCGTGGCATAAACCTGCACCACAAACTGAATCTGGCCGTTGGGCAATGCATAGGCGTCCTCCGCTTGACCGCTAATAATACCAAAGGCTGCAAAACCTTTATCGGTAATAGTAGTGTTAACTTTTTGCGGGTTTTGCGGGTCGGCGCTTACTGCTTCATCATATTTTTTCTTTGCTTCGTCCATCTCGCATTGTTGCCGAATTGAGCGGCCCACGGCTACTGTTTTACAGGGGTTTATTGCATCCCACGGCAAAGTCGCGGCACCGAAGGTGGGAGAGTCGGCGTCGGGTTCGGCCAGCGCCGTATGCGCGTCCGTGCTCTTGTTCAATCTTTCACTCAAACATTCTTTGCTGTCGCAGTCACCCGGACTTCCATAATTTATTCCCAGCAAAATTTTTTCTAAAACATTGGAAGTTGTTTCACCCTTTTTGTGCTCTATGAGACTCGTTCCGACTATCGGATGAATTTTACTGCCCCACTTCATCGTGTACGGTATAGTCAAGGGTTGGTCATAAACAGCTCGAAATTTATTCCTCATCCCGATAACTAGTGGAATTTCATTTCTCAACCATAGCTTCGCCACATCCGTTCCCGCACTACCACTTACTTCTTTAATATTATTTACAACAGGGTGGGTTTGTGGAGGATTGGCATTAGGCAAAGCTGAAAAATTAAACCAGTCTTTTATAACCTTAGGTTCTTTGGCCTCTGGGTCCCAAATTCTAAAAATAAACCTAACCTGATTCCCGCTTATCTCATAATCCTTAAGGGCTTGGCGTGCTGCATCTTCACTATTATACTTGGTTGCCAGGATTTTTATTAATGTGCTATTTATATTTGCTTCATAACCGCTACCGTCCTGTTTCGGAAAGGCCCGTGACAAAACCATTGCGTAATCGTCACGAAAAGTGCCATTCATATAATCAACGCTGAGATAAAATCTAAAGTATTTATTGGCCTTCGCGCAGGCTTGAACCACAGCAGGAGGGGCATCCACGCTAACATAAGACTTGAACGGCTCATCGTAATATAATGCCGCTTTATCAATAACAGCTTGCCCATTAGTAAAAGCGGATGGAAAACAAATTCCGGCTTCTTGTGCTGCAACCATTCGGACGGGCTGCGGAAAATAGGTAAAAATGCTTCCCGCGATGAGCAAGATCAGGGAAAGCAACAAGGAAAATGTTTTAATTCCCTTTAGTTTTAGTTTCTTAAACAAAATGCTTGATAAATCGCTTAATTATTGGGCAAGCGCGATTGGTTTTCTCGTGCCGTAAACCATCAAATCTATCAAAATTATACCACAAATCGGCTCAAAAAACCAAAATATAAAAAACCAGCCCTAACTGACTATATACCCGGGCCGTCCAAACAAGACCCATAAAAAATAGCCTGAAAAATAACCCTTGACAAGCTACTTGTTTGGATATACATTATAGTAAAGTCACAGCTGAACACCGACTTTCCGGCGGGTTCTCCGGTGCCACATCGGAGTAGGCTGCTCCCCCTAACCACGGGGGTTTTTAATTTGTTTTAATTTTGTATAATATTCCTTTTTTAAAAACCCATTCGAACTCTTTCGTATATTCTTGACTTTAATCCGTAAGTGCCTAAGAGCTGCTGCAAACTAAATTGCTTCAGCTTCCCGAAGTCCATCAACTACCACCGTCGCTTTATAATCGGCATCTCCAGCTTTGAGCAAAATAGCTCGAGCCGTAGTCAAAATAGTCAAGTCAAGGTAAGCCAGACTTTTTTCATGACTGGCAAAATACAGGGCGTGAGCAAACAATGGTGACGAGAAAATTGATCGTATATATTCAACCTTTTTGGCAAAGATAGCGCGGCGCCACTTCTTCAGACTTTTGCCGCTTGCCTGTTCGATTCGCTGCGCCTCAATATTTGATTTTGCTAACCGCGGTTCTCTCCGCTCCGGCGCTTACGCCGGCGTCAATCTCTAAACCTCCCTCCCGCGCCCTAGCGCGGCTGGATGCCCATGGGCCCGCGTGGCTGGATTGGCTGAATTTGGCCGGCAACGGTTCGAGCGCCCAAAACTTTCAGGAACGATTCCGGCTCGGGCTCGGATTCAAGCGCCGAGCCGTTCGGCGCGCCGCCAAACCCCGAAGCGCCGACCCCCGGCGCGCCAGACCCCGGCGCTCCCGCCGCCCCTCCCAATGCCCTGGTATCGAATCCGTTTGCGCCGGGATTCTCCAGCGCCGCAACAGCGCCGGCTCCGCCCTGCCCGCTGGCTGGCGCGGTACCAGACCCGCCTGTTGACTGCACATCGCTCTTGCTGTCTTTGTCCAGATGCGCGTTAATCTCCTGCTGCACACCGGAAATAGTCGTACCAATGGCCTTGTTCAGCCCGGCCCGCTCCACAATTAAGCGGGCGCTGGAACTATCTCCGAAAATCAATTTATTTGTGAAGCTGGTAATAATGTCGCCGAAGAAGTTAATGAAGAACGGCATGTTCTGCTCTTTAATGTCGCCGAGCTGTTTGGTCTGCGTATCCAGCAAGCGCTGCAAGCCGCCGGCAATGAATGACGCCGGATTGACAATGGCCTTGCAGGCCTGATAAGCCGATGTGTCGTAGGCCTGCGGCGCGGTATTTAACCGGCCCGCCACATCCTGCAAATCCTGTTCGGCCTTGCGAATATCTTCCAGCTTGGCGTCTTTGGCATTATTTAAATTAATGAACAAGTCATTGCGGTTGTTAAACTCATCCAAAAGCGCATTGTACTGTTGGGTGATCTGCTGCTGTTTTGCCACATTGTCGCTGCAGGTCCA
>CAYJQY010000004.1:29969-47346 GCA_964372905.1 uncultured Candidatus Saccharibacteria bacterium
CGGGCGTAATCATTAATCCGGAACTTCGTAGTCATGCTGTTAATCACCCGTTCCACCAAATTCTTGCTGGTCTTGAGCAGAGCCATCATGAGTATGGCCTTCCAAAAACCCGTTTTAGCCAGGCGCGACTGTACGGTCAATTGATCTTTGCGGGCTTCTAAAGTGGCCAGGCGGCGCTGGATTTCATCTTGCGCGGTCTGCTTGCGCTGGCCGTTAACCAAGCTGGAAGGATTGGTCTTGCGCACCAGATCATTGGCGCGATTGTAGCAGCTCAGCGCGGCATTGACTTTGGTTAATTTAAGCTGCAGTTCGGCAACGAGTTTGGGATTGGCGCCAATCAATTGCAGACCACCCAACTTATCGGTAATATTGCCGACCGTATCGGCCAAAATGCCGGCGATATTGTCCACTGTGCTGCAGCCTGAACCCACGCTGCCCAGCGCGCCTGTGAGAATATCAAAGGCCGACCCTTCGTCTTTCAAAATAATCGGCACGCGGTTGCCGTCATCAAACTGCGCCAGCGCCGGCGCGGCCGCGCCGGCGCTTATGCTCATCGCCAATAATGCCGCTACAAAAATTTTTGCCGTTCCAAAAAATCGCATAATCACAATAATTTTATCGTTGCAATAACCGTCTGATCATTAAAAGTTTATAGTCAAAGTTATTTATCATCCCATCGCAATAATCGCTTATTCATCTTATCCGCTTACGGCAGTCATTTCATCGGCACAATAAATAAATAGAACAATCACAATAACTGATATTTCTCAAATAAATTTTGCTGGGCCGAAGACAGCTGGTCCTGCGCCGTCATGAACGCGCCGAGTTTCTGCGTGACCAATTCAGGATTGTCATTCAAGTGCGCAAAATTTTTCAACAAATCCGCCGCCGCGCGGTACTGAACCAAGGTCAGCTTGTGCACCTGGAGCGCATCTTCGGGTACATACATACCTTCCAGCGCGGTAACGAGGGCTTGAAGCTTATTGAGCGTTTCGGTGACCTGCGCGCTCTTGGCATCTGAAACCAAGGCCGTTTCCAACTCGCCGGTAACTAAATATTGCGCTTCCAGATTTGTAACATAATCAAGATACCCGCGCACCGACTGCTCCGTACTAGACACGGTACGGAAATGCATACTGTCCAAATCGGTCTGGATGTCAGTTCGGTCTATGCTCTCCCCTAAAACCTGTCCGAAATCGGACAGCGAACTAATACTGCCGTCTTCGTTGATGACACTGGGTCCGGGCGGCAGAGTGTTTGCGCCCAGCACGGCCGGCTGGGGCGGCGCCACATAAGCATAGTAGCGGGGCGGGGCGGTTTGGCTTTGGGCGCCGGCGCCGGCCGCGCTCCGGCTGCGCAACTGAAACAGCTCGGGGTTTTTGATGAAACTGAAAAACAGCAACGCGCAAGCCACTCCGCCAATCAGCGCAATGTGTCCGCCGTGAAAGCCGTGATCAGTTAGGTTAAGGGTTTCGTCCATCAAAAATCGTTCATCTAAAAAATTATTTCAATGAAGTGCCAATGAGATTAATTCCTCGGACAGAATAGAACGGCACCACCGAATAAGGCAGCGGGCACGACCGCCAGGGCGCCGGTATATTCTTGCCAAGCACCGAGGCGCCAATCGGCAGTGAGGCCGGGAAGAAAAACAGGTTCGCGCCATTAAATAGGAAACTATGGAGATACCGGAAAGAGGCTCCGGGACGTGCATAAAGTCCGAGTATCTTTGGGCCGGACTTATTAAAATTCACAGTCGTCATGTGGGCCGGGCAAAGCGGCAAAAACGGGTCAGTGGGATCCGGAATAGCGGGAACGAAGGCGATTATCCGCCCGCCGTAATCAGTGCCCAGAGCTTCGGCGGTGCGCGGATGCACCACCCCGCTTGTGGCCAAAATAAGCATAAGCGCAGGCGCCGCAACTGCCGCGGCAAAAAGCATCACGGTCGGGAGACGGACATAATCGGGATGACCGGCGCGAGCGCAATCTGGTTGGGCTTTTATTTCTGATTGAGTTTTTATTTCTGCCATAAACTAGATGTCAATACAACAAAATTCCGGAAAAACCGGCTTGATTACGCTATGGCTGTTGTTTTATGTCTTTTTTATTTTGGTTTCTGCGATTTCGCAGTTCACTTTACATATATTATAGCATACCTAGGAAAATTTTGCAAGCGGCGGCAAGATCGGCTATTATCAAGATATGAAGCAAAAAATTGTTCTGCTGGCGGCCGTAACTTTTTTAGGTTTCAGTTGCAGCCGCCCCTACCCGCCGCCAAAATCCCCTGTCCGGTTAGAGATTGCTGAAAACTTTATTGATGTGGAATTAGCGGCAACGCCTGAACAATGGCAGCGCGGTTTGTCCGGCCGGCTTTCGCTCGGCCGCGGCCAGGGTATGCTGTTTGATATGCGTTCATCCGATAATCGCCGCCCGGGATTTTGGATGAAAGACATGAAATTCCCGCTGGATTTTATTTGGATAGACAAGGGCCGCGTGGTTGATATTACCGCTGATGTACTCGCTTCTTCACCAGATGCGCTTACCGCGGGCGCGGCAGACCGTCAATTAAAAATCTATTACCCCAGCCGCGATGTTGACATGGTCCTGGAAGTCAACGCGGGTTGGAGCACGGCGAACAAAATAAAAATCGGCGACGAGGTTAAACTATGGCTTTAACAAGTTTAAGCCACTGTTCAATGGCGAGTTCCTGCGGCCGGGCCTGCGGGGAAATTCCCGCGCGCTCCAAAATTCCCGGGACCGTATTTTTATCCAGCCCCAAATTGTGCACCAGGGTATTGTGAATCTGTTTGCGCTTGCCCGCAAAGCAAGCGCGCAGAACTTTAAAAAACTTTTTTTCGCCGGTAAGGTCATATCCGGCAAGTCCGCGGCCGGTAAAATCATAGCGCGGTTTGTCCGATAAGGTTATCTGCAGCATCGCGCTGCCAACTTTGGGCGAGGGATAAAAATCGCGCGCCAAAACATTTTGCAACAATTTAACTTCACCAAACAGCTGAACCGAAATTGCCAGCAGGTTCAAGTTGCCGGGCTTGGCAATTAAATTTTGCGCCACTTCCTTTTGCACCAGCAGGATAATTGTTTTGGGTTTATGCTTGGCGCGCAGCAACATCTGAATAATTTTGCCGGTGATGTAGTAAGGGATGTTGGCAACGACATGGTAAGTCGGGAAAACGGCCAGCGCGCGCTGAAAATCAAAACTTAAAATATCGGCAATCTCGTAACGCAAATTTTTGTGTTTACGTTTGAGCGCGCGCAGCAGCGGCTCGAATTTTTTGTCTTTCTCAACAGCAAGCACAAAGTCAGCGCGCCGCAGTAATGGTTCCGTAAGATTACCTATGCCCGGCCCGATTTCCAAAACCGCCTCGCCTTTTTGCAAGGGCACGCTGTCGACCATATCCTGCAACACAACATCGTTCAACAAAAAATTCTGCCCCAGGGTTTTGTTGGGGGAAAGATGATAGCGCCGCAATAATTCTTTGAGCTGTTCTATCGTCATATATCAATATTCCATGGCTTCATAGCGCGTCTCACCATCCTGCAAAATAACCTGGGTACCGGAACCAGTGACGAATGCCTGCTCCAGGACGCGTAAAATGCGCGAGGGGCTGTTCATGCTCATGTTGCCGAACTGGATGCGCTGTTGAGCGTACACTAAAAATAGGCGCTGCCTGGCCCGGGTCAACCCCACATAAGCTAGCCGGATTTCTTCGGAAAGCTCGGCCGGTTCCAACAAAGACCGCGCATGCGGCAAAATCCCCTCTTCCAAACCCACAAAGAACACCGTGTCGAATTCCAAGCCCTTGGCCGAATGCAAAGTCATTAAGGTTATGGCGTCCTTACTATCCTGCAGGGTATCAATTTCGGTAATGAGCGCGACTTCTTCCAGAAACTGCGCCAGGCCTTCGCTCCAGGGTAAATGCTCATATTTTGCCGCGACATTGAATAATTCTTTGAGGTTGTCCGTGCGTACATTGCCCTCTTCCGTGCCGTCTTCCAGCCAATTTTTTAAACCGCTTTTCTTAAACACGTAGCGCATGAGCGCCAGCAAAGTCTCGTCTGGATCAAATTGAGCAAAATCCTCGATGAGCCAAAAAAACTGCTGGACGCTTTGAAACTGTTTGGCCGGCAGAGCGATTGATTTTAGAGTTTCGCGGAAAGCCGGCAAAGAGGTAGATTCAAGCCGCTGGCGAAATTCGGCAAAAGAAACATCGGATCCGGGAACAATCCTTGGGCCGCCGAGCCAGCTTGCCCGACGATCAGCATTTGCTCCGAGAGATATATGCGCAATTCTGCTGATTGCGGGCAACTGGCGAGGCGGCCGGCCAGAACGGTGAGCGGTACCTGGTATTTCTCGGCCGAAACCTTTTTGCTCCAATGGCATCGACCCGGATCGTGCCAGCATGAATTCTTTAATTATCTGATACGACTTCTCGCCTATTCCCCGCGCCGGCACATTAAGTACGCGCTTCAAACTGATCAGATCCCGAAAATTTAAAATCAGCCGCAAGTACGCCAACATGTCTTTAATTTCCTTGCGCTCGTAAAATTTCACGCCGCCGACAATCTGGTAAGGAATGTTGGCCGCAATGAAGGCTTCTTCCAGGGCGCGCGACTGGGCGTGGGTGCGATAGAGTACGGCGAAGTTGGACAGCGGGGAGTGAGCTTTCGGCAGCTGGAGCAGGCCGAAGCCAGGCATCAAAAGTTTGCCGGCGCGCGGGCCGAGCTGGCGGCGCTTGGATCGCAGAAATCGGTCGAGAATAGACAGCGGTTTAATTTCCGGTTCGTACTCTGGTTCGTCTTCCTCGCCGCCGGCCAGGCGCACAATCTGCCGCGCCACAAAATGCGCCTCGGCCCGCTCATCCTCGGCCGCCTCAATCCAAATTTTTGCTCCGGCCGCATTCTGCGTCCACAATTTTTTGGGTTTCTGTTCCGAATTCAGCGCAATAACCGCGTCAGCAACTGCCAGGATATTTTTGGTGGAACGATAATTCTGCTCCAGTTTAATGACTTTGGCTTCGGGAAAATCTTTTTCAAAATTTAAAATATTGGCAATAGTGCTGCCGCGAAAACCGTAAATGCTTTGAGCGTCATCGCCGACCACAAAGAGGTTGCGATGGCTGGCCAGCAGGGACAACAAGGCATACTGGGCCGGATTGGTGTCCTGGTATTCATCAACCAGAATGTAGGCAAATTGTTTCTGATATTTGGCCAAGGTTTTAGGGTCGGTCTGCAAAATTTTAATAAACAACATGAGCAGATCGTCAAAATCCAATGCGTTTTGACGAAACAAATAATTTTGATAGGCCGCGTAAACCTGAAGGGTCATTTCCTGCAGGGCCGGATCCAGACCAATGTTAAGTTCTTCGGGCGTCTGCACCAGATTTTTGGCCCGAGAAATGTAAGCGCGGAACAGCGCGGGCGGCCAGCGCCTGGGTAAATCCAGCTCCTTGCAGATTTCGCGCAAGACTTTGAGCTGGTCATCGGCGTCATATATAGTGAAGCCGCTAGAGTAGCCGAGCTGGCTGATTTCTTTGCGCAAAATGCGGGCGCAGACCGAATGGAAAGTGCCGAGCGTGGGCAAGCCGGCGGATGAGGCGCCGCGGGCCGCGCCTACAGCTGTCGCGCCGCCGGGGCGCTGGCCAATTTGGCCGCCCAAAAGTTTTTGGACTCGATCCTGCATCTCCTTGGCCGCCTTATTCGTGAAGGTCAGGGCCAGAATGCGCTCGGCCGGAACCAGGCGCTGCTGGATTAAGTAAGCGATGCGGTATGTGAGCACGCGCGTTTTGCCGGAACCGGCGCCAGCCAAGATTAAAACCGGCCCCAGCGGAGCTGTAACCGCTTCGCGCTGTTTATCGTTAAGTGAAGAAAGGTTCATGATGCTATGAATTATAAACTATTGCCGTCAGAATTGTCAGTGAAGACTCTCCGCAGACCGATTGCATGGTCCCGACGCAGTCGGGAATCGGGCGAGGACAGAACGAGCGAGTCGCTGGACTCGCGAGCGTTCTGAACTGACAATTCTGACGGCAAATTTATTATCATGAATGATGCCAATTCCTCTCTTATTTATGCCAGATGTGGATAAAAATTACCTTTATTAAGGCCTATTTGACCAAGCAGTGGACATAAATCCTTGCCCCCGCTTGCGATGTTTGTTAGGATGGTCAAGTACCTTTAAACCCAATTGTTCGCAGTGGGTATTTTGTTAGACAAACGGCCTAAAAAGTTCTAAATTGACGGAAAACGCTGCTACAAAAGGGTTGTGTTAAGGAGCTATATTCAGACCATCAATCGTTGGCGTACTCTCCTAGTTAAACTTCTCAACAAGTACGCATTCCTAATTCAATACTTCGGCAAAAAATCACTCTTCCAGATCAGGCGCCGGCTTCCGGCTATCCGAAAGCTTTATACGTCTCATTTTCCGGCCACCCACTTAACATCGGACCGGTGGCATGCCATCTGCAACTTTTCCAGTGAGCTTTTGGTCACTATTCTGGTGATCATGGTTACCGGTTTTACTATCATCTTTAATTTCACCGTCAAGTCAGGATTCCATGACAACAGCCTGGCTTTTTTGTTGCTGAAAAATCATATCGCGCAGAACGAGAAGCTTTACGCCAGCTCCAGCTCCATCAAGACCACCATTGCCTCAAGCAACGGCCTGTTCTCCGCGGCTTATGCCGACTCTTCTACCGAAGCGCTCACCGATTCCGGCAACGATGGCGACCAGCCCGCTTACGATGTCATTGGCGAACAAGACTTCCTGAAGCAAGACACCGAAGGCGGCATGGCCACTATGATACGTCCCAATCCCGACAGTATTGCCGGCTTGGTCCAGAAGCAAATTAAAATCCATACGGTCAAGCGCGCCGATACGCTTTATACCCTATCGCAAGAATACGGCATTTCTGTTAAGACCATTCAATGGGCTAATAATTTAAGCCGAATTGAAATTAAGGAAGGATGGCAGCTGCTGATTATGCCTACCGACGGCGTGCTGGTAAAAGCCAACTCGAATACCACGCTGCCGGATATCGCCAACAAATACCACGGCGATCTGGACAAAATCATTGCCTACAATGCTCTGGCCGACGCAGAAGATATTGACGAAGGCCAATTTGTCATCTGTCCGGCTTCGGCTGGCTGCGAAATGCCTGCGCCACCGGCGCCTAAATCCGCGCCCGCGGGATCCGGCTCGGGTTCGCGCCAAATTGTTGGAGAAGACTTCGACGGCCACACTTTTCCCTGGGGCTACTGCACCTGGTATGTAGCGCGCAAGCGCCCCATTCCCTGGGGCGGCAATGCCAAAAATTGGCTGGCCAACGCGCGCGCGGCCGGCTTTGAAACCGGCAATCGGCCGACCCCTGGAGCAATCGTGGTAACTACGGAAAATCGCCGCTACGGGCATGTGGCGTTTGTTGAAAGCGTGGGAGCTGACGGCTTTACGGTTTCGGAAATGAACTTCGATGCCTTCGGCAAAGTTGACACCCGCTTCATTCCGTTCGGCAGCAGCGTCATCCGCGGATTTATCTACTAATTCACCACCTGTCCCCGGCCGTTGCTGTCGGGGATGTTGTCGGTGGTTACATCATCAGCTGAAAGATTCACATCCTGATTGGTGAAGATATCTTTGGCGACCAAAGCAATGGTTTTCACTAAGGTCAAAGCATCGCCAGCTTGGCTAGCGGTAGGAATAACGCGCACGGTAAACAAGAGCGTGCGCGGCGGTTTGAAGTCGCCGGTGTGGGCCGGCAAACTACCCACGCGCCAGGTCAACTTACCGCTTGAGGGGCTGAAGTCCACGTTAGATTGCTCGGCGTCGCTGATGCTGGTCAAATCAAAACTGCCCGCCGACAGCGGAATGAAAGCCGTGACCAAAGCGTTGGTCAAATTATTGGTGGAATTGCGCGCGCTTAAAGTTACGCGGTAAACCGTAGCGGTGCCAACTTGCGGCGGCAAACTGCCGGAGACATATTCAACGCTGCCGCCGATAGCCGCAATCGTGGCGACTTTCAAGGCCAGCTCATTGCCCGGCAAGAAAGTAGCATACTCATCGGACTTTATTTTCACGGCCGAAACAATATCCACGTTAGTAGACGTATCTTTAACCGCCGGATTTTTTACCTCCACGGAAAAAGACAAATTGCCGCCTTCGCTGGGATTAAGCGTTTCCAGGTTCGGAACGCCCGAAGCGTTCCAGGTTATGGTATTGTTGTTGACCTGGGCGCCTTCGGCGCGGATGGAAGCCAGATTCAGCGCTTTGGAAGTCAGCGTGACCGTGACAATAATATTGCGCGCCGCGACCGAAGCATTATTTTGATAATGAATTTGATAGGTCAGCACGTCGCCGGGATTGATGGCCTGGGAGTCGGCGCCGCTCTCCATGCTCTGCGACACCAGCAGCGGCTGGGCCGCGATGTTGGTGGTAAATCGGGCGTCGGCCTGGGCAAAGAAATTACCGCTGGGATCAAGAGCGGACAAAGTCGCGGTAAACGTGGCGCTTTGGCCCGGCTGGCTAGAGCGGAACGACCCTTGAATTTTTATCATTCCTTCTTGACCGCGGTCCAGCTTGCCCAAATTCCAAATATTCTTGGCCACGGCCGGAATGGGGTCGGCCGAGGCAAAAGTAAAGCCCTCGGGGTACTGAAGTTCAATGCGAGCGGTGTTAATGGGATCGGCGTTGTTTTTATACTTGACTTCGTACTGGACCACCTCGGCATTGTTGGTTGTGGCCGGACCCGAAATTTCCAAAGCAATATCAGAGGCTGTCAGGCGGATAGTTTTTTCGCCTTGGTCAATGAATTCTGAACTCGTGTCGCGGTAATAATAATGCAGTTTGGCCACCAGCTTTTTCTCGTCGTTAATGCTGCCCTGTAATTTTATTTTGATGAACAGTGTGGCGTTCTGGCCAGAGGCGAGATCGGGGACCGGGAATAACGTACCCGAGCTGTTGGCAGGGTTGGGCGAGCTGGAAAGGAAAACAGTTTGCTCGGGATAAATAACTTCCAGCTCCATATTGACCAGCGTGGCCGGATCGAGATTTTCTATTTTGACTTTGTACACGGTTTCGGCACCGCTGGGCGCCGCGTCAGGCGCGTCGATGCTAACGTGAATATTGGCAGCCTGGGGCGGCGAACTATCTTTACGGAAAGCAAAAAACGCCAGCACGGCGATAATGGCAACACCGGCAACAATTGCCAGGACGTAATATTTATTTGACGCTAAAAATTCGCGCATGGCGGTGAACTTGCCCCCGGCCAATTGTCGGCGCGTGGCTGAATCAAACACGGGCTGGTCTACCTGCTGCTTTTGGAAAGGTTGCGGCTGTGGCTGCTGCTGGGGTTGTTGTGGATTTAAATTGTCCATCGTCTATATTATATCACGCTGGCGTTTAGCCGGGAAATGCAGGATCTTGTCACTGTCCTCGTCGTTGGCTGCCTCACCGGCAGATGGCCTCGCCAACACGCGTCGAGCCACTCCGGCGGCGGCTCGCGCTCTCGCTCGTCCCGGCCCTGTTGCCCTGCGGGCAACAGACCAAGCGGTCGGGACTCCGCGAAGGTTGGCTCTGGCCATCTGCCGGTGAGGTTAAATCGAAACTGCTAAAAACTGTTCTGCTTTAATTTCCCGCTCCAGATAATAGAGCAAAAAATCCGTTACCAGCTGGGGCAAATCGCCCAGCGGCAAGATCCGGCCCGCCGGTTCGTCATGCAAAGCCGAAAACGGTTGAGAATTTAGCCGCTTAAAACTTTGCCAGGTGGCAGATGTTACAGGCACGGCATCGGAAGCTAGGCGGGTGTTGAAAAAACCGCCCTTGGCGTTACTGAAAAATCGCGGCTGGGCATTGGCTTCGGCGGGATGCCAAATACCCAAACCAATTGCGGCCAATAATTCAAGCTTAAACTTGGCCAGGACGAGGTCAAGCTGCGCGGCACTTATTTGCGGACGGTTGAGGATAGTCAAAAAATCCAGCAGGAGCTGAAATAATTCCTCGTTGTTCTGTTCGTCCGGCGTGGCTTTATTGATGAGCTCTGCGACCACATACCAACGCTTGACCCGCTCGGAATCCGCGGCAATGTTGGAAAAAGTTTCAGCTACCGTGACGCCGATGATTTTTGACAGTTTGGTCCCGGCGGAATGGCCGCCAGTCAAAGTCACGGCCACCGAAAACATCGGCTGGAGCCCGTGGCGCAGCTTGCTGGTCGACAGTTTCACGCTTTTGGCCAGGGCCCGAATTTTTCCTGCTTCCCGCGTGAAAAAAGTGATTATCTCATCGGCTTCCCCGAACGCCGATTGTTTGATGATGATAGCCTGAGAAGTTTGTTCGCGCAGCATATCATCCTACAATAATTCTTGGTTTTAATTTTTTTGCCTGCTCAACAAAAAATGTTTTCCAGGCTTCCGGAGCAAGCGTTTCAATCATCCGCGGATAATCTGCCGCCTGCGTGGCCTTGACAAATTGGGTGCCGAGTTGCATGGCGTCAATGTGAAAATCAAATTTGGCTTTGGCCATCTTAACCAAACTCTCTATGGTCCAACCCATGCGGCGAATAATGCAATAAAGATCAATGTAGTCGCGGGCCAGGCTGCGCTGATAAATCGTGAACAGTTTATTGACGGCGATGTCCCGCAGGCTGTCAACGGCCACGCCCGATTCATTTTTACCCAGCTCAATTCTGGGAAACGGAAAAAAAGTAAACTCGGTCTTTAATACAAACCCGTCAAAATGCAAAAAATACAGATTGCGGTTATAGCTTTGCTGGAAGTCAACTTTCCGAATATGAAGCTCGGCTTTGATCTGTCTGAAAAAAGCGTTGAGGCTCATGAGGTCAATCTGTTGTTCGGAAAAAAAATCCAGATCCTCGGAATAACGATGGTGCAAATAAAAACCGGCGAGCGCCGTGCCGCCGGTCAGATAAAAGGCGTTCGCGAGCGGTGCGCTCTTGCCGACTCGGCGCAAAAATCCAATTTGCTGTTTAGCTAAAATTTTATCTTTCATAAAGCAACAGCTCAAGAAATCTGCGCCGGTCGGGGTCAATAGCGAGTTGCGGCCAATACCGCTTCAAATCGCGGGCGTTGAGCTTGCCGCCGTCCAATCCAAAATTCACCATTTGCTCTAACTGCCAAATGGCGCGCTGTTTGCTACCCTGTTTTAATTGAGAAGCATCGGTAGACCAATTGTACATATAGCTAATTATAGCAGTTTTTTCAGGTTTTTACCAGTCCCAGCCACACGGCTGGCCGAACGCCGATTGTTTGATGACGATAGCCTGGTAAGTTTGTTCGCGCGGCATATCATCATTATACACAAAAAACGCATGATTGGCTGATCAAACTATTGACAAAATCTAAATTTACATACCTTTTTAATGTAAAATGTAAATAAGAGCGCCCAATCTCGAAAGGAGGACATCTGTTATGTTCGAAACATCAACACAACAGAGCAAATCCAGCAGATGGGCTTATTTTGCGAGCGTGTCCCTCTCGTGGGTTACGCTTGTGTTCGCACTCGCAAGTTGGGGTGTAATGGCCTATGACGCCCGGCTGAATGAGGCGTTGGCAAACGCAACGCTCATCATTCCGCCGCCGCCGGCAGCTCCGCCGGCGGGAGCACCCAAGAAAACGGCAAGGACGGAAGCGCAGCAGGCTTTCGTGGCGGCCAAGGAGCCGCCCAAGGAAATCCGGCCGCCATCGGCCAGACCGTCGGTGATCTCCTCCGACTTCGTCGGGGTGGAAGGGGGGGATCCAAACGGGGATTCTAAAGGAGTTCCACATGGAATTCCCAATGGGATACCTTGGCAACCGGAGGCCACTCCGCCACCAGTTCCCCTACCGAAACTTGCGGAGCAGCCCGGGCCCGAGCCGCCGAAGATTGTTCGCAAATCCGGCGGCGTGCTTCAGGGCGAAGCCACGAGGAGGCCCGCTCCGCAGTACCCGCCGCTGGCGAAAGCCGCCCGGGTCAGTGGCGCCGTGATGGTCGAGGTAACGGTTGATGAAGACGGTGGCGTCATCTCGGCCCGTGCCGTATCTGGTCACCCGCTACTAAAAGACGCGGCAGTAAATGCCGCCAGGAGTTGGAGGTTCACTCCAACCAAACTTAGCGGGGTACCGGTGAAGGTCATCGGCACAATAACCTTCAACTTCACGCTGTAGGGTAAGCGTGAAGCAAAATCCCGAGGCGGGCGCCGCGCCTCGGGATCATTTTTTTTGGCGGATTATTCAGAAAATTTTGGCGAAGTAACCCTCCAAATCTTCCATTACACTTTTTTTCAAAAAAAAGAAATCCACCGCAACTCACAAGCTGCAAGATCGCAACTATTAAACCTTTACCAGTCCCAGCCACACGGTCTTGCCGTCAACTTCGGCTTGGGCTTCATAGTCCACTTCCACTTCCAGGTTGGTGGTGATTTTGTTGACAAAAGTTTTGCTCCGATCAACCAATTCCGTGAGTATTTTTTCCAACTCCCGATCTTGCGTGTTGTAATAAAGATCCACGAGTTCGCCAACTTTCAGACCGCTCTTTTTGCGCAAATCCTGAATGTGGCGCTCCAGTTCGCGGGCCAGTCCCTCGCGCTTGAGTTCGGGCGTGAGTTCTGTGTCAAGATAGAGCGATGCAACAGTCTGCTGGCCGGGCAGGGTTTTGACGGCTTGCCCGCGAATAGCGGCTTTCTCCGGCAAAGACGCGTCAAATTGTTTGATGTTGAGTTCGTCCAAAATAAGCTGGACTAATTCGGGCGTGAATGCAAAATCTTTGGCCTTGGCAATTGCGGCTACCGCGCGCAGCGGCTGGCGCACCGGCAGTTTTAATTCCTTGCGCGCGGCCAGGCCTATGGTAACGGCTTCGCGCACCAGTTCCATGTCGGCCAAAACTTTTGCGTCAACTTTTTGGTTCGATACATCGCTCCAACTTTCCAAATGCACGGACTCTTTGCCGGTAACTTCTTTATAAATATGCTCCGCCAAAAACGGCATGAAAGGCGCCAGCAATTTGGCGGTTTCGGCCAAAACATAACCCAGCGTGGCCAGGGCCTGGCGCGCGGCCTGGCCCGGCGCTTCTTGACGCGATGCTTCATGGCCTGGTGTGTCATCTTGCCCCTTTATGCGGTCGCGGCTGCGACGCAGATACCAGGTGGATAAATCATTTATAAAATCAATAACAGCCCGGCCGGCGCGCACCGTATCGTAGCCGTCCAACTGCTTCGTCACTTCCTGCTGGGTTTGCAGGAGGCGGGCCATGATCCAGCGGTCAAGGACGTTCGGGGGCCTGTCCCGGTTCACCTCCACCGGTGCTCGGCTGCTGCCTGCGCGCCAGTGGAGGGCCTCCGAACCAGGCCACCCCTCACTCGTTCCAGGATTAATTTCAGCGTACATTTTATAAAAACTCAAAACATTCCACAACAGCATGTTGATTTTCTTACTGACTTCGCTCGCGCCTTTTTCCGAAAAATTCATGTCATCGCCGTTCATGACCGGCGAAGTCAATAAATAAAAGCGAACCGAATCAATGCCGTAGCGTTCTATGACAACCCAGGGATCAGGGAAGTTGCGCCGGGACTTGGACATTTTGGCGCCGTCTTCGGCCCGAATGTTGCCCGTGGTGACGACATTTTTAAACGGCGGGCTGGCTTTACCGATCAATTGTTCCGATAATAACGCGCTCATCACATGCATGACATAAAACCAGGCGCGCGTTTGGCCGATATACTCGGCCACAAAATCCGCGGGGAAGCGGTTCTTCAAATCTTCCGGGGAACTGTCGCCGGCATTTTCAAACGGGTAGTGTAATTCGGCAAACGGCATGGATGCCGACTCCACCCAACAATCCACGACTTCGGGAATACGAGCCATTTCGCCGCCGCACTTATCGCACTTGAATTTGATTTCATCGATATAAGGCTTGTGCAAATCAATCACATTGGTATCGTTCAACTGTCCGCTGGACAAGCCGGATTTATAGTTAGAATACACTTCGCTGAAATTGATTGCCCGCTCTTTCAGTTCATCAATTGAACCGACGCAAACTACATGCTTGCACTCCTCATTCCGGCACTTCCAAAACGGCAAAGGCGTGGCCCAATAACGATTGCGGGAAATGTTCCAGTCCGGCGCCTGCTCCATGCTCTTGCCGAACCGGCCGTGTTTTAAGTGCTCCGGATACCAGTTGATGCTTTCATTGAGCCGCAGCAAGTCCGGCTTGATTTTTTGAATGTTGATGAACCAGGCCGGAAGCGCCGAGTAATACAGCGGCGTGCCGCAACGGTAGCAATGCGGATAGCTGTGGGCATAGGGCTCTACTTTGTAAGATAAAGCCTTTTGTGCCAAATCCTTCAGAATAATTCGTTCGGCATCCTTGAAAAACACCCCGCGCAAATTTTCCGGCGTGCTGTCAAGATATTGCCCCTTGTGGTCCAGCATGACGGTTTGCGGCAGGCCATATTTCTTGGCCGCCAGGAAATCCGCTTCTCCATGCATAACCGCGCTGTGCACAACACCAGTCCCGTCATCCGTCGTAACAAAATCATCAATATAGATGTGATGGCTTTTGTGGTTGGGGTCAACAACTATACCGGGATAGGGTGGTTCATACTCTAAACCTTCCAGCGCCCGGGCGGAAAATTCCGATGTTATCTCGTAGGCTCCCTGCAAAATGCCCAACCGGTCCTTGGCTAAAATATAATGTTCACCCTGCTGTTCCACCACAACATATTTGATATCCGGGCCCACATGCAAAGCCGTATTGCCCGGCAAGGTCCAGGGCGTGGTGGTCCAAGCCAGGGCAAAGGTTTTATCGTCACTAATAAAATCCCCGATGCGCTGTTTGGGCAAAATTTTGAATTTGGAATAGATGGAATCCTCGGTAATGTCGCGGTAGCTGTTGTCCATGGCCACCTCAAAATTAGAGATGGGCGTTTCGCAGCGGCTGCAATACAGTAAAACCTTGCGGTCTTCGTAAATCAAACCCTTGTCCCAAATCTGCTTGAGTGCCCACCACACGCTCTCCATGTAGCTCGTGTCCATGGTCTTGGAGGAATTTTCAAAGTCCACCCAGCGGCCCATGCGGTTCACCATTTTGCCCCACTCGGCCACGAACTTCAACACATTCTCGCGGCAAACCTCGTTGAAGCGCTGGACGCCGATTTCTTCAATCTGCTTTTTGCCGGAAATTTTGAGATGCTGTTCCACGATATTTTCAATGGGTAGGCCGTGGCAGTCCCAGACCCAGCGGCGGCGGACAAAGCGGCCGCGCATGGTTTGGTAGCGCGGAATCGCGTCTTTTATAGTGGAGGCCAAAATGTGGCCGTAATGCGGCAGGCCCGTGGCAAACGGCGGGCCGTCATAAAAGATGTACGGCGGTTTGCCTTCGGTGGCCTTCAGCGACTTCTCAAAAATCTTATTCTCATTCCAGAATTTCAATACTTCCAGCTCAAGCGCGTTGAAGTCGGGAGTGTGCCGAATTTGTTCGTCAGGCATATTTACGGTACTGATTATGAATTGCGAAATGCATAAAGTATTGCTCTACTGATTCGGGAGTCTCATCATATTCAGCTGTCTTAAAATAAACCGAGCAGAACAGCTCGCGAGCGCGGCGCAGCTCTTTGCCCCGCTTGAAATTTTTAGGATCGGAAATAGTTGCGTCCAAAAGCTCTAAAGCCCGCCGGAATGCGCTTTCGGCCTGTTCTTGCCTGCCTTTGGCCTGCTGCCACTTAAATGTCCGGCCCACTTCGCTGGCCACATTGCCCAACTGGGCAAAAATATCCATGGCGCGCCAGGCAGAAACATTCATGCGATTTGCGGTGAGTATTTGGTTTGCGAGTATGTTGCTCATAAGACCTTTTGCAAAAAATGCGGCTTGCTTTTAATTATCTTATCAATTTCGCCGCAACGGCTTTAATTTTTTGCTGAATTTCCGGGCTTTCCACTGATCGAGAACGATTACCCTGGCCAGGCCGTATATTTATCATACTATCAAATTCAATAAAATCGCTGCCTGTCAATTCCGGATAGAAGTTAATGCCCCACAGGTCTTGCTGTTTGCTGCCCTGCTCCAATAAATACTGTTCCAAATCAACATGCATGCCGGCATCCAAAGCAATGATTTCCCTTTCAACATCAACCACGGCCTTTATGAAGTTGCCTTCTAAAGGGTCAGTTCCGGAAAAACATTCTGCTTTGGTTGTGGGTGCGTTTATAATTTTCATAGTATTCTTTTATCCGCTAATCCTGTTACATCTCCTCCAAGACTTCAATGCCGAGCAGTTCCAGGCCGCGGCGCAGAGTGGCGGCGGCTAGGTTTTTGCGCGGTTGTTTAGGCATACATTTGGACTTTTTACTAAAGCTGACTTGACAAAATCATTAGTACTGCTATAATTATATTACTACACATGGGGCAGATGTTTCGTATGTCTGCCTCTTTTAATATGGTCAAAATTGCAGATGCTTTCCCAGCCTGGTAAAATCCAAAAATTTATTTCCTGCAAACCGCCGAATCTCTTTGGCGGTTCGTTCACCCCGCGCCAGCACCAAGACTTCTTTGCCAATCTGCTGCAGGTATTTTAGCACAGGTAAAAAATCGCCGTCCCCGGAGAGAATTATGACTCGCTGAAATCGGTCTTTATCCAGCATAAGCCGGAAGGCCATATCTACATCGCAATTGGCTTTGCGCCTCTTGAAGCCTGACATCTCATCCCAATAAGCCTTAACCGGCTTTAAGTAAAGATGGTAGCCGAACTGTTCCAGCTTGCCGAAAAATTTTACCCGCTGTATGTGCTTGTGCAATAAAATAATTTGCGCGTCATCCAGCGTTATTTCTTCACTGCGCTTCTGTTGATCCAAAAGTTCCATTAGATAATTTTTGAGCACTTTTAGATTCACGGAGTCTTCTTGCAAGTAGTCAAACGCCAAGCCATGCGTCTCCACGCCGCCGAAGTAAAACGCCTGGCTGGCTTGATATTTTATTTGGAGATATTTTAGCAGTTTTTTGTAATCAATCTTAAACCCCAGCGACTTTTCGCCGCCGTAAAATAAGTTTGATGCGTCTATGTAAGCGAAGGTTTGCATTTTTTGGATGTTTGATGCAACCGCATTACATCTCCTCCAAGACTTCAATGCCGAGCAGCTCCAGGCCGCGGCGCAGAGTGGCGGCGGCGGCCTGGACCAAAGCCAAACGCGAGGACCGGACATTGGCTTGGGCCTTAAGCACCGGGCTGGAACCATAAAACTGATTGAACGCCTGGGCGGTTTCAAAAACATGAACGGCCAAGTGCGAGGGGTTGTGATCCTCGGCGGCGCGCTGTATGGCTTGCGGAAATCCGGCCAGTTTTTGGAGCAGTGCGCGCTCGTCTTTGCTGCCGAGCTGGGAAAAATC
>CAYJQY010000004.1:47446-55451 GCA_964372905.1 uncultured Candidatus Saccharibacteria bacterium
TGCCGCAAAATGCTCTGGGCGCGCGCGTAGGAATACTGGCAGTACGGCCCGGTAAAACCCTCAAAAGCAATTGATTCTTTGGAGTCAAAATAAATATCGTTGCTGGGCTTGGTGCGCAGCAAATAAAATTTGATGGCGGCCAGGCCAATGGCCAAAGCGCGCCGTTCGATTTCCTCGGCAGACAAACTGGACCCGCCGGAATCCAGACCATCGTCGCCACCGGTACTACCTTTTTGAATTTCCAGCCGGGCCTTAATTTCACCCCGCGCCAGCTCCCGCATCTGCGCCGCCAAATCATCGGCGTCTACCACTGTACCCTCGCGCGATTTCATCTTCCCTTCTGGCAAATACACCATGGCATAGGACAGATGATAGAGTTTGCCGGCCCAGGCATAACCTAAGGCTTTGAGCATGGCAAACAGCGCCTGGAAATGAAAAGTTTGCTCCGAGCCGACTACATATATTAATTGGTCGAGATGATATTCGGCCATACGCTTTACGGCCAAACCCAAATCCTGGGTGGTGTACAAGCTGGTGCCGTCAGGCCGCAAGACCGTAATCACGCGCGGCTGGCCGGTTTCATCTTTCCCAAATTCCTCGGCCGGCAAATCGAACACGACATTGTTTTTTTCGTTCTTGCGAAACACACCTTTGCGCAAACCTTGTGCAACGATATCTTTGCCCTGCTCATAAACTTCGGACTCGTAATAATCTTTGTTGAATTCAAAACCAAGCAATTTATAGGTTTGGTTAAAACCATCCAACACCCACTGGCGCATTTGCTTCCATAGCGCCACGGTTTCGGCGGCGCCCTGCTCCCATTTGCGCAGCATGTCTTGCGCTTCATCAATCAAACCGGGATTGTTCTTTTCTTCCTGGGCAAAGCGCACATACCACTTGCCCACGAAATGATCGCCTTTCTCGCCTGTTGACTGGGGAGTTTCGCCATTGCCCCACTTCTGCCAAGCGAGCATGGCTTTACAAATATGAATGCCGCGGTCGTTAATGATGCTGACTTTCATCACTTCATTGCCAGTTTGCCGAAAGACATTAGCCAGCGCCATGCCAAGTACGCCGTTGCGCAGATGGCCGAGATGCAAGGGCTTGTTGGTGTTGGGCGAGAGATATTCAATCATGACGCGGCGGCTGGATGTGGCGGGGGCAGACACATTTTTCGCGGTGTTATCGCCGCGCTTATCATTCTTTTTTTCTGATAAAATTTCGCCAATCACTCCGCCAAACAGAACATCATTCTTTATTTTAAAATTAACGTACGGACCCGCGGCGACGACTGAATCAATCACATCATCAGCAGGAATTGCAGCGGCTAACTCCGAAGCAATTTGCGCCGGCGCTTTTTTCAAGTTTTTGGCCAAAGGGAAACACTCAATGGTGAAATCGCCCATTTCCACTTGCGGCGGCACGATTAACACGATTAAAGAGACCGCTGCGCCGGTCGCGTCGGAAACCAAATCCGAATCAGAAACCGATAAAGCGCTCTTTATCGCGACCGCGGCCCGGCTGGAAATATGCTGTTTTATTTCATCAAACGTCATGGAAAAATGTTTCACGCCACTAAATTATACCATAAATCAGAGCAAAAGTGCTATAATCAAAATATGGCCAGCATCGCCAAAAACTCGCGCGCTTATTACGATTATGACATCAAGGATACCTTTGATGCGGGTTTGGTATTGACCGGGCCGGAAGTAAAATCGGTGAAAAGCGGGAATATCTCGCTGGCCGGGAGCTATGTGAGCGTGGGGCCGCGCGGCGCGCATTTAATTAACGCGCACATCGGGCCCTACAAATACGCGCCGAGCGACGGCTATGATCCCACGCACAGCCGCAGACTGCTTTTGAATAAACGGGAGATTGATGGCTTGCTCGGCAAGGAAAAAGGCTTAACCATTATGCCGCTCGAAGTTTACATTGGCCGAGGCGGACGCTTAAAATTGAAAATCGGGCTGGGGCGCGGCCGGAAAAAACAAGACAAACGCGCCTACATAAAAAAACGCGACGCTTTAAAAGAAGCCCGAGCCGCCACCAACGGGTAACGGTTATATTTATTCAATTTTTAACTTCTAATTAGCGGGGCTTGATGAGCTGTCAGTTATTATGAAAAGATGAAACGTTCGGGCTCGTATATCATCGCAATAATCTTGACTGCGGCCATTACCGCCGCGACCTCGTGGTACATTTTTCAGCACTACGCCAGCTACGACGCGGCTGTTTATTATAACCGCGACATTGAGGCCGACCTGCAAATAATTAAAATTATTCAGGACGCCAATAAATTTGTCTACTTCGCCGTATATACTTTTACCCTGCCGGAAATAAAAGACGCTTTGCTCGGCGCTAAGCATCGCGGGCTCAAAGTTGCAGGTATTGTGGATAAAAACCAGTTGAAAGCCCTGCCAAACCAGCGGGAAATCGTCGATGAACTTCGCCAGGCCGATATCCCCGTCATCACGCAAACCCACAGCGCTATAATGCACCTCAAAGTCGTAGTTACGGACAATGGCTACGTTTCCGGCTCATACAATTGGACTGCAGCCGCCACTAATGAAAACGATGAAGTGATTGAAGTCGGACATGCCGAAACCCTACGGTATCAGTATCAAAAAGTGCTAGAAGAAATTTTGCGCAAATACGCGCCGTGAATCACGGCTCGGAAACCAGCCGCCACACCTCGATAGCCATAATATGATATAATGACGGCATGGATACGACCACGCTATTCAAAGCTGATATCTTTTTCGTCATCACTACCCTAGCCGTGGTTTTGGTGACTTTAATGGTTATTGTCGGCCTGGGTTACATCATTGAAATTCTGGCTAGCATACGCCACATAATGAAGCAGGCCGAACGCGCCACCGAGCATGTGGCCGAAGATATTGATGATTTGCGCGATGATTTGCATCGGCACGGCTTCAGTTTCCGCGCTTTTTCGCGATTTTTCGGGCGGGTGCATCGCAAGGGGCATAGTAAAAAGTAGCGAACCGGGCCGATAATGTAACATAGATGTAATGTAACATAAAAGACGTAACATCAAAGCAAAATGTTCGTCTATTAACTTGCGGCCAGCAGAATGGCGCATTGACAGATCGCTTATTATCTGTTAGTATGGATGTTCCGGAAACGGATTATGGGGATGCCGGATTTTGACAGGACTTTTACATCTTTCAATACAAGACGAGCAGGCGTGCCAACTCGTAAATCCGTACGCAACCATAAATGCTAACGCATTTTCTAAGGTCCGCGACGCATTAGCTAACGCTTTTGCGCCTCGTGTCCTTGCTTTCGCCTAAACTTTAGGTAAAAGCGCGGCCCCTTGGTTCGCCCTAACCAAAGATCAGCCGCTTCATTTTGGGCTATAGTCCGCCGGTTTGATTTATGCCGGCCGGCTGAAACTTATAAATCAACCGCAATCTTACGGCTGTCGGCTGCCGAGATTACGGCCTCCGCCTCACGGCGGACAGCCGACTAATCTTGTGAACAATTGGAAGATGAACGAGTCCTGGACGCGGGTTTAACTCCCGCCATCTCCACCATAATTCAATTTTGGTCGTCTAGCGACCAGTTCAAATGGTTTTTTCCAGTTAACTATAAGAACTTTTCCGTTTAATTCGAGTTTGCCAACCATTGAAATTATCAAACGACGCCGATTTAAGATATCGGCTTTTTTGTATGCCGCGTCATATCCGAGTGCTTCTGCTTGTTTCAGTTTATCTTTTAAAACTACTTTCCAGATTTTAGATTGCAGGGTTATAAACTTCTGACTTTTAGGGTCTACGAGTTTGTAATGGCCACCTTTGCCGCCATGGTAATCAATTGTAAATCCGACTTTTTCAAATGCTTTGGCTAGTCTTTTTTGTGATACATCAGAGGGCAGACTAGGTGGTAGCATAAACTTTTTTAGCTTCGCTGACGACAGCTTGGCTTATCGGAGGATTAAAAACAATCAAATCCGGATTGCCATAGCGGACCGGCACACTAAACGCAGTAAAAATAGCGTCTTTCAATTCCCGTTCCAACTCATCCATAGTCCTACCAGTAGCGGAGATGTGACCGGGGGGATAATCTACAGATTGAGCGTAGAAAAACTTTTGTCCATCTTCTTCCTCTAAACGCACATCAAAATTCAACCCACGATGACGAAGTTCAATCAGCAAATCGCTAATTTTCTCCTGGGCTTGATTGGGACTAGCTAGATAAGATTGTATGCGTTGAATAAAGCGGGACATAGCTTTAATTGCTTGATTTTCTGCTTAAATCATAGCCTATTTTTAGACTGCGTCAAACCGAAATTCTGACAATTAGACAGCCATTTCTTCTCTAAACTACAATGCTTAACTCTCTGCATGTGACTCTTCCGTATCTGGGTTTTTATTTCCCGGCCTGTAACATTCTGCCGGCCTGCGGTATTATCCTTATAGATTTAAGCCTTGCGCGCTTGCCGCTTTAGACCTGGCAGGGCCGGGTTCCTAAGTCCTAATATTATCCGGATATGGCGCTATTATACTATGCCCCGTAATATGCCCGCACATTGCTTATGAGCCCACAACAAGAACAAGCGCTGGCGCAACAGGCGCAAACCGGCGACCGCGAAGCCCTGGGAGCGCTCTGGGATGCGCTGACGCCGAAACTGTTCGGCTACCTGATTAATGTTACGCGCGACCGCGCGCTGGCCGAAGACTTGCTCCAGACCACCTGGCTCCACGCCATAAATGCGCTTCCCCGCTTTCAGCCGCGCGGGGCTGGAATAAGGGCCTGGCTCTTTGCCATTGCGCGGAACGAGTGCCGCCAGCATTGGCGGAAGTCAAAACGGGAAGCAACTTTTACTGATTTAGCCGCGCTGGAGCGCGATCAAGCCGGCGGCCACGGCAGCCAGGGCAACTACGGCAACCGCCGGGCCGGAGGCCGGGACAACCCCCAGGCCGGCGACGAGCGGGACACTCTGCAAAATAAATTACTAGTCGAGCAGATCCTCAACTCACTTTCGGAAGACGATCGCGAACTCCTGCGCCTGCGCTACATTGCCGATCTCTCGTTAAATGACATTGCGCGAGTATTAAACATTAATTTTGTAGCGGTGCGGGTGCGCATCCACCGGGCGCTGGCCCGGGCGCGCACTGCCATAATTTTTAAAAACCATGAACACTAATTCTAAAACAATTGAACAAATTTTGATTAGTTGGGGACGCGCCCAGCAAAGCTTGCCGCAAAACCATGAGGTTTTGAAGGACCGTTTACTAGCCAGCCTGAACATAGCAACCACCGCAGCCAAACCAGAGGCCCGTGCTATGGCAGGCCCGCTCTGGCTCTCTCTTACTTTTGCAGGTTTGGCCATAATCGCTTTTATTATTTTATCGCCCGGTAACGAAAGACTTGTAACGCCACAATCAAGTCTAAACCAAACTCTCCAGGTGGATTCTTCGACAACTGACTCTGCGCCGCCAACAGCAGGCAGCCCATTAGCAGGGAGTATAAATGAATCAATGCCGCAATCGAGCTATAAAATGGCGCCGGAAATTTATCCCTTGCCTACTCCGGAGGTACCCAGCGCGGACACGCGCGAATTCCTGAAAACCGATTACAGCGCAAGCTTGAAAACCCGCCATGTGTCTGAACTCACCGAGCGTCTGCAAACCACGGTACGCGGTTTTGGCGGCCGGATCGATTCATCTAACAGTTCGGAAAAATTCGGTTACGTTAATTTTGTTGTGCCAGCCAGCCGCTTTGATGCTTTCCGTAATGAGGTTAAAACTTTTGTGGGAGCAAAATTCCTGACTGAACAGATTAGCAGCCAAAATCTGTTGCCAGAAAAACGCTCTATTGAAGACCAGCAAATAAAAATTCAAAAGTTGTTATCAGAACTAAACTCTAATCGCGATCAGTTAACCGCGACCCACAACAAAGCCGTAAGTCTGCTTCAAGGACAAATCAATGCTATAAACAAGCAGCTCGAAACAGTTCAGGACGAAAACCAAAGGCAGGCCTTGTTCAACCAAAACCGCTCGCTTAAAGCCAGGCTGGCCGATGAAAACTCACGCTACACCCAAGCGCTCAATTCCTTTGACGCGCAAATAAAAAATGCCCGGGATCGTTTGGACGGGGTTAATCAACAAAACGGGGACCTTTTGGACAGCGTAGCTACGGTCCGTGGCGCCATTTCTCTATCCTGGATAAGCGCGTGGGATGTTATCGAGCTATATATCCCAATAAATTACTTGGTTGCACTGGGCCTGGTTATTGCGGCAATATCGACTTACTTTTTCAGACGCAAATCCCGGCTAATCCTTTCCTAAAAATTGCGCAGTCGGCACGGATAAATTTTGTCTGGATCGCTTGCTTAGTTGATGATCGGGCTTCCCTTGCAAGCAATGTTTATAAAAAGAGCAGTGGCAGACATCGGCTACTGGAACACGACATTATGGATGGCTTTGTTAAGCCAAGCCCGTTATTAATGCTCACCATCCCCCTATTTAAAAAAGAACTGGGCAGGTAAATTTCAAACAGTATGGAGCAACTATAGCCACCGCCATAGCCGGGCTTGCTGCAACTTTGGCAGCCAACAAAGCATTCTCCGAAAATATAAGCATAACGTCAGCAATACTATCCGTGCCGCTCTCTATGCTATTCGTTGTTATATTCTCTGTATTTAAGCCTGATCTTTTGGAAAAGCATACTCTTAAAATCTATGCTGTCCGCTTGATTTCGGCTACTGTTATGATTGCCGCAGCTTTAAAATTAGGTTAGCTCACTGTTGTGGAAAAAATATCTTTCTTTAGAAAAATTTTGAAAAGCCCCCGGTGAACATCGGAGGCTTTCTGCGCCAAACATTTTCAAATCCGCTTACGGCAGCTGCAGAGTGTAAAACAGATCCAGAGTGGTAGTTTGTCCCGCCGTTATGCTCACGACCTGGTTTGATGGAACTGATATATCCAAAGGACATTTGTACCCCTGCACGGGGGTGCATGGCAAAGATAACGGCTCAACCGTGTAAGTGCCCGGCGGCAGTTTGTAACCGTAGCGACCTTGCGCATCAGTATATACCGTGGCCACGAAAAATGTGGGCTGGGCATCGGGGTTTTGACGCCCGGACCGACCGAAAATTTTGTAGCCCGAATACAGTGTTAAGCCGGTTTGATAAGGGCTGCTTGGGCAAACATGGGTAGGATAGGCATCGGGATTGGGCGGGTTGCCGCCGCAAGTAGCCAGGGTCACAGTTCCTGTTAAGGTACCAAGGCCGCTGACTTTCGGACTGACAATGTTTAAAGGACAACTCACGGTAGTGAAAGCCGGGATTGAAATCGGGGGTTGTGGATAGAATTGAGGAGTCAAATCACCGCGACTGCCGCCGCTGCCGCCACCGAGCGGGCGTTCTAATCCGCCTCCATCGCTGAAAGAAACGGTAAAATCAAGATTGTACAGGCCCGGCCTAATCTTCTTATTGCCGACACTGGCGGTAAAGGTGCGGTAGCTCGGAAAATTACCCGGGGATTCGGCCGGCACGCCGTAATGGATACTCACTCCATCCGGCACGCCTCCTGATAGGTCAATGGTCATGGGCGTATAGCGGGTGGCTACGATGGCATAAGGAACCTTTCCGGCATTGCCGCTGATGACCGTATTATCCCGGGTCTCGCAAAAAGCCATGTCGCTGGGCCCAGGAAGTATCGGCACCGGAAAGGGGCCGGGAACAGATATTGGGCCGCCGCTAGTTTGGGTATCTTGTGTCTGGACGCTGGACCTATTAACTCCAGCCGCGCTTGATTTCAGGGCGGCATCTTTTGCGGACGAACGAAAAACCAGGGCAATGACTATGGCGCCGCCAAAAAAGGCCACAGTCAGCCAAATCAGCATCTTTTTATTCTTGATGAAATTATTTTGCATAAACATTTGTTTTTGTTTCTTACAATTCTTAATTTAATATATTTGTGCGCTTATTTAGGGCGCTTATTAACTATATGATACTATAAAAGGCCGTTTCTGTCAAATT
>CAYJQY010000004.1:55551-78749 GCA_964372905.1 uncultured Candidatus Saccharibacteria bacterium
TATTTAGGGCGCTTATTAACTATATGATACTATAAAAGGCCGTTTCTGTCAAATTTTTGGCCTGTACCAGCTCACTATAAGTATGCGCTCCAGTCAAGGTCCTGTCCCGACTCGGGCCGCCCCTCCTGGAGCTTTAAGCATCAGTGAACGGTTACTTTGGTCTACCTAAACCACAAACATCAGAACCGACGCAGTCAGCATCACCACTATAGCCAATGTGCCGAAAAAATTATCAAACCAGCCATTGCGGAAGTCCTGCATGACCTCGCGTTTGTTGGCAATAATCATAATGAGAATAAGCAGGAAAGGCGCGAGCGCGCCGGCGAGAACTTGAGAATAGAATAGCGCTTTGATGGGGTCCAGCCCGACGATGTAGAGCAAGACTCCGGCCAAAAGCGATAAGGTGATAACAGCGTAAAAACCCTTGGCGGTGTGAACCTTATTGTTTAAACTATCGTGTTTCCAGCCGGCGGCTTCAGCTACCACATACGCCGTGGAGGCCGAAAGCACCGGCAAAGCCAGGAGGCCGGCGCCGATAATGCCGAGCGCGAACAACAGCGAGGCGCCGCTCCCGGCTATGGGAGCGAGAGCCCGGGCCGCATCCGCGGCCGTGGCAATGCTAATGCCCTGCTGATGGAGTGTGGCGCCGGTGGCAATGATAATGAATAAAGTGATGACCTGCGAAAAAATAAAACCCGGCGCGTTAACGCGATCTTCGCGTTTGGCTTCGCGCAAGGCCTGCGCCGCCGGCTTGCGCTCTTCCACTTCTTCCTTCACCTGCCAAAAAAACAAATAGGGCGTAATGGTAGTGCCCATAATGGCGACTGCGGCAATAAAATAATCGCGCGTAAAAGATCCGGCGCCCGGCCAGACCAAATGGCGCGCTACGGCAAGCCAGTCGGGACGGGCCAAAAATGCGGCGAGAATGTAGGACGCGAAAAACAGCACCATCACTAATAAAAATTTAGCCAAAGTTTTATAATTTTTGAACAGCACTATATACCAAATGAGCAAGGTGACGGGCAAAATCCAAAACTTCAAGGAAACATCGGTAATCAGTTCAAGCGCGGCGGACATGGCCACAATGTCCGCGCCGATGGTGAAGACATTGGAAACAATCAGAATGATGGTGGCCAACCAGGCGACCCGGGGCGAAAAATGTTCGCGCAAAATCAGGGTCAGGCCTTTGCGTTTGACATTGCCAATGCGCGCGCACATGCCCTGGATGGCAATGAGCATAGGGGTGGCCAAAACCATAAGCCAAAGCTGGCCGAAGCCGAAAGACGCTCCGGAAATGGAATAGGTGGCAATACCCGCCGGGTCGTTATCAGCGCCGCCGGTAATGATGCCGGGGATGGAACGCTTGAATTCTCTGCTGATTTTTTTTGGTATCATGTCGCTATAATCATACCATTTTTGACAAAAATCCCGAATTTTTGCTACAATAAGGCAGCGCTAAAGATCTCAAAAGCATCACCATTCCCGACCTCACTTGCTAAAATCAAGAATTAACCATCAAATCCAAGCCGCGGAAGTCCGCTTACTCAACGACGCAGGAGAACAGCTCGGCATTTTTAAGTTGTCCGACGCACTCAAACTGGCCGAGGAACACGGCCTGGACGTGGTGGAAATTTCTCCGCATGCCAAGCCGCCGGTAGCCAAGCTTATCGGCTACGACAAGTTTCGCTACCAGCAGAAAAAACTTGAGCAGCAGCAAAAGAAAAAGGCCAAAAAGATTGAGGTTAAAATCATCCGGCTAAGCACCCGGATTGGCGCCCACGATATGGCGGTCAAGGCGCGGCAGACCGATGAATTTTTGCGCGACGGCGACCTGGTAAAAGTTGAACTGCGCATGCGCGGCCGCGAGCAAGCCTTTGCAGATGTTTCGGAAAAGCAGGTCAAAACGTTCCTGGCAAAAGTCACTGCGCCCCACCGCATCGAAACGCCCCTTAAACGTCTGGGCCCGATGCTCACCACCATGCTGGCGCCGTCAAAATAAATACCGTCCAAGCAAATCCCAGCAAACTAATTAATACTTCATGCCCAAAGTCAAAACCCACAAAGGAACGGCCAAGCGCTTCCGCAAAACCAAAACCGGCAAACTCATGCACCGCGCCTCGGGCCAGGATCATTTTAACGCGCGCGAATCCGGCAAAGTCACCAAAAACAAGCGCCGCGACGTGACGCTGCACAAAAGCAACGTAAAAATTCATTCACTTATGCCTTATAAATGATGAAAATTGTTACCGCTTCGGGAGCGCTTTCGCTCGCTATGTAATTTATAAGTAGCGGCACTTGCAAACTCCCTCCGCGGCAGACAATTTTCATCTTTACTCAACAATAAATATTTATGACCAGAATCAAACGCGGCACTACCGCCCACAAACGCAAGCAAAACATTTTAAGGCGGGTCAAAGGTTTTGACAACCGCCGCTCCACCACCTTAGCCGCGGCCCGCCAGGCCCTGCTCAAGGCCGACTCCTACGCCTACCGCGACCGCCGCAACAAAAAGCGCGACTTCCGCGCGCTGTGGCTCATTCGCGCCAACGCCGCTCTGCGCGACAACGGCACGACCTGGAGCAAATTCGCCGCGGTCCTCAAAAAACAAAACATCCAAATCAACCGCAAGATGCTGGCCGAGCTGGCTGTGCGCCATCCCGCCGTATTTGATAATATGGTAAAAAGCTTGGCCTATAATAACAGAACGCTGGTCAAGACAGGATAAACAGAAATTCAAAAAAACCTAGAAAATCAAAAGACCACTCCGCGCACCTAGGAGTGGCCTTCTTTCTTACCTGTTTATAGCAACTTCTGCTACTACTTCTGCTACTGCTGTTGCTGTTGCTGTTGCTGTTGCTGTTGCTGCTGTTGTTGCTGTTGCTGCTGCTGTTGCTGCTGTTGCTGCTGTTGGTTAGTTGACGGCGCCGGATTGGGGTTCTTCTGGTTTTCAATAATGGCCTGCATGACCTTGCCGTCGGACTTCATATCTTCGTAGAATAAAATCTGACCGCGGTTGATTCTCATTTCATCAACCGGGCCGTGCAGCTCGTTGCCGAGCTTCACCAGCTGAAACTGGGGCGGCTGGGGCGTTTGCCCGTTCTGCTGGGGGCCCTGCAAAGGCGGCTGGGTCACCTGGAGATAATAAATATCCTTTAAGACGGCGTATTTGCCGTTAACTTCGGAAAGTTTGCCGAAATAAACCTGGCCGTTGGTCAGGAAGACGGCCTGGTAACCGCTGCTTTTCCCGGCCGCATCTTGGCCGGCTTTATTCCCGAACACTTTGTCGCGGAACAAAATTCCCAGCACGACCAAAACGACAACAACAATTATCAGAATGATCCAGGGCAGCTTGCTCCCGCCGCCCGGCTCCGGCGCCGCTGACCCGCTTATTCCGCCGCCCATGCCCGATCCCTCCGGCCTCATCATGGGGCGATTGACTCGAATTTCATCTGCCATAAATTTTTTTGTTAGTGATGATGAATAAATGATAAAGAAACCGACAACGATTGCGGAAGGAAATTTCAACACCTCATGACGCCAAGCTCTGATAAAGACAGCAAAGGGTGGAGCTGAAGGGTTTGCGAAATTTTCAGCAACCGCCGGCGCACGCTGCCGGCAAACAGCACCGCCAAAGCGCCGGCCGCGGCCAAGGGCAAAGATTGCGGAAAGCTAGTTGATGAAGCCGGGCTGGGCAAAACCGAATCGCGGGACAATGCAGGAGCGTTAACCGGACCGTTGACTATTATCTCGCTGGCTGCGGTTGCTTCCGTCACGCGCGCAATACTCTGCGCCAGCGACTGTCCCCGGACCAAAAGAAAACAGGACGCCGGCTGGTTCAAGTTGATCCGGCTTTGGTCTTGCAGCAATGTTTGGCCGGAGAAGTCCGGCCAGACGCACGGAATAGAAATCCCTGAATTACCAAACATAATATTACCTGCGCGGGGGCCGGAAACTATGCCTAGTGTTAAGGATTGCACTGCGGATTCGCCCAGCGGTTGCTGCTGATATGTTCCGGTTTCGACACGTGCGGCCTGCGTCACGCCGGTTTCCCAACCATTACCAAACCAGGCAACCGTCATACCGAGAATTATGCATAGAATAAGGGCTTTTTTTAGCATTTGGCGGTAAGTTTCCTTGAGAATTCCCTAGAGGATCTGTCCGTATTCATTATATCATTTTTGGCTGGTATCTTTCTCTTCATGAGTCAAGACTCGTATAATGCGGTACATTTCCACAAAGGCCGCAAAAAAGAATCCGTTAGCCGCTACGTCAAGGTACTGGGTGTAAGAAAGTAGCGGAGTAAAGTCAGTGTAGCCAAACACAACCACCAGCTTGCGGATGGCGTTAAATATCATGCCGACCGTTAGCAATTTCATAAACGTATCGAGGCGCTTCTCGACCCGCCAGATGCAATCAAACCCGATAATAATGGCGCCGATCATCAGCACGAGCGGGAGTGCCGGCAGAAAACGCTGGTAGTATTCAAAGAGCGCGGAGGATGCTTCCATATGATTATTTTTTTTAATTAATCTCGGCCAGAAAGCCGGTCGGAATAATCGGATTTAATGATCGTTCAGATTTGACCTGCGAGGTCTTGCTCGGTTACCTTCCGAATGATCCGCGACAGAATCGCTACGCGGTTGTATTCAAAATAAAGAACCAGCAGCGATAGCAAGAACAGTCCCACCAGGCCCTGCATGACTACAGTAAAGTCGGTCTTGGCGGTTTGGGATAAGGCCAGAATCGGCGGGCCGCTCAAAGTGAACGTGTCGCTGGCCGCGGCAATCAAATCTTTCGAGGGTACGCGAACCATAATGGTATACTGCCCTTCCGGCGCCGTGGGTCTGGTCGAAAAGGTTTTGAGCAATGATAATTGAGTGGCCACGGCCACCGTTTCTGAACTTTGCGTCACCATATTTCCTTCGGCATCGGTAATAGTGTACTCGACCCTTACATCAACCGGCTGGCCGGCCCGGCCAAAATTAATGAGTTTGACACTGGCAACCACGTCTTCGCCGGGCGGTATGGTTTTAAATTGGGCTGGTATTTGCACCACCACGTCAAACAATGTGCCGTTATTCCCCGGCGCCGTGGGGGCTATTGGCGGCGGCTGCCCTGGCCGCGGCGGCAAGTCCACAAAAAAATCACTGCTTCCCACGATTTTGCGGCTACCGGTGGTTTGATCCTGAACGGCTACGGTTAGGGTATGCGGACCCGGATCTATGGGCTCCGGGCAGGTCCACGACCATCGGCCGGCGGCATCGCTATACGCGCTGCCGCGCACGGTAACTGACGAATGGATTTCAAAAAATAACGGGGCATTCTTATAAATAGTAATACCCGAAAACTGGGGATATTGGCTGGAAAACAGCGGCCGGGACTCCTTTCGGCCATTCACGGTTATCTCCCGAATCTGGACATCCGGACCATAATCAAAGGCTATTGGTTCGGTGCCAACCGGGACTTGCGGTTCAGCAGCTTCGGTTGGCGCCTCATACGGAGAGCTAAAACCGCCGCCAAGCGCAACCGTGTTCCCGATATCAATTTCCGGAACCATGGCTGTAATCCCCACGGTTTGCTGCTGGCTCTGCTGCGCCCGCGCTGAAAACAGCGCCACATAAACCGCCCAGACGATCAAGGCAAGAATTATCAGCCAAGCTAAAAAAAACGATATATGGAATAATCGCAAACTATGGTGATGGGTCCATTGAGCCGGCGCTAATTGCATAATAATAAATTGTGCTTTATTTTTGCCGCGCTTAAATTTTTTTCTGGCGCGCGAAAAATTACATCTTTAGTCGGAGGTAATTACCAAGCTACTCGATCGTAAAGCTTGTGCCGAGAACCACCGTGATGCCAAACCCGACGGCCTGCTCTTGCAATGTTGCTTGATTATTTAAAATGTAACTGATGTCAGAAACGAAAGAGCTATATTTCCGCTCATAGCTGATAGTGGTTTGCGCTTGCGCGCCGCCCGAAGCGTCGCTTACCGAAACCGCGCCGTACCCAGCTTGCTGCAGCTTATCCGCCACCTGGCGGGCCAGGCCTGAAACTTTAGTACCGTTCAACACTTTTATGGGAATCTGGCTTTTATCTGCTGTTGGAATATTGTCGGCGGCGGTAGAAGCTCCCGCAACCTGGGATTGGGCCGGAGGGGCATTATTAGCAGTGGTGGTGTTGCCGATGTTAATGGGAGCGACTTCCACGATTATATTCTTTGAGGGGCGATACAAAACCGCTTTTCTGGCATCAGTATAAATCAGGACCTTATCATCCTTTTCGGCGTGGATAAAAAACGGCTGATCCTGAAGTTTGCTCGCATCCGTCACTGTTGCCACGGTGGGCTGTTCATTGTCCGGGAGTACCATAAGTTTTCCCACTTCCGCGATGAGCGCTTTGACTTCTGCTTGCGCGGCTTTAGTCGGATCATTTTTTACAGTGCGTAATTGTCTATAAAAGTAGCCGGCCGTCCCGGCTGCCGCCAAAAACAGAACCACAAACAAAACGGACAGCCATCTGCCGGTCATTTTGCTCTGTAAGCCCGAAAAGCGTTTATCCGTGGGTTGCGTCACAATTGTATCATCACCGGCATTCCCAGCTGATGGCGTTTCATTAAGTTGATTTTTTGCCATTAATTTTGATCTTAATTAATTTTTGATTGACTAAACTATAGATAAATTATATCAGATGGCTTTAGACATTGGCAAATTTACCCTTATGGAGCCGGGGTCTCCGCGGTTTCCGTCTTAAGCGAAAGGTCGTCGTTCAGTGTGATGCCGGCGTTAATGATCGGCTGTTCAAGATACTCTTTGTCAAACACCGCTTGGATGTTCTTCTGTCCTTTTGTAACTACCGTAAACCCTGCAGTGCTTTTTTTGGCATTTGTTTCTCAAATAAAATCTAGAACCTATCTCAAAATTAGCTTTTCTAACGAAATTTCAGAATTTTGAGCGGATGGGCGCAAACAAATTTTGATGTTTAACTATAGTTAAGCGGAAAAATTTTTTGAGACAAGACGCCAAAATTATGAAATTGCAGTTAAAAGGAATTTTGAGATAGGTTCTAGGTATATTTTATATTATTTATTATGGCAAAATTCGAGCAAAAAAGCAAGTCTATCTGTTATCAAGGGAGTTGTGTATGGTATGATATTTAACATGCGCACAAAAGCAATTTTACTGATAACAGCCATAAGCCTTGTTACAAATGGCGTTCTCGGCTACAAGATCTTTAGCACACAAGATACGCAAAAATCCTTGCAAGAACAATATCCCTACCTTTCAAAAAGAATATTTGCAAACAACCCCAACGACATCGTTATTAATTTTATTCCTTTGAGGCAGGCATTCAAGGAATATGTTGAAAAGCAAGATGGCCAGGTTGGCGCTTACTTTGAATATTTACCTTCCGGCACATCGATTGGAGTAAATGATAAAGAAGAGATAAAACTTGTCAGTCTGTCAAAAGTGCCTCTGGTAATGTCTATTTTCAAAAAAATAGAAAAAGGGAAGATGTCGCTAAGCGACATTCTAACTGTTAAAAAAGAACATCTTGACGAACGATTTGGAAATCTATGGAAAAAAGGTGAGGGAACCAAGCTTTCTGTTGAGGAACTAATAAAGCTGGCCTTGGTTGAATCCGACAATACCGCCTACAATGTTCTTTTTGACCAACTTACTCCTCAAGAAGTAAATGGTGTTTATGAAGGTTTGGACATTCAAATAAGTAAAGAAGGGGAACATATGTTAGTTTCTCCTAAAAGCTACTCTTCAATCTTGAGAAGTTTATATCTCTCCTCTTTCCTGTCAGAGGAAAACTCAAACCGCATCCTTGAGATTCTGACAAAAACAGCGTTCAACGATAAAATATCGGCCGGGGTGCCGGAAAATATTAAAGTTGCTCATAAGATAGGGGTTTTTGAGAAGCTGGCTGGCTCCCAAAATGTGTTTATCGACTGTGGAATTATCTATGTCCCGAATCGGCCCTACATTCTTTGTGCATTTGTCCACGGCACAAACGAGCAGGCCCAAAAATATATGTCATATATTTCCAAGATGGTTTATGAATATATAATCAGAGTCAAAGGAGGGCAATAGCCAAAACAACTACTCGCTCTATTGAACTAGCTCATTAACGGGTTCCGCTGGAGGAGATTCCACCGTAGGAATCGGCGCTGGGACGGGCTCTGGGGTTGGTTCAAGAGTTGACTCTGCTGCTGGTTCTATTACAGGAACGGGTTCGCTGGTTACAGGAATCGGGGAGGGTTCTGATATCGGTGCTGTTTCTGTCGCAGGAACAGATTCATTAGTCGTCGGAGTGGGAACAGATTCCCCGGTTGTTGAAGCCGGCGTGGGTTCTAACACGGGTGTTTGATCTAATGTTGATGTAGATTCGCCTGACTGTGTTTGACTAGTGGAACTTGGAACGGTTGGTTCTAAGCGAAGCGAGAAGAATGTCTTTGGATTTTTCACAGCAAATGCAGTCCAGCTAAATCGGATATCTACCGGAGCAGGTTTGTTTAAAATAATGGTAAATCCGTTCACACTCTTCTTGGTAATAATATATCTGACATCGCTCGCAAATATAAGTTCTTCCAATTGCTGGTCGCTTGCTGTGCCCGCCGTCTCGGCCTCCGTAGCCTCGGCGGAGGCGGAAGGCTGGGTTTCTAGGGTAATCGTCGCATTCGCGATGGGTTGCTCTAAGTATTCTTTTTCAAAAACAATGTCAACACTCTTTTCTCCTTTGGTAACCACGGCAAATCCCGCAGTATCAGTATTAAAGTATGGGCGGCCGAAGAATAAGACATCAGATGTAAGCGTAATTATATCGCTCAATGCTCCAATGGAATCAACTTCAAGGCCTTCAAATAAGCCGCGCGGAGCAATAATTTCAAGTCCCACCGCTAGTCTATCTGTCAGAATTTCTGATAGATCGGGAGATATTGCCAGTTCTTCTTTTTGCTCTATAAGTTTAGTAAGCGCTAGCTTTCCTAATTCATTTGAGGAGGGTTGAGCTTGCTCTTCGGTAAGTCCTGATAGAAGTGATCCGACCCCGTTGCCATAAAAGTAAGAGTTTCTGACAAAAACTATAACCTCGCTCACTCCGTCGCCCTCAAACGGCGTTAGCGCCTGCCCGATAACCAAACCGGCTTTGGTGGCTTTCATCGCCACGCCCGGGATGGAAGAAGATGTAAGCAAATCGCCGGGCAATATAGCGCCATTCTCTGCACTCACTTTGACCGGTACCCGCCCCGCAAGCGCCACCGGTACAGGCACTCCACTGCCTCCTCCTTCTCCCAGCAACAATCCGGGATTGGTGGAAATAATTCCCAAGGTATTTTTATCGTAGGCTGAAGTGCTTTTCTTAACTCCCGTATGAAGAGCCGGATCAATACTCACCACATCCCCCGGCGCAATAGACATATCATTGGTAAAGTAAGTTTCCGCCAAGTCCGCGCCGGCGGTAGGGGTATAAAAAAGAGTGGAACCTTTTTTAATTACCGGAAAACTGGCGGCAGCCGCGGTACTTTGGGCAAATTGGACTTGAAAATTACCGGCAGTAGTTCCGTTGGCCACAAAACCTCTCATATGTATAAAGTTCACGGCAGAGTTCACGATGGTAGTACAAGCAGTGGCAGAGGCAATTATATTACAGGTAATTACCGCTGTGGCCGTGCTATAGGTATTGTTAAAAAGGTTCAGCGTGGCTCCGGTAGGAACAGTGACCGTGTATTTTAAGTCAGCGGTTGCGTTGGAAGTATCAACTGGAATATAGGCTTCAATAATATAGGTTTTGCTTGCGCTCATGGCAAAGACCAGTTCGGTAACATTCTGCATGGTGATTGAACTTTGAGTGGCAGCCTGATTGGCAGATTTGGTAATGGTGGTAGTGGTACCGCCGCCGCCAGTCGCATCCGCCGCACAATTCCAAACAGACGATGCTTCTACCCATTTGAGAACTTGCCCATCGGAACAGCCCTGCAAAAGACCGATGCCGCCGGTGCCGGCTTCCAAGCCCGAACCGTTTGAGGTGCCGCCCACGCCATCGCCGGAAATAAAGTCATCCTGATCAACCAAAGCGGCGGTCGTGCCGTCCAAACGGTTAAACTCCGTGCTGGTAATAAGCGTGCCGCCGGAGTCAAACAAATTTGTAAATGTTCCAGAGAAAACAATGCCGGTTGTAAAGATGCCGCCTGCGGTGTCAATCAGATTAATGCCGTTGGTGATGTTACCAGCGGAGTTGGTGATTTCAATACCATCGGTGATGCCGGAGTTGGCAGCGACATCAATCTTTAGGGCATTGTCAACAACCGTGGTGCCGCCTGCGGTCGTGTCAAGTTGTTGAATGAGAAGGAGATTCTCGGTATTGAGGTCACCTGTTGTGTTGGCAGAGAGCGCGTTGTTGATCACCAGACCAGAATCTGTGCCGGCCGTTCCTCCGCTGTTGGTAAAGTTGAAGCTGAATAAGGAAGCGTTGGCAGTGCTGATGGTATAGTCCAAGGTCTGAACTGTTTGACCGAAGTTAATGGCACCAGCCCCGGCTGGATCGCCAATTGTATCCCAGGCTGTTGCCCCGCCTGAACCGCAAGCCCCCCAGACAGGAGCAGTACCAGCGCCTGTGGTTTGCAAACACTGCGCTCCGGTTGAAGCTGCGGTTTCTGCCGTTGTTCCATCTGTTGCTGAAATATAAAGTACTCCATTGGCGGTTGTAAATTTGCCCAGTTTCAGCGCTGTTGAGGAACTGTTGCCAATGGTAATAGTGCCGGTTGAAGTGCCGGTATTGATATTGGCGTCAAAGTTTGAGGAAGCGTTAAGCGAAACTGCGGCACCTGTGATGGTTAATCCGCCAGTTCCTTGGATTAAACCGGTACCGGAGTTGACTCCAACGGCGGTGATCGCTCCGGCGTTGGAGACATCAAAAGTGGGAGTATCAATAAGATTGGTAAAAGTACCGGTCATGGTGAGTCCTGTGGCGGTTGTTCCTGCGCCGTCAGCAATCAGAATCCCACTGGTCAGTGTACCTGCAGTACTTAAGACCTGTATCCCGTTGGTCAATGTTCCTGAAGCAGCGTTCTGTTCTATGAGTAATCCGTTGGTCGTGGTTTCCGGAGTTTTTAAGTTCTCAAGCTTTAATAAACTATCATAAACCCCTGTATTGGCATTATCTGATTGGGAGATAACCAGTCCTTGCAAGGTTTGGGTCGAACCGGTGATTGTCGGGTTAAGGGTAATTTTTACACTGTCTTGAGGGGCTGTGTCTGTTGTTGGTGTGGCATTAATGGCAAATTGTGATCCATCACCATGAGTGAGTACCACATCTCCTGTTGTTCCTGGATTTAAGGCAATGTTTGAAGCAGCAGCAGAAACAAGAGATAATGCTCCTGCAGAGGTGATGTCATCAGTTTGGAAGGTATCAGCTGCTCCAATAATGACAGTTGAGGTTGGGTTTAAGGTAATATTCCCGGCTGAATCAATTGAAACTCCCGAGCCTAAAGTGACTGTAGTTAAACCTGAGGCAGTTAAGATTGTGTCTGATGAACCAATGGTTAAAGTATTTGAAGCAGAATCAATGGTTAATCCCGATGATCCGCCGGATGAAACAGTAACTGCTCCGGCTCCGGTATAAGATTGGGAAGCCGCGATTGTAACGGTTCCGGCATTTGAAACATCAAAAGTGGGCGTGTCAATAAGATTGATGAAGGTTCCCGACATTAAAATTCCAGTAGTCAATGTACCGGCTGTATTAGCGATGTTAAGACCATTCGTAGTTGTTCCACCGGTCCCGTTTCGATTGATCAACAGGCCATTAGTAATAGTTCCCGCGGTATTGGTCATATTAATATTTACAGCATCAGCACCACCTTGAGATTGCGCAAAGATAGCGGCAATTGCCGCTGTGCTAGAAGTGGCGTTAACAGTTAAACCAACCACCGAAGCAGTAGTTGGAGTAACTGTGTTTTGACCGGTGGTGGTGGGGGCCTGCACTAAACAAGTTGAACAGCTACCGCCGCCAACCGTTGCCCAGGCAGTACCATTGTAGGTAATAAGTTGATTACCCGCGCTGTCCCAAGCAAGATATCCCTCGCCCGAGGTAGGATTTGAGGGGGTGGCTGAAGCGGCATTCGGCAGTCTTAACCCTTGATTGGCAGTTGTGTTATGAACGATTAAACCCAGATCAACAAAATCCAGGGCAGAAAAAGTCAAAGCAGCGTTAAGTTGAGTGCTGGTGATAGTATCATTAAGAATTTCACCGGCAGAAATTGACTGACCCGGCAAAACCACTTCCGCATCTCCTGTTGAATCTGTGGCTAAAGTTATAGAAGTAGTATTACCACCGCCTGTTGTGCCAAGTGTCAAACCGGAAGCTGCGGCCGGAGTGAGTGTCAAAGCTCCGGCACCGGTGATTGACGCGGCAACTCCGGTAATATTACCAGCGCCTGAGATATCAAGTGAAGCAGTATCTAAGATGAAAGATCCCGGGGCTGTGCCGTCTATGAGGATCGCGCTGGTAAGTGTTCCTGCAGTATTGGTTATGTGTAAAGCGTTTGTTAAAGCACCAGAGGCTGCATTGTTGGTGATTAATAATCCATTAGTAGTAGTTTCCGGAGTCTTTAAGTTCTCTAAGTAAGCTAGGGTGTCATATACTCCAACTGTACCAGTATCGGCTTGGGAAACAACTAACCCGCGCAATGTTCCGGTGGAGGCAGCACCGCCGGCAGAAAGAATAATGCTGTGGGCATCGGCTGTGGCGTCAGTAGTTGGCGCATGAGTTTGAGTGAATAATCCGATACCGTTCGATAAAGTTAAATTCTGGTTGGCTGCGACAGTAGCGCCGCCATTGGCAGTGATTAATCCGGTAGATGTCAAAGCGCCGTTAGTGGTAACCAGGCCCGAACCAAATGTCACCGGCCGGTTGGTGGTAGTATTGATGGATAAAGTAGTGGCGGAAGTCAGATCAATTACCGGCGAAGAACCTGTAAGATTAATGGCTGTGCCGGACAGTGTAGTCGTGCCCGGTCCGATAGTTACTGCGCCGGTTGTGGTTTTGAACAAACCGCTGGCCGCGGAAAAATCAAAGGCGCCGGTTCCCGAAGCGGCAGACAAAACTTTGCCGGCCGCCAGAGTGGTATCGGCCGCCAGAGTTATGGCCGAAGAAGTGACGGTGAAAATGTCGGTGGCATTGCTTTGCACCGCGAATTTGGAAGTGGAACTCGTAGCAATATTGATCAAAAAGTTACTGTCGGTCGCAGTATCGGCCAAAGTAATGCTAATGTTGCGCGCATCCGTAGTTGTAATAGTATTGCCGCTGGTGTTGTCGTAGGCGCTTTGCAAGGTCGCACTGCCACCGCCAGTAGTATCTAAATCCGTAATCGTGCCATTTTGACATTTTTTTAGTTTCAAGTCACTGGAATTAGCCCACACGCGGTAATTGCCGGCGGCGCAAGCAGGATTGGTTCCTTCGGCGGCGAATCCCAAATAGTCATTGCCAGCGCCGTTGCCCACAGTAGCTGGTTCGTTAAAGGTAATTGTGCCTTGAATGGCGGTAGTAACGCCTGACTTGCTGATAGTAACCGCGTTGGCGTTACCGGTACCCAAATTCAGTCCCGCCGCCCCGCCGGCATCCACGGTCAACGCATTAGCGCCGCCGGATTGCAAAGTTAAGGCCGCTTGCCCGGCCACGATGCCGGACTGGGGATCCAAGGTGATGTTGCCGGATGTGGTAGTGCGCAAAACCAATGCCGCGGCATCGGATTTTATAACCCGAGCGCTGGCCCCGGCCCCGGCCAGTTCCAGACCCACGCCAGTGCCGGCTTGGGACGCAATCAATCCCGCACCGGTAACGTTGGCGCCGCTAATAACATTCAAGGCATTCTTGCTCGACGATACAGTCGGCGCGTAATTGATTCTGGCACCGTTGTTTAAGCTATCGGCCGGGGCATAATCAATAGACAGCCGACCATCGCCTACTAAGTTGTTGGCGTTGAAAGCGTAAGCCGCGGCCACCAAACGCTTGCGCGGCGCCATTTCTCCGTCATAGCTTGTACCAGTGGGAGCGAAGTTCACCGACAAGTAAAGCGAGTCGGAAGTGAAGTCAACCGAAGTTAACGCATTGCATGAGCCGAGCTTAACGTTGAAGATGCCGTTGGTCACCGCCAGCTTGGCGCAGGCGCCGCTCGGCTGGTCATAAGTTTCCGTCCAGAGCAAGGTACCAACCGTCAGGGCATCGTAAAGTTTGAACTCAAATGCATAAGTGCCGTTGGCTACATTAGTGCCGTCAGAGACTTTGGTAAGCTTGCCTTGAAAATTAACCAGTTTAGGAATGGCAGCCTGGGCCGAGCCGACGCGCAGCCAACCGAGAAAGCTTGCGGACAACAACAAAACCGCGATGATTAAAAGAATCGCAGATAAGGCCCCGCGGGGAGTTCTCCGTGCGCTCAAAAATCCGAACGATTTATCGCCGGTTCTTGTCATTATTTATTTTTCTTTTTTGTTTCTGCTTTTTGGTTTCAAGCAGCTTTTACCTTGGAAATGATACCTGATTTTGACTATTTTTTGCCATCAAAACCTCAAAACCCAAGATTAAAGTACTTATATTATAGCACATCTTGAGTTTTTCGTCCAGACATGATGGAATTAAGCTCATGAAGCAAGGCATAAGCAAACAATCTAGCTTTTCCAGTCAAGAAATACAAAAGTTTCAATCCTTGGGGGTTGAAGCGGTAATTTTATTTGGCTCACGGGCCTTGGGCTTAGCTAGACCTAACAGTGATTTTGATATTGGCATTCTCATAAATGATGCTCGCGCCTTAAGCGATTACAAACGGTACGGGTCAATCTATCAGCAGCTTTATGATATTTTTTCTTTGCACGCTGGAAAACTCGCAACTATAGATATTGTGTTTTTGCAAAAAGCTCCGGCCGAATTGCGGGCCCACGTTGCCAAACATGGCCAAGTTATATATGAAGGCGATCCAAAAAAATTTTCCAACTTCAGGGCCAAGGTCATGGATGAATATGCTGATTTCGAACCTATTAGAAACATGTTTCACTCGGCAATTTTGGCCCGCGTATCATAACAGCTATGAATTTGCCTTTAGAGAAAGATACTATCCTTAAGCGGTTTAATGGAATTCAGAAGGAATTGCAGGAATTGCACAAATTTGCTGACTGGCCTTTTCCTGAATTTGCTCAAGATATAAATTTTGCCGCTGCCCAGCTCCACCTGCAGCGAGCGCTTCAAGGTGTGCTTAACATTTCTTCTCACATTTTATCGCGTATTCCCGGCGCCCAGGCTACAACCTACAAAGAGGTTGTCTTAAAAGTTGGGCGAGCTCGGTGTTATAGATAAAAAATTCTCCGCGGATAAATTGCAAAAAATGGCCGGATACCGCAACCGACTGGTGCATCTCTATGCCGAAATCACGCCAGAGGAAATGTATCATATACTTTAAAACGATTTGGCCGATTTTGACGAATTTTTAAAATATATCAAAGCCGTTTTAGAACACCCGGAAAATTACGGTCTAACTTTAGAATGAGTCGGCCTACAGTCTGTTGCGGAACAGGCGCGCGCGGCACGATGCCCAAGCCTGATGCCAAGAGCACGGCCGTGCTTAATTACTTTTTAGAAATTTTACTTCATTGGCTATGAGAACCCATACCAGCCTTCTTAAGGATGTGCGCGTTATATATTTTTATTCCCTTCCACAATAATGCCGTAAGCGCGGTGAGCAGTAATAAAATAAGCAAGATACTTTTAACAGGCAGAATCCAAAAATGAATCGTCTGCCGGACTTCAAGTTTGGGATTGCCGTAGTAAAGCAAGACGCGGGCCGTGTAGCGCCCCATGCGCGCGCCGGAATTCCAGCGCTGGGTAAAAGTATGTTCGGATTCCGGCAGGACAATGCCGGCGTCGCGATTGATGTAGAGATTGCCAACCTGATGCCCAAATAAATTATCGATATATATCTCCCCTTTCGGCTTGCTATGCACGTTACCGAAATTGTGGAAAGTCAGAAACAGATCCACCGAGCGGCCGTCGCTGGCCACATCGGCAAAAAAGTTGGTTATAGCGCCGTGCTCTTCGGCTTTGCCTAAAGAAACTAAAATGATGGCACCGGCTTTCTGGGTGACTTCGGTATTAGTACCTTTTACTGCTTTGGGTTGCTGGGCGAACAGGATGCCGCCGTAGTGGGTGCCTGGCTCGACATCTTGCGGCGGCTGGATGGCAAATTCAACGCTGGTGCTAGCGCGCGGCGGAATGATGAAGCTCGGCTGCTTGATAATGCTAACCCAAGCGCTTAAAGAAAATTTAGGATCGCTGGTTTGGCTTGAATCTAAAAACTTGGCCTGGCCGGTTTTGGCGTCAGGCACAAAATCGTTAATGCTGATTTCAATCGGCAAAGGCAGCGCGGTGGTGTTGGTTAAAGTAATCGAGCGGCGAATTTCCTTGCCGGGTTCGGTCTGAACTTCAATCAAAAAAGGACTGATGGCTAGACCTTGGACTTGCAGCGTTGGCGGAGCTTGTTGCGTCGAGGTTTGTGCTCGCGCGGACAACATGCTGCCGGTGAAGGCAGTTAATATCAAACCCACAACTATGAAACGCAAAATAATTTTCATCATCAAAAGTATTTATAAAACTTATTTTCTGATTAAAACTGGGCCGTGGTGATATACGTCAACTTGTTTTGATAACTGCCATTGTCCTGCAAGCTACCAATCTGCAATTTGTAAACAAACGTGGTGGCTTCATTGGTTACTGCCGCGGCGCTGCAAGCGACTTCTTCGGGAGTGGCACCCAGCGCGGCATAAGTATTATTGGCGGCAAACCGGCTGGTGGTGCCGGTGCAAAGTAAGCTGTCAGTAGTATGGTAGCCGAATGCGCCGGTGCTCACGCTCCCCGGCCAGGCCGCAGGCGAAGCGTTCGTGCCGGAAACCGCGGCAATTTGCTTACCGTTAGTTGTGCTTAAATTATTATCCTGCTGTAGCGTAGTCGCATAACCGTTGACCGCGTTGGTAGAAACCGTAACCGTATGCGCGGCCACGGCCGGCGTACCAACGACTAAACTACCGTAGGAAATGTCGTTGGTGCCAGTTGTAATGGTAGTTGTTTCTCCGGCTACGGAAGTGCCGGAATTGACACCGGAAAAAGCAATGGTCAGGGTCGGCGAAGTAGTGGAAGCTTGCGCCGCGATGGAATAAGCCGTTTCGGTATCGGGCCCGAAGCGGGCCTTAACTTTGATTTTATAAGTCAGGTTCGGCAGCAAGCCGGTGACCCGCTCGCCTGTGCCGCTTCCCCAGCCGACGTAGTTCTGCCAGGCCGGACTTGCGCCGACTGTGTCGTCAACCTGAATGAAATTCGTGGTCACGAAGTCATCGCTGGAAATGGCGATGGCGTAGTTAGTGTCGGTAGGGTTGCCGCCGGTGGCGATGATAAAATCCAAACTATTATAGAGCGTGCCGCCGGTGTTAGTGAGGGTGGGCTGGGCCGGCACGCCGGGGTAGGCGTGCTGGAGGAAGCCGGGAAAAACTTTGTAGTTGGTGGAATTGCTTAAGTCGTCACTGGAGTCGCCGATTGATCCCCGCTCCTGGTAGTTGGTTGAATTCGAGGATTCGCCGCCGACATCCAGCGTTGAATTCTCTATATTATAGTTGGGGCTGCTTAGGGTCTGGCCCAACACTCTGCCGTCTACCGGCAGCAGGCCGAGCGCCGTAATAAGCAGGACGAAAATGAGCTTTCGTTTCATGGGACATATTACATAAATCGCGCGCTGGCTTTACCTTTTTCTATTGCTACTTTTCTCTATTCTGCCTGGCGCTGGCGCCTGCGGCGCGGCCGATAATATAGCGATTGTAACGACGGACGAACCAACGGATAAGGATCAAGGTAATAATCAGGGCCGGGATAACGATTGACAGCAGTTGCCAGGGAATGACATAGAAGGTAAAACTAGCGTTGGCGCTTTGCAATTCTTTGGTACCGAAGGCCAGCTTGAGTTTGGCCTGGTATTTGCCGAAGGCGAAATTCTGCCACTCATATTTGACCATAGGCCAAAAGCCGCGCGGCGGCTCCTGAATTTTTGCAACTATTTCCTGCTTCAGCGGTTTGCCGGAATCGCTCCATGTAGTTTCAAAACGCCTTACGCTTTTCGGCAAGACAGAGCCGTCAACCGGGTTAGCCGGCAGGATTTTACTGGTCTGACCCACCATATTAGTGATGATTACATCCCCCAGCGGTTTGGTGTGGTCATCGCCAATATTTTGGAAACGATAGTAAAAGGTAATCGGCAGGGAGATGAAGAAATACGATTTATTTTTGGTACCGAATTCCAAGATAGTTGCGCCCTGGACAAAATCGCCGCCGACGCGAAGCAAAATGAGGGTGCCCAGCTTGCCGCTAATGCCAATTTGTCCGGGTTGGTCTGGCGCGGGTGGCGAGGTTTGCAGGAAAATGGCGGCAAAGTGGCCGCCGGGTTCGGCATCAGAAGGAATGCGCACGGTTACCGGAACTTCCACAGAGTCAAGAGGACCAATGGTAACTTGGCTCGGCGCTTCAATCCACGTCGCCAAATCCTCGGCCCGATCGCTGAAAACTGGCGTGCCGCTTTCATCAACGGAGCGAAAATTGGCGAACGACAAATAAAAAGTCTGGGACTGGCGCTGTTCGTTCGTAACTTTGAAAGTTTCACGCAAGCTTTGACCGGGATCGCCGTTGAGTTCTAGGCGCGGGGTAACGGTCACCGCGTGGACGGATTTGACTGACAACAAAAGCATGGCCAAAACCAAAACCGCCCCGAAAGCGGCGCGGCGCGATTTCATCCAAAAATTGAAGGTAGAAAAAGTCATTTCCTATTTAGAACGTACCCGTGGCAATATAAGCAATGGTGGTACTGTAGTTGCCGGCTTCCGTGTCGCCGCCAATGTTGGCAAGATAGTAGGCATTTATGGTTTCGGTGTTAGCCGGTGTAGTCCGGGAAACAACGGTAGTGGTCGTGCTGGCCACAAAGGTCCAATCGCGGTTGCCGGCCGTGGCGTTGTGATCGTAACCAGTGGCCACGGTGGAACCCCCGTTGACATCAAACCCAATGGCAAACTGTTCTGTGCCTGGCGTGCCGTCAGCATCATCGGTAATAGAAGCGACATTAATAGTGTTGCCGCCGCTGGTTAGAGTGGGGCCGTTATAAGACAACACATAGCCGCTCGCCGCGTTGGTCGCTACGGTCAGGTTATGGGCCGAGGTATCGGAGGCTGACCCGGTAGCCGCGCCGTTGGCCCAACGCGCGGCGCTTGAACTCAAACTGCCAAAACCAATAGTGTTATCGGAAATGGTGAACGTTATTGTCGGATCGACTGTGGCGGTCACGGCGACTTGGTCGTCGGTAATAATATCTACTGCTAGAGTGCCACTGTCGCTGAATGTGCCGCTTACTGCTACGGTGTCAGAAGCGCCGGTGGCGCCGTTGCTGATTTGGTTAACGCCGGTTGATTGGTTGGTAGCGTTGGTGCCAATCTTAATGCGCACACAGCGATTGGCAGTGACTGTATCGGTGCCGGAAGTAATGGTTACCGTGGTCGCAGTATCGCCATCAGCGCCCCAGGTGGTGCCGGAAGCAGTGGCAGCTAAAGTTTTTTCGGTGAACGTGGCGGTAGAACAGTTAGCGCTATCCCCCGCGGCAAAATCAATATCGGAAAAAACAATATTGGTAACATTGGTAAAGCCGGAAGAAAAAGTTAAAATAATAGTTTGGCCGGCAGCCACGCCCGTAGGCGTAACGAATTTGATTTCGTGGTTGGCAGCAGTGCTGGCTTTAAGCCGGCTCATCACATCGGACAAACTAGTAACTGCTGCGGCCTGGGCCGTTCCTGGGTTAATCCCCAAAACCAAAACTAGCAAAACCAAAAGCATTAATTGGCTAATTAACCGCTTATACCTGTATATTTTTTTCATATTTGTTTCAATAATTAAGTAAAACTACTGTTTTTACCCAAGTTGTAGCATCTATAAACTTATTATAGCATATCTTGAAATTTTTGTCCACAAGTGTGATTACGGGGTAGCGGTGGGAACGGCGCTGTCAGCAGAAGCAGCGACTGGGGTTGAGTCGGTAGGCGCGGAAGCGGTTTCAGGCGCAGGGTCCGGGGCAGGTGCGGCCGCCGGGGGCGGGGCGGGGTTCGGTGCGGTTTCAGGTGCGGCGGCGGGGGCAGGGTCAGGGGCGGGAGCTGCAACCGGTTGCGGCGCGTCAGCCGGCGGCGGGGTTGCGGTGTCGGTGATCGGCGGCGTGGGGCTGGAAGTTGTGGAAGCTACGGTTGAACTGTCAGCCGGCGGCGGCGTTGAATCCGGCGAAGTTGAAGTTAAATCACCACCGGAAAAATCGGTTGCGGCCGGAGCAGTAGAAGCCGGGTCAGTTGGTGCCGGCGCCGGCGGAGCTGTCGCGGTTGACGGCGATTGTTGCGGCCATGGCAGTTGCTGTGGCAAAGAATAAATTACCAGCGTATCGCTGCCCTGCGGCTGGGCTGTTACGGCCAGCGGATTATTGCTGAAGGTATCGTAGCCATCTTGTTTGCCGACGACCAGATAATGAACAATGGCCGGCGCCGGGCTGCCGTTGAATCCGAACGACTTCAAAGTAAAACCGATGTAATTATTCTGGCTGTCTTTTTTCCACGAAGAGATTTGCGCGAACACCGGCGTTTCGCTTTCCGGCGTCAACTGCACCGCCGGTTTGCCCGTGCCTAAATCGTAGCTGAAAATTATTTCCGCGGCGCCGTTTTCATCCGTGGCCACAGAGCCGGCAAACGAATCATTTTTGATGATGATTGCGCCCAGCAAAGCCAAGTCGCCCCGCGCGTTAATGCTCGCCGCTTCGGCGTCATTGACTTTAACCGATAAGACAAGTGCGGTGTCCTGCAGGGCCTGGGCATTAATAGTCACCAGGCCGCTGGAGGCCACCATGAAGCGGTTAATTTCTCCCTGCTGCAGCTGCAAAATGTCGGCTATTCCTGCCAAGGGGAACCTTTGGCCGCCTTCGGCGCCAAGGGTTCCCCTTGGTACAGCTTGTTTGATGATAAATGTAGAAGAAGTGTTGCTCGAAGCCAGCGCTCCAGTTTGGGTGGTGCCTTGCATACTGGCCTGATTATTGGCATCAACGGTCTGATCATCTTCCAAAACAAAAGTGTTGTTAATCTGCTGGTAGCCAAGTTTTATGAAGGTCAAAACTTTTCCGCCGGAGCCTGCGACGCCCTGAGCTCCGTCGAAGGGTTCCAACGCCTGGCCGATAACCTGGCCGGACCGGGTGGCTTTCATAGCGTAGCCGGGAAATTGGGCTGAAGAAGTCAAATAATCGCCCGGCGCAATGTTGCCGTTTTCGTTGGTGACTTTCACCGGCACGCGTCCGGCTAGGGCAACCGGAACTTTAGTCATAGTGCTGGCCGTGGAATTACCAGCCAGAAGTAATCCGGGTGCTGTGGAGACCACACCAACCACTGAAGAATAGCCAGCGCTAGTCTTAGTTACCGTACCGTCGGAGGCTAACTTTAAAACATCACCCGCGACTATGTCAGTATCAGCCGTGTTATAGTTTTCGGCTATGTCGGCGGCGGAGTTGGTGATAAAGGCATCGGCTTTAACTTTTCCTGCCACTTCAAGCTTTTCGCTGGCGTAAACTCCGGATGCTAGCCCAATACCGATGTTGCCAGCATTAATATCTGTACTTACCTGACCAAGCTTCTCTAAAATCCCATTGATCTGAACTTTTTGAGCTTTGGCTACTTCTACTAGATAACCCGTGAATTTAGCATAATCTAGTCTCCTGTAACCAGCTTCATCATAAGATATGAGCTCTGGTAAAATAGTTTCTACCTCCTGAGCAATTAGTCCGACCTGACGTGCCTCACTCTTGTATTCCTGCCCTGGCACAGTGCGGTCCCAGTAAAAATAAATGCCGTTCAACTGGTTTAAACTAGCCAAAACATCTAAAGAATCAGTCAGCGGCACGATATCTTTCTTTAAACGACGGTCGGACCCAGAGCAACTGGCACCATCGCTTAAAACCCCAGCACCAGGGTTGCCCCCAACACAGACATAGGTGCTAGAGCCAGTAAGGTTGCTAAAGGTAACAGTACTGGAAACACGCAAGGTGCCAGTAACATCTAATAAGCCACCGCTGGTAATTCTCATTTTTTCATTAGCTGTGCCAGCGGCAACAGGGGTAAATATTATATCCCCTGTATTATCTGCTCCTGCCCGGGTTGCTCCTATAGAGGCAATAGTATTTGCCACACCCGCATTATCTTGAATCTGAAACTGCACTAGAGACCCTAACCCATCTGACATGTTGCCAGTGGTTTTATGCATTAGATTAAGGACCGTTCGAGTACTTGCTGTATCTGCTGTACCACGAACAAACAGAACTGGTATGTTCCCAGGTGAGCCAGAGGTTTCTACATGCAGTAAATTTGACGGCCCCGTCGTCCCGATGCCGACGTTGCCGTCCGTATGAACACGCATTTTCTCACTGTTACTGACGGAGAAGATTATTGGCTGAGCGCCTTCATTGTTCAAGACAATGCCGGTTAAATTTGCATTAGCATCAATAAACGCACGGTCTTGAAGGAGACTGATACCTGTATAACCTGTTCCACCCGTCCCAAAAATACCAGCGCCGGTGCCTCCGTCGTTAGTGGAATAAAATCCGTTAAGACTCGATACACCGGAATCGTTATTGCTAACCCTTACATAGGTGCCTGTATTTTGATTCTTTAAGACTTCTAATGGGGTAGACGGCGTCACCGTCCCGATGCCGACGTTGCCTCCATTGAACAGCGCAGAGTAGATAGTAGTGCTGGCTAGGGTACCGGCAGTATCAACGTTTAGTCCAGTATAGGTACAAGTACTGCCACCAGTACAGGCCGTTAAGGTCGGGGCAGTTATTTTAATGCCATTGATGGTCTTGACACCGCTGGCTCCCGTGGTCACATTAATAGTGGGAGTGATGTTGATGCCATTAGTCGTTGAAGTTGCCGTGCCATTGGTGGCATCGGTAAAGGCAATGTTGATTAAGTTGCCTGTTTCTGTGGCGTTGCCGTGGTTATATGATGCTCCGGTAATATTCATTGCTCCACCAGTGGTTAAGGCCGTGCCCAAAGTCTTGGCTTCGGCAAAGCCCGTAGTTAAGCCCGTAGCGCTTTGGGTTAATAATC